>JAFZWF010000014.1 GCA_017617435.1 Bacilli bacterium
AATATACTCCTTCATTTTAGGGTTCCATCTTTTTGTTTGATGACCGAAATGAACCCCAGCTTCTAATAAATAACTCATAGAAACTACAGCCATAAATTTCATCCTCCTTCGTTTTTTTCCGCTTAATGGATCTACTTATCTATAACACCTATAAAGGCACTCGATATAAATAATCCCCATTAATGTGTATTTTCCTTTTTTTAAGGCCAATAGTATTTTATCAAATAATATGCTTAATTTCAATAAAAAATGATGATATTAATCACCATCAATATCATCATATTTTGAATATCTACATCCACAATAATTTTGTCTATATAAATTATATTCTTTAGCAAAGTTAATGCTCTTTAAATATCCATCTTCTTTTTTAAAATCACTATATAAAAAATTAATACTATATAGTTTTTCTAAACTTTCTCCTATTTTATTAATTACTTGACTATTTTTGTGAGGACTTACAGTTAAAGTTGTTGCAAAATAATCATAACCTAGTTCTTTTGCTTTTAAGCAAGTATATTCCATCCTTTTTTTGATGCATACAGCACATCTTTTTCCACCTTCTTTTTCTTCCTTTAAAGGATGAAGGTCTTTCATAAATTCTTCATTATCATAGTCTGCATCAATTAATTTAACTGGATAACTACCTTTAAATTCTTTAATAAATTTAATTTGTTCATTTTTTCTTTTTATATATTCTTCTTCTGGTTCTATATTTGGATTATAGTAAAGAACATCTACATAAAAATACTTACTTAAAATACTTATACATGTTGTTGAACATGGTCCACAACAACTATGAAGAAGAAGTTTTGGAACATAATTAAGTGAAGAAATGATTTCTTTCATTTTATTATTATAATTTTCATTCATTTATAACAACCTCTTCAGTACTTTTTGATCCATATATTTTAAACATAATATTATTACTATTAGAATCAAAATAAAACGTTCCTTTTGCACCATCAGGTAAATAATCATATGCTTCAAAATAATTATTAAGCCTTTTTATATTTATTGGATTTATATAAACGCTATTTCCATCATTCATTCTTAAATAAAATCTTTCAGCATCTATTACTTTTTCATTTATAATGTTCGGACTATATTCAATTTCACTAATTTGTAAAATAATATTATAATCAACTTCATTAAATCTCTCTATTAATTTTTCATAAACATCATTTGGAACGTTATTAATAAGCGTTGGAATATGTGCATTAATATTATCATCTACAGATTTACCATTAAGTAAAACAATTTTATTTGTTGATCTATTTATAAATAATGGTTTACTTTCTTTAACAGTAATTGTTATTTTTCCGAAAACATTTTTCTTTATACTAACATCATCGATAAATTCATTTTGTTTTAATTTTTTACGTATTTTTCTTCGACTTACTTTCATAAGGGAAGGATAATTTTTTATTCCTGATGTTTCAATAATCGTTGCATCAGATAAATAAGTATTACCAAAAATATATATGTTTTTAATTGGAAGTGACCATAGGTAATAACCAAATGAAAAAACTAAATAAACAAAAAGAATAATAACTACTAAAGCTATTTTATTAATTCTTGGTTTATTTGGCTTTTTCATATTAATTATCTCCAATCTATTAATTCTTGTTCTAAAACTAAATCAACTCCAGTTTTAGTTAATACTTCATCATGAACTTCTTTAATAAGACTTCGAATATCATTAGGTGTTGCTTTATCATAATTTATGATAAAGTTTGCATGTTTCTCCGAAACCATTGCTCCACCAACTTTTTTTCCTTTTAAACCACACTCTTCGATTAGCCTTCCAGCATAATCATTTTCAGGATTTCTAAATGTACTACCTGCACTTGGATATTCAAGTGGTTGTGATTCAAGTCTTCTTTCTCTTCTTTTTTTAATTATGTTAAGTGATTCATCACTATTACCTTTTCCTAATTTTAACTTAACACTTAAAATAATAGTGTCCTTTTTATTTTTAAATGATGAATAACGATAGCTATAATCTATATCTTTTTTTAATATGTCTTTTATAACTCCTTTATCAAGCACTCTTACAGAAATTATAAAGTCAAATATCTCTGATAGATAAGCACCAGCATTACCAACAACAGATCCACCTATAGTTCCTGGTATACCTGCTGCCCACTCTAAACCAGTTAAACAGTTGTTTACAACTTCACTTACTAGTTTAGGAAGCATAACTCCAGCACCAACTGTAACTTCATCATCATCTATTTCAATTTGATTAAATTCATTTAATTTAATTATTACTCCACTAAAATCATTTTGTGGTAAAACTACATTAGATCCGTTTCCTAAAACAAAATAATCTACTTTGTTATCAGTTAAATATTTAATTAAATCAACAAGTGAATTTTCATCTTTAACCTCGATTAAATATTTAGCATGAGATGATATTTTGTATGTATTATAGTTAATTAAATCTATATTCTCTTTTACTTTGCCATAATTTTTAAGTTCATTAATCATTTAGTAACTTCCTTACTTCATCTATAAATACTTTTTCTGTATCTACGGTTTTGATATTTTTTAAATTTTTCTTAACTTCATCAGAATTCTTTAGAAGTTTATCTATATCATTAAATAAAACATCTTCTTTAATATTTTTTTCTTCAATTAATAAAGCTGCGTTTTTTTCGACTAAATCAAGTGCGTTATAATACTGATGATTATTTGCAACATATGGTGAAGGAATAAATATTGTAGGTATTTTTAAAGCTATAACTTCACTCATCGTACTTGCACCAGATCTAGATATTAATACATCTGTATTTTTTAATAAACCTGGAAGGTTATTAAAAAACGGAATTACTTTAACATTTTTAGGAAACTTTTCATTTTCAATAAATGCATTATAGTGTTTTTTTCCAGTTATATATAATAGTTGATAGTTTTTATCTTCAATATTTTTTATTAAACCTTTAAATGCTCTATTTATAGATTCACTACCTAAACTTCCAGCAACTACAACTACTAAAGGTTTTTTATCATCAAATCCAATTTCGGATTTTTTTATTGGTTTCATAAGCTCTGCTCGTTTTGAACATGGATTACCCATTAAAAAAGCTTTTCCAGTTGTTCCTTTAAAATCTTTTAAAGATTTTTCAAAAGAAACACCAATTAAAGATGCTTTTTTTCCAAGCGCAACATTTGTTTTGCCTGCAAAACTATTTTGTTCATGTATAAAAGTTTTTATTTTTAGTTTTTGAGCAACTTTTATTACAGGATATGTAACATATCCACCAGCTCCAACAACCAAATCAGGTTTAAATTCCTTCATTATTTTTCGACATTTTTTAAATGCTTTATTTATAAGAAAAACATTTTTTACATTATGAATAACTTTTTTAATATTAAAACCATAAATTTCTAGAGATTCGTACTTAATACCCATTTCTGGAATAATGTCCTTTTCCATACGATTATGGGTTCCAATATATAATATTTCAACGTCCTTATCAATTTTTTTAAGTAAATCAATAATTGCTAAAGCAGGATATATATGACCACCTGTACCACCGGCAGATACAATAACTTTCATATAAAGATTCCTCCAATTTCTATTAAATTATACTATAAATTTCACTAATAATGCTCATGAATTGTAAAAACTTTACAATTTTTATCTTTATAAAAATAGTCAATAAAAAAAGTAATCTATAAAGATTACTTTGTACGAACATGAGTTACTTCTCTTTCTTTTGGATTTGTTGCTATATACATATAATAGCCATCTTTTACTGTAGTTGAATTAACAATATATGGGTTAATGTAACCATTATTTTCACCAAAAGCTTTAAATACTGGAAGTAGTGATTCTATCATTGATATTTTTTTCTCGTAATCTTTGTCAGTTACTTGACCAGTAACAGCAAGTATTACATCACCAGTTTTAGTTTTATGAATTAGTGGAAGGTATCCGTATTCAAACTTAGGATAATGAGCATCATATGGATTTGCAAGCATATATGTATCAATAGCATTATGTAAGCAAATTGGTTTTTCACCTTCAGTATTAATATATGGTAAGTTATTTTTTACTGAAAGATAAACTAATCTATCATCACAAGTTATAATTCTATCTTTTAACTCTGTTTTAAAACCAACTTTTGAGTATGGTGTGATTATTTTACTATTTTTAGTTGGTACTAATGGATTATTGAAAATTGAATCTTCAGCACCTTTTTGAATTTCTGCAAAATGTGGTGAATCAACGTCATAACCATCTTCAACTAACATTTCAAGTAAAACTGGATCAATTAAACATCTAGTTTCTTTCCACTCTTTATATTCCATCATTAATGATTTTAAATCATTAATATCTATTTTTTCTTTTGAATCCTCATCAAATTCAGCTTCTAAAAATTGTTTAAATGATTCTTTTTCGCTGTCATTAAAATATTTCATATTTATGTCTCCTTTTATCTTTTAAATTTAACGCTGCAAGAGGAATTATAGCACTACTAATTATTAAAGTCAAAATTATTTTTTATTTTCTGAAATATTTAAAATAAGACCTATAGATATTAAACTTACAACTAGTGATGAACCTCCATAAGAAAAAAATGGAAGCGTTACTCCAGTAACAGGAAGCAAACCTACAACTACACATAAATTCATAAGTGTTTGAATTGCAAGAGACGATGATATACCAATTATAATAAATTTTTTAAACAAATCATTTTCTCTTATACTTATTTGATAAAAATTATAAAAAAGAAAAATAAATAAAATAATAATTACACCTGATGCTAAAAAGCCTAATTCTTCACATAATATTGCAAATATAAAATCTGTTTGAGGCTCTGGAAGGTAAAAATATTTTTGTCTTGATGAAAATAAACCGTGACCAAATAAACCACCTGGACCTATTGCATAAAGTGACTGAATAATTTGATATCCTGAACCAAGCGGATCTTTCCATGGATTTACAAATGAAATAATTCTCGCAAGTCTATATGGAGCTATCAGTATTAAACCTGTTATACTAGCTAAACCAAAAATACCGAGTATACCAAAAAATTTATACTTTAAACCTGAATTAAACAGCATTGAAATAATTGTTAATATTATTATCATTGAACTACCAAAATCAGGTTCTAACATAATGAGAAATATGCAAGTAAATATTACATATAATAATGGAAACAAATTGTCTTTTATATTATTTATTTTTACGTGATATTTTTCTAAATACTTAGCAGTAAAAACAATAAGAATTATCTTCATAAGTTCACTAGGTTGAAATCCAAGTGGACCTATACTAAACCATGATCTTGATCCATTTCTTACAACACCAATTCCAGGTACTATGACAAGGCCTAATAAAATAATACCAACTACTAATAATAAATTAGTATTTTTCTTTATAATATTTATATCCATTTTTTTTATAAATTTTAATACTATAATACCAGCAAATAAAAATATTAATTGATATATTAAATAGTGATATTTATTACTAAATTTGTAATTTGACCACACATAACTTGATGAATATATCATAAGCATTCCAAAAAATATAAGTATTGATGTGATTAATTTTATATATAAACTTGATTTTTTCAAATTAAGTTCACCTACCAATTAATCATATAAAAACTTTATGGTTTTTATTCTAATCTATTTAATATGCATGTCGAATATTGACAAGTTATTAGAAGTTTTGTCGATGTTATTGCAATAAAAAAGATAGCATCTATAATACTATCCCAAGCAAAGGCATAAAAAAGATATACTTTGAAATGTCAGATATTTTAGTAACCACCCAATGTTCATACAAAGAGCGTTCCTTCTGTTTATATCTTTTTCACTTAAACTAAAGTATCTGACATTTGAGAGTATATCAATTTATAACCAAACACCATATGTTATAGCTGCCATTGCAAGAAGTAAACCTATAGTCCAAAACATTTTTACAATGTCAGTTTCAAGCCAGCCTAAAACTTCAAAGTGATGATGAAGTGGAGCTCTTAAGAACACCTTGCGATGAAATTTTCTAATAGCAATAATTTGAATTAATGATGATAAAGTTTCAGCAACAAATATACCACCAATAAGAGCAAGTGATATTTCGTGTCTTGTAATAATTGCGATTGTTGCAAGTGCTCCACCTAGAGAAAGTGCTCCTAGATCTCCCATGAATACTTTAGCAGGATGTGTATTAAATACTAAAAATCCTAGTAAACTACCTACTAAACAAAATGAGAAGACACCTACTTCCTGATAGCCTTCCATCCAAGTAGTATTCCATGCAATAATACCAAATGCAATAAATGCTATTGCAGATAAACCACCAGCAAGGCCATCAAGTCCATCAGTTATGTTAACAGCATTTGATGAACCAACTAACATAAATAATATAAATAAACCATATGCCCAACCCATTGGTATTTCTAGGTGTAAAAATGAAATAGCTAGTGTTGGTTCTCCACCATTTTTCATAAAAATATAGAAAAATACAAGTGCTATAACCATTTGAAGAATAAATTTAGTACTAATTGATAAACCATCATTATTTTTCTTTTTTAATTTTAGATAGTCATCTACACCACCTAATATGGCATATGAAATAAATACCATTACTAAAACTAATAAGTTGTGACTAAATACTATACTTCCTTTTAAATATAAAAACAGTATTGCAAGAATGGTTGGTATTATAAATATTAATCCACCCATAGTTGGTGTTCCTTGTTTAGCTATATGTCTTTCACCAACAGTATGGCTAACATTTTGTCCAATTTTATATTTTCTTAAAAGAGGAATAATAATAAGTCCAGCGATAATTGATAAACCAAATCCTAGCATCATTGCTAGTGTGGCTTTAGCTAAAATAAGCATACTCCACCTCTTTCTTATTAATTTTAGTATACAATAAATAAGAAAATAAATCTTTGATGTTTATTTTATTTTACAAATTTTGACATTAGTTCAAATAAACCATAACTATTCCATTTTCTTTTGTCATTGTATCTGCTTTAGGAGTTTGTTTTACTATATTTGTTCCACTACCAACATATTTTACTTGAAAATTATTAAGTAACTTTTTTGCTTCTTTTATTTTTAGACCTGTTACATCTGGAACCATATAGTATTTTTCATCAAGCCATAAATATTCTTTTGGAATTACATCTTTGCTTTCTTTTATATTTAATATTTTAGCAGCACTTTTAAAGACATTCTTTGCAATTGGAGCTGATACTGTTCCTCCATACTGTACAGTATTTTTAGGGTGATCAATTGCAACATAAACAATAATTTCAGGATCATCTGCTGGCATAAATCCAATAAATGATAATATATAGTTTCCTTCCATATATATTCCGTTACTTACCTTTTGAGCAGTTCCAGTCTTTCCACCAATTCGATAATTTTCTAGATATGCGTTATGACCTGTTCCAAGGGCAACAACTGTTTCAAGAGCATACCTGACAAGATTACTTGTTTCTTCACTGATAACTTTATTTTCTAATTTTTTTGTGTTTTCCAAAACCATCTCATGTGAGTAAGAATCCTCTATACCTTTTACAATAAATGGTGTATATAAATAACCTCCATTTATAACTGCACTAACTGCTTTAACTTGCTGAATTGGTGTAACTGATATACCTTGACCGAATGCTGTTGTTGCAAGTTCAAGTTCACCCATTTTACTTTTTGTAAATAGTATACCTTTTCCTTCACCGCTTAGATCAACACCAGTTTTTTTCCCGAATCCAAATTTATCTATATACTCCATAAGTTTTTCTTTACCAAGTTTTTGACCTATAGCAACAAAACCTGGATTACACGAATTTTGTAAAACTTCTAGATAAGTTTGAAGTCCATGCCCTTCATGTTTCCAGCAGTGAAGTGTTGAACCAGACACTTTTACGCTCCCTGAATCGTAAAATGTATCATCAAAGATATTTATAAGATTTTCCTCAATTGCTGATGCATATGAGATAATCTTAAATGTTGATCCAGGTTCATATGTCATCCAAATTGGTAAATTACGATTTATTGTTTCTATATCATAATCTTTATAGTTATTGCTATCAAAATTAGGTCTTGATGCCATTGCTAAAATCTCACCTGATTTAGGATTCATAGCTAAAATCATTGCGTGTTCGGGGCTATATTTTGAAACAGCAACATCAAGTTCGTTTTCGATTGCAAGTTGTAAATCTAAATCAATTGTTAAAACAACGTTCATTCCGTTATATGGTTCATGATATGATTCACTTATATTTAATCTTTTACCTTTACCATCAGATAAATACTTTATTGCTCCATCAATGCCCATTAAATATTTATCATAATACGATTCAATACCCGATAATCCTTGGTTATCAATTCCAACGTAACCTAAAACATGTGATAATACTTCTTTATAAGGATAATATCTTTTACCTTCTTTAAGTAAATATACGCCATCAAGATTCAGTTCATTTATTTTATCTGCTATATCATATGATAAACTTCTTCCCTCCGGATGGATTCTTTCTATAGATGTATTTTTAGTTATATGTTTATAGATATCACTATATGAAACACCTAAGATATCTGATAACTTCTTAGCAGTATATTCTTTATCTTTAATTTGTCTTGGAACAACTATAAGTGATGTTGTTGTAATATTACCTGCAAGTAGTTTTCCGTTTCTATCTAAAATTAATCCTCTATCAGCCATTATCGGAAGATCTCTATTCCATAAGTCATCAGCTAGTTTATTTATTTTTTTATATTTAAAAAACTGGATATAAAAGATTTTAATAATTACTGCTACAAAAACACATATAATTAAAGTAATAAATATTTTAGATCTTTGATATATTTTTTCGTAGTTCATATATTTGTTTTCCTTTAAACAAATATATGAACTAATAAATAAAAAAATGCATCACTAAAGTGATGCATAAGTATATTTTAATTAGAGTCTTTTGAAATATACCACATTAATATTGAACCAACAAAATTTCCAATAATACATATTATTATTGATAAATCAAATCCTCTTGCAACTCCCATTGTTATGATATTTGCAATGCAGTGCTGAAAACCGCAGAATATAAATAGTGGAATTCCAAAGATTATTCCAAGAGGTGTTCCTTTTTTATACATAAGAACTGCAATATACATTATTATTCCACATAGAATTGATTTAACAAAAAACGAATAACTTACTTCCCACGATGCAACTTTAGATATTGCTGCATTATATACATCAACATCAATTGATGAAAAAAGTAAACCAACTAAATAACCTGCTAGTAAATTAACAATTAGAATAATTATTAAATCTAGTGGTTTGATTTTATCTTGAAATAAAAATCCACACTTTCCGGTAAATAAGTTTTGACCCATATAGCATACACCTAAAAGTCCTAGTGAAAAAATAACTGGTCCAATTGGACTTCCAAGTTTAAGTAATGCATAATCACCTAGTGCAATTAAAATAGCCGCCCCTATACTCTTTCTAATTAACTCTTCTTTCTTTTTCATGCTTACTCCTTATAACAAAAGTATAACATATAAATTAAAAAATCAACATAAAGTTGATTTTATTTTTTTTCTTCATAGTGATCTAAAAATGAAGTATACTCTCCATTTTTCTTTGTACCAAGTACACATTCTAAATTAACATTATCCATAGCTTTATAGATATTTCTATCTACATCCGGATTATCTTTTCTAAGTTCAGTAATTAATTTTTTCATCATTTTTCTTTTGCTTGCACTTTCATCAATTTCTGATTTTTCTGTAAACTTACAAGCACAATTTAAAAACTTAAGATCATTATAATTTTTCCAAGATATAATATCTTCTTCTTTTATATAGCACATTGGTCTTATTAACTCTAAACCTTCAAAATTATCTGAGTGAAGTTTTGGTAGCATAGTTTTAATTTCAGCTCCATAAAAAAGTGATAACAGTGTTGTTTCTATAACATCATCAAAATGATGACCTAGTACAATTTTATTACAACCGAGTTCCTTTGCTTTATTATATAAGTGTCCTCTTCTCATTCTTGCGCACAAATAACATGGTGCTTTAGATGGAACGTTATAAACTACATCAAAGATATCTGTTTCAAACATTTCAAGGGGAATATTTAAAAGTTTTGCATTATTTATTATTAAATTTCTATTTTCCTCTTTATATCCTGGGTTCATTGAAACATATACGGCATCAAAATGAATCTTACCATGTTTTTTTAGTTCTTGAATACATTTAGCTAGTAAAAATGAATCTTTACCACCACTAATACAAACCATAACTTTATCGTTTTTATTAATAAGTTTATAGTCTCTTACGGCTTTAGTAAATTTACACCAAATTTCTTTACGAAATTTTTTTATAATACTTCTTTCTACTTCTTCATATTTTTCCATAATGTATTCCTCTTTTTTTCTTTATTAATTTTATATTTAAATATAAATTAATGCAAGAAAAAAACAACTTATTTAAGTTGTTTTTATTTTTCACCTAATTTATATGAAATAATTGCTCCCACTCCTAAAAGAAGAACTCCAATTATAACTTCAAGTACTATAAACGAAATTGTTTGAGCTGAGAATATTGAAATTGGAATTGCAGCAACAGATGCAAATATAAATCCTAAAACTCCATAATATGTAATTGTTTCATGTTTTTTAAATAAATATTCAAATAATCTTGCAATACCAACAATACCAACTACAATACCTACGCCAAAAATTAAAATTATAAATAAATTATGACCAACATTATTAAAGTGTGTTAGATCTTTGATAGTTTTAATTACAGGTCTATAGTAACCAACAAGCATTAAAACAAGTGATCCACTAATTCCTGGAATAACCATTGTTCCAGCAGCAAGTATTCCTACTAAGAATAATAAAATAATTCCAAGTAATGATAAATGAGCAAAGCTTACAGCAAAACTAGATTTAAAAATAAATTCTGCACAAGACATAAAGATAACTAAACTAAATGTAATTAAAAATACAATTATGTTATAAATCATTTTAGAATCAGTTTTACCTTCAACTTTACCTACTAAAAGTGGAATACCACCTAAAACTAAACCGACAAAGAATAAACATGTTGCTATAGGAAAGTGGTTAAATGAATAATCAATTAAACTACTCATTGATGCAATTGATGCAAGCATACCAAGTGCTATAGGTATTATAAATTTTAAATTCTTTTTAAAGTTTTTAAATAAGTGACCTAAAGCACCAATAAATTCTTCATATATACCAAGAATTATTGCAAGGGTTCCTCCACTTACACCTGGAATAATATTAGCTATTCCCATAATGAATCCTTTAATAAATAAAATAATACTTTTCATAAATATACTCCTTATTATTTTGTAAATTGAGAGTTATAAAGGTTTGCGTAAAAACCATTTTTCTTTAATAACTCGTTATGTTTTCCTTGCTCAACTATTTCTCCATCATTAACAACAAGTATTAAATCTGCATTTTTAATTGTTGATAATCTATGAGCAATAATAAAACTTGTTCTACCTTTCATAAGTTTGTCCATAGCTTTTTGAATTAAAACCTCTGTTCTCGTATCAACAGATGAAGTAGCTTCATCTAAAATAAGAATTTTAGGATCTGCAAGAATTGCTCTTGCGATTGTTAGAAGTTGTTTTTGACCACCAGATATATTATCCGTTTCTTCATTAATAACCATATCATATGTATCAGGTTGAGTTTGAATAAAGTGATGAACATATGCATCTTTAGATGCACTTATGATTTCATCATCTGTTGCATCAAGTTTACCATATTTTAGGTTATCTTTAATAGTTCCATTAAATAGCCATGTGTCTTGTAAAACCATACCAAACATGCTTCTTAAATCAGCTCTTTTATAATCAGTTATATTAACACCATCGATTTTAATATTTCCACCTTGAATGTCATAAAATCTCATTAATAATTTAACAAGAGTTGTTTTACCAGCTCCAGTTGGACCAACTATTGCAATTTTTTGACCACTTTTTACATTTAATGAGAAATCTTTAATAATAGTTTTATTTGGATCATAACCGAATTTAACATGACTAAATTCAACATTTCCATCAACTATATCAGGTACACTTAAAATTCCATTATCACTTTCTTCTGGAGCATTTAAGAAATTAAATATTCTTTCAGAAGATGCAATCATAGATTGAAGCATATTAGCAATTTGAGCAACTTCACTAATTGGTCTTACATACTGTCTTCCGTAAGCAATAAATGATTGAATATTACCAACAGTAATTTTACCTATAATTGCAAAATAACCACCAAGTATTGCTATTAAAGCATAGCCTATATTACCAATAAAATTCATTATTGGATGCATAAGTCCAGATAAAAATTGACTTTTCCAGTTTGTTTCATAAAGAATATCATTATTCTTAGAGAACTTATCTACCATTTTATCCTGGGCATTAAATACTTTAATAACATCTTGTGCACCATACATTTCTTCAATGTTTCCATTAACATCAGCAAGGTAATCTTGTTGTGCTTTAAAGTACTTTTGACTTTTTGAACTTATTGCTCCCATTATACCAACACTAAGTGGAAGAATAATTAAAGCAACTAAAGTCATCGTTACATTAATTGAGAACATCATTATAATAATACCAATAACTGATATTACCGATGTAATAAGCTGTGTTGATACTTGATTCAAACTTTGAGTTAAATTATCAACATCATTTGTAATAATTGATAAAACTTGACCAGTTGTTTGTTTATCAAAATATTCCATTGGTAATTTTTTGATTTTACCGACTAATTCTTTTCTTAATTTATAACCACATTTTTGAGAAACATGATTCATAATCAAACCTTGAAGAAGTGAAAACATTAAACTTACAAAGTATAAAATAAGTAAAAACACTAAGATAGAACCAATCTTTTTAAAATTAATTCCACCAATACCACTTATCTTTTTAACTACACCATTAAATACTTCTGTTGTTGCATTACCAAGTATTTTGGGTCCTACAATTGCAAATACAGTTGAACCTATTGCAAAAAGTATTACAACAAGTATAAGTTTATAGTATGGTCTCATAAACTTAAGTAAGTTTTTTACAGCAAGTTTTGGGTTTGCTGCTTTATCAAAGTTGGGTTTTTTACCTTTCATGATAATTCCTCCTTACTTAACTGAGAAAGAGCTATCTCTTTATAAACATCACATTTTTTCATGAGTTTATCATGAGTACCAATTCCAACAATTTTTCCTGAATCTAAAACTATTATTTGATCCGCATCCATAATAGTCGAAATTCTTTGAGCAACGATAAATGTTGTAACGTCTTTTAAATTTTCTTTAATGCTTTTTCTAAGATTAGCATCAGTTTTATAATCAACTGCAGAAAAAGAATCATCAAAAATTAAAACTTTTGGTTTAAATGCTAATGCTCTTGCAATTGCTAATCTTTGCTTTTGACCACCAGAAACATTAGTTCCACCTTCAGATATTTTTTCATGATATTTTTTATCTTTCTTTTCAATAAATTCTGTAGCTTGAGCAATCTTAGCTGCTTTTATCATATCTTCATTTGATATTTTCTCTTTAGAAAGTTTTAAGTTAGATTCAATATCACCAGTAAATAAATATCCTTTTTGTGGTACATAACCAATATTTTTTCTTAAATCTTCTAGTTTTAAGTTTCTAATATCTATATCATTTACTGTAATAGATCCTTCTGTTACATCAAAGAATCTTGGTATTAAATTAATAAGTGTTGATTTACCACAACCAGTTGAACCAATAATTGCTGTAATAGTTCCTGGTTTAGATTCAAAAGAGATATTTTCGATAACGTTTTCACTTGCATCATGATACATAAATGATACATTATTAAATCTAACACTTACACCTTTTTCTGTATTAATACTAAGTGGATTTTCCGGATCTTTAATAGATGTTTCTTTATTTAAAACTTCAATTATTCTTTTAAATGAAACTAATGCTCTTGGAAGAATAATTGAAACAAGTGAAAGCATTAAAAATGATATTATTACTTGCATTGAATATGTAATAAATGCCATTAAATCTCCAACTTGAAGTGTTCCAACATTAACACTTTTAGCTCCAAACCAAACAATAAAGATAGCAACAGAGTTCATAATAAATGCCATAAATGGCATCATAAATACCATTACTCTATTAACAAATAAATTAACACTTGTTAAATCTTTATTTGCTTTATCAAATCTTTTTTCTTCATGTTTTTCATTAGAAAAAGCTCTAATAACAGGAAGACCAGATAATATTTCTCTTGATATTAAATTTACTTTATCTATAACTGTTTGAATTCGTTTAAATTTAGGAAATGAAATAATAAATAAAGTAAGGATAAGTAAAAATAGTGCAAGAATAGCAAGACCTATAATCCAAGATAAACTACTTCCCCATACATTACCAAGTGCACCAAAACCAAGTATTGGAGCAAATATTACTATTCGTAAAAACATTATTAAAAATAGTTGTACTTGCTGAACATCATTTGTTGTTCTTGTTATAAGTGATGCTGTTGAAAATTCTTCATATTCTCTATTAGAAAAACTCATAATTCGATCAACAAGTTTTTTTCTTAAATCATGTGAAAACTTTGAACTAATCATACTTGATAAGTAACAAACAATTATTGAAATAATCATTACAACAAAAGCAATTATAAGCATTTTAAAGCCTGATGAATATAAGTAATTAAGTTGTCTTCTTCTTGTGTTAATTCCAATATTTTTATATTCATTAAAAATACTTTGAACATTACTTTGTTTTTTAATACTTGATGAAACACTACTTGCAGTTTTATATAGTAACTCTATTATGCTAGTTGTATTAATTTCATCACTATCTAAAAGCATATAAAGAGCATCAATATTTATAGCATCTAGATTCATACTTTCTGGTGTAAACATTGGATTATTCTCATCTAAATTATCAACCATATTTTTAATAAATATTGGATCTTCTAAAACAGTTTCCAGTTTGTTAATATCTACATCTTTTTTAAGAATATAGATATTCTCATTTTTTAGAAGTGGATATTTTTTTATGTTAGATGATGTTTTTTTTAGTAAACTATAACTGTTTAAAATATATTCATCTTCATCAGTAAATAGCAAAAGTTTATCTAAAGTATCCTCAGATATTTCTTTATATACTGCTTTATCAATACCATTTTGTTGTATTCCAGTATTAACTACATCAGCTGTGTAATCAGGCAGTTTAAGTTCAAGTCTTGCTTGAACATAAAGTAGACACACAACTAAAATTATAAAAATTATAAGGGGTTTAAATAGTTTTAATATCTGTTTCATTTTTATACCTTCCGCTAGTTAATTATATAATAAATTATATTCTTTATCAAATTAAAAAAGCATGTAATTATAAATTAATTACATGCTATTTCTTTTAATATAAAAATTTAATTTATCAAGTACTAATATATCTGCTGGTAGCCAATCTAAACTATATAATTCATCCTTATTAAGCCATTTATAGCTATCATGTTCAAGTTCATATTTATCATGATAAACTTTAGGAATATCATCTTCAAGCATATTACATAAGAATGTATGCATAATTAAGTGAAATGTTGGATAATCATATTCTATGGTGCATATTTGATCAAGAACATTAATGTGCACATTCATTTCTTCTAGTATTTCTCTTTTTAAAGATATACCTAATGTTTCACCATGCTCTATTTTGCCACCTGGAAACTCCCACTTACCTTTAAGGTCTCCATATCCTCTTTGTGTTGCTAAATACATACCATCTTTTACAATTACAGCTGCAACTACTTCTATAGTTTTCATTTATATCATCCCTTTATTTTTATTGGTATGTTTTTATTATAACTATTAAATATTTTTAAATAAAATATTATAAAATTATAAAAGATATAACTAAAAGTTATATCTTTATGATTTAATACTATAATTAATATATTCTTCTACAAATCTTTTAGGAGCTGCAGATAATAATTTTTTATTATAAACAATTTCAATGTCTACAGATGGAAGTTCTTCTTTAAAATCTAGAACACTTATTTCATTATTTATCACATCATTTTTAATGACATCATAAATTATGTAACCTATACCAAGGTCCTTTTTAATAAATGACTCTATCATTTCAGATGTATGGATATTTATTACATTTTCAACAGAAACATTATTTTTAATAAATATTTCATCTAGGGCATTTCTGTTTGATGTTCCAACAATTGGAAGAATTAAAGGAACATCTTTAAGATCTTTTAATTTTTTTACCTTTTTAATATCAAATGATGATGTTCCAGTTTTATATGCAAAACAATATTTAACAGATTTTATTTTGTCACAAGTTAATTCATCATTATTTTCTATATTAACAGGAGCCATATCGAACATTAAATCTATTTTATGTGAATCAAGTAGATCAAGCAAATATTTAGTACCACCGGTTACAACTGATATTTCAATATTTGGATATTTCTTATGAAACTCTATTACTTTATCAAATAAATAGAATGTTCCAACATTTGATGGCATACCTAAGGATAATTTACCTCTTTTTAAATCTTCTGTTTCAACCATTATACGTTCTGCTGTAACTAAATTGGCATATGATTTTTCAACATAGTATAGAAGTTCTTCACCTTTTGGTGTTAGAATCACACCATCTTTTTTACGATAAAAAAGTTGTGTACCTAATTCTTCTTCTAAATTCTTAATTGATTTACTTATTGCGGGTTGTGAAGTAAAAGTACTTTGAGCTGCTTTAGAAATACTTCCATATTTTGCAACATCGTAAAATGTTTTGTATCTATTTAAATTAACATTGGTTTTGTACATAAAAGTTACACCCCCAAAATTTTCTTGTTATTATAACATAGCATTTATGATTAAACAACTTGAGTTTATTTAATTTTCTAAAATAATTGTTACAGGTCCATCGTTTAAAAGTTCAACTTTCATGTCAGCACCGAACTTACCTGTTTCAACGTGAAATCCTCTTTTTTTACACTCTTCACAAAAATAATCATATAAAGGCATAGCTATATCAGGTTTTGCAGCATTTATAAATGATGGCCTATTACCATGATTTGTATCAGCATATAAAGTAAACTGTGAAATTATTAATAACTCTCCCCTTACTTTTTCTAAGTCATAATTCATCTTATCATTTTCATCATCAAAGACTCTTAACTTTAAAAGTTTATCAATAAGATAGTCGGCTTCTTTTTTTGTATCTGTATGAGTTACTCCAAGAAGAACCATAAAACCTTTATCTATCTTACCTATAATTTCATCATCAACCTTAACAGTTGCATGCTTTACTCTTTGAACAACAAGTTTCATTAGAATCACCTAATAAAAATTATACAATATATTAGTTATAAAAAAAAGAAAGTTATCACTTTCTTTTTTTACATTTCAAGCTAATACTTAATTACAATTCAACAGCATATGAATCTTGTTTATCGAACCATTAGCATATTATTTATCTTTTCGGAAATTAATTCAGGTGTATTGCAAGCCTTTTCTTCTTCTAGTTCTTTATTTATTATACTTATTTCTTCACTATTAAAATTTAATGATTTAAAAAATTCATTAGTTTTTAAGGAAGTAAGTTTCTTTAAGTCATCCTCATTTAAAATTCTACCAGTTGCATTTTTTATTGCGTCCTTTAAACTTAACATCTCTGGCATATAACTATCAACCATGGTTTTGTCAACATCAAAAACTATACATTTTTTCATAACTTTACCCTTTTTAGATATTTATATCCTGAATTAAAATATTTTTGATATATCTATTTTATATTTAGCTTCCGTTATAATTTCTTAGTAAGTTTACTACTTGGTATTTTATAAACTTCATTTAGTAGATCTCTTAAATAAGGAAGAGTAATTGAATCATCTTTGAAAAAGTCTTTTGGCTTCAAATCATATGAAACCGCTTGAAGTATTGGTTCTAATTTATCAACCTGTTTTACAAAGATAGCCTCTTCGGTTAATTGGTTCTCGTACTCAAGCCAAAGTTTTTTAAAGTCAGTAATAAAATTAGCTTCGCCAAGTAAAATATCAACCGCTTTTTCTTCAAGTTTATGTTTTTGTTCACTGCTTATTTGATTAGGAATAAAATCACCAGCATATACTTCACCTAGTTCGTGAACAAGTGATAACTTCATACATTTTTCCAAATCTAAATTTAAATTATATTTTTGTATTATAGTCATTGAAAGCATTGTTACTGACCAGCTATGGTCAGCAACAGATTCAACAATATTTTCCCCATTCATTCCAATAATGTGAGTAAGCCATCCTTGTCTATATAAATTCTTTAAATGAGTAAGTTGATAATATAGTTTTAACACATCGTTATGTATATATTTTTTGTATTTAGTATATGCATTTTGATTCTTAACAAAATTTTTATTATTAATGTCTTTTTGCATATTAATTCCCCCTATCTAATACGCATACTGTTTCTATATGATATGAATAACTAAACATATCAATCATATCAACACTTTTAATATTATATTTATCTTTAATTATTTTTAAATCTCTAACTAATGTTATAGGATTGCAAGATACATATATTATTTTTTTTGCATCACTATTTAAGATAAAATTTATTGTGTTTTGATCAAGTCCAGCTCTTGGTGGATCAACAATTATAGCATTAAAATCATTTTTTATTTTATCAAGGGATTTAGATACGTCACCCAAAATAAAATTAGCATTTGATATATTATTCATCTTTGCATTAAATAATGCATTTTTTATAGCATTAGGTACAATTTCAATACCTAGAACTGACTTTACTTTATCTGATGCTGCAAGTCCTATAGAACCAACACCACAATATAAATCTAATATATCATCATCTTTATCCAAGTTATTTTTAATTATATCAATAATTTTATTTGCACCTAAATTATTAACTTGAAAAAATGAATTATAAGAAATTTTAAATAGTTTGTTATCTAGTTTATCAATTATAAAATCGTCATTTAAAATAGCTTTATTGTTTAGTACTACACCAGCAATTTTAAAATTTTCTTTCAATTTATCAAATTTATATTTAATTTCATCATCTGTATTAATAATAATTAATAGTTCATCGTTATAATTACATCTTATAACAATCGTCCCGTTATTTATTTTAAATTCTTTAATAACTTTTAAAAAGTCATTAATAATATCTCTTGCAATTAAACATTCATCTATTTCTACAATGGAATTTGTTTTTTCTTCATAGAAACCTATTTTTTTATTTTGAATCTTTAAGGAAATCTTATTTCGATAATTAAAGTAGTTAGAACTTTTATTAACTTTTATATCACCTGTATATAAATTATCTTTTAAAAAAAGTTGTTTTAAATTGTTATATTTAAGTTTAACTGATTCATCATATGAAAAATGTCTTAAATAGCAACCACCGCATTCATAAAAATAAGGACAGTCGACATTTGTGTTAGGGCTTGTTACTTTCCCCCTAGCATATTTTGTTTTATCTTCTGTTACGGAAACATCAACAATGTCACCAACTTTTGTCTTTGGAACAAATATTACTTTTCCTCCTGTATAACCGACACCTTCGATTTGATTATTGTACCTTTCAATTTTAACTTTTACCATACTACTTTAACCTCTAAATTTAATTATACTAGATTTTTCTGAAGTATACTAGATTTAAAAGGGTAAATAATATTATTGGTGAAAGTTAATGGTTGATAAAATCAAAAAAATATATAAAAATAATCCAGATTTAATCATTAAGAATATCAGTGATGATGTAACAATTGTATATTTTGAATCTATTTGTTCATCTGATCGAATAAATGAATTTGTAACAAAACCATTAATTTATGAAAATAAAGTTAGTGCACCTCACATTATTTATATTAAAGAAAATGAAATCGAAAAATATTTAAATAATGCTTTTGCAATTATCATAAGTAGTAACAATAATTTATGTGCTGCAGAAGTTAGAGGTGATTTATCAAGAAGTATTGATTCTCCTGAAACCGAACCATCAATTAATGGACCAAAAGATGCATTAACTGAAAATATACAACTTAATTTAGGTTTAATTAAAAGACGAATTAAGACTAAAGATTTAAAAATAATAAATAAAAGCATAGGTAAATATACAGATACTTTAGTTCAAGTACTTTATATTAAAAAAGAAGAAAACAAAAAAATAGTTAAGAGAGTTCTTGACAATCTTGATGAAATTAATATTTCAGGAATAATTGATTCAAGCAATATATCTAATGCTCTTCAAGAAAAAGTAAAATCTGATTTTCCTACAATTATGCCTAGCGAAAGGCCAGATGAAATATCAAATGCTTTAATAGAAGGTAAAATTGTTATTCTAGTTGATAATAGTCCTTTTGCTCTTATCACGCCAAGTTATTTTACTGATTTTATAAATCCTGTAGTTGATAGGTATAGCAAAGCTATACCTTCAAATTTTATAAAAGCTATAAGATATTTGTGTCTTATTATTACTTTAATAGAACCTGCATTTTATATTGCAACCATAAACTATAATCAAGAGACAATACCAACAAGTTTATTAATTAATTTTATGATTCAAAGAGAAGGAGTTCCCTTCCCATCTGTTGCAGAAGCAATAATTATGTTAATTATTTACGAAATGCTTAGAGAAAGTGATATTAGATTTCCATCAAAATATGGAACTGCTATATCAATTTTAGGTGCACTTATACTTGGTGATGCAGCTGTTAAAGCAGGTATTGTAAGTCCAATTATGATTATAACTATTGCTATATGCTTTATATCATCATTAGTATTTACTAACCAGGATTTTTCAAACTCACTTAGAATTTATCGTTTTTTATTTTTACTTGGTGCTGCTATTTTAGGTTTATACGGAATACTTTTAGTTTTTTTATATTTTCTTATTAAACTTTGTAGCACTTATACACTAGATAGATCATACACGATACCTATAGCGCCATATAAAGAAAAATACTTTTATAAATATATTTGGAGAAAAAGGGAAAAATGAAGATTAAAAAACTTATAATTATTTTTGTTATATTAATTACTACTGGTTGTTTTAATTATGTTGAAATAAATAATTTAGTGATTGTTAGTGGTATTGGAATCGATTATAAAGATAATAAATATGTTGTTACTTTTGAAAACTTATACCAAAATAAAGAATCATCAGATAGTAACTTTGCAACAGGCATTACAAAGACAGCAACTGGTGATACAATAGCAAACGCTTTTGATAACATAACATTAAGTTTGGAAAAAAATCCTTATTATGCACATTTAAAAGTTGTAATTATTAGTAGTGAAATAGCAAATAATCATTTAGATGAACTCTTTGATTTCTTTTTAAGAAATAATGATATACGAAATATCTTTTCTTTAGTTATATCAAAAGATATAACTCCTCAAGAAATATTTAATTCATCAAGCAAATACTATCCTGTTGTTAGCGAGCGTATTAAGAACCTTCTTGAAAATAATATTTACTCAAACTATATTTCTAAAAACAAATACTTTAAGAATATTGCAAGCAATTATTTAAGTGGTGAAAAAAATATTACGTTATCATCTATTTATAAAAAGGATGATGAATTAATTTTAGGTAATTTATTTGTCTTTGATAAGAAAAAAGTAGTTGGATCACTAAATCAAGAACAAGCATTAATTCTTTCAATTATCGATAATAATAAGCCATCATCTATAATTAAAGTACCATGTAAAATAGATAGTGATAAGAAACTTGTTATCAGAATATATGAAAGTAAAACAAAATTTTCAATAAAGAAAAATGAATATAAAATCACAAATAATTTAAGTGCAGAGATCATCGAAAATTCATGTAATATTAATTTGGAAAATAAAGAAAGTCAAAAACATATAACCGATAATTTTGAAAAAGAGATATCTAACCAAACAATAGATCTTATAAACTATTTAAAAATAATAAATAGTGATATTTTAGGAATAAATAACAAATACTTTGTAAAATATCGTAGTAAAAATAGCAACTATTTTAAAGATAAAAACTTTAAAGTTGATACAATTTTAAACATAAATAAAAAAGGATTAATTTTTGAGGTGAAAAATGATAACGAATAAACAAAAATTTTCTTTAATTTATTTTATTACTAATAGTTTTTTTCTTGCATCAGGTTATTCTCTTATTTTTAAAGTTTCCGGTAAGGACACGTGGCTCTCGATGATTTTAGGAACACTAATTGGTGCTTTTTTTATATACCTAATGAATAAATACATATTTAATAAAAATAGTAACAACATATTAACAAAACTTGTAACATACTCTTTTCATATATTTATTATTTTTATAAATATTCTTGTAGTAAGAATATTTGCAACTTCTTTTTTTCTTACTAAAACACCTGGGATAGTAATTACTTTACCATTTATATCTCTTGCCTTTATGTGTTCAAAAAAAGGAATTAATACAATAGTAAAAATGAGTGAATTACTGCTACCAATTAGTTTATTCTTAATAACAATTTCCATGATTGCTGTTTTAAAAGATGGATCTATTAATTCATTTCTTCCACTTTTAACAGTACCTAAACGTAAAATATTTATTTCAAGTCTATATTATGGTATTTTTACTGCTATTCCCCATTTAATGTTATATAACATTAATATTGATGAAAAAATTCATATTAAATCGTATATTTATTCATCATTAATATCAATTTTTATCGGCATTATAATAATTTCAACACTTGGTCCTTATTTAATAAAAGTTTTTAGATTTCCTGAATATATGGTTCTTAAACAAATTAAACTATTTAACTTTATTGAAAAAATTGAAAACCTGATTGGTTTAGTATGGTTTTTTGATTTATTCATGTCATCAAGTGTTTGTTTTTATAATTTAAATAAAGTCATAAATAAAAACTTTATAATTGCAATAATTATTGCATCTATAGTATATTTTGTTGAGTTTGTTTCTAAAAACTATGAATATGCTAACTACATATATAAACATTTACCCATTTTATTATTTATTATAGGTTCTATATTTTTTATTATATTTTATAGAAATAAAAAAAGTAGCTAACGCTACTTTATTTTTTAAATCCATCTAGCTATATAAACATTTCTAGTTGTGTATTCTTCATAGTTATTAAATATTGAAACAATACTTTCAACAATGGCTTTTAAAATGTTTGTACAACCCTTTTTAATTTTTACTTTAAGAATTGATTCTTTTAAATTTTTTCTAAATTCATAATCATCAATATATCTTGATAAAGCATTATCAATTTGATTAACTAGTTTAGTTTCTTCAACATTAGCAAGGTCAATATCAAAGATATAATCTTGATATATATTAATAAGCTTACGAGATATTTGATCATCTTGGTCGATGTCAAAATTAACAATTTTATGGAAATTAGGGCAATAATTTAAAACCATTTTGTTACTCATATATGACACCTACCTTGATCATAATTTAATAATACTACCTAAAGTTTAAGTTGTCAAAATATTTTCTGTTTTTTATAAAAAAAATTATGGTATACTTTATTTAAAGGTAGTGATTATATGAAAAAAAAGAAGTATAAATTAAAGATTGATGGCTTTTTATATCTTGCCTTTATTATTGTTGTAATAGTTTTAATATTTAAAGGTATTAATGCTTATAAAACTTATAAATACCACAAAACTACCGAATATAAACTTATTACTGCTGGCTACACTGATAAAGAAATAAAGCTTTTGGATAAATATTTAGATGAAAAAGAACTACTTGCTTTATCAAGTAAGAAAAAGGATAAAAAATTAATTACTTTAATGAGTAATCAACATTATCTTCATAAACATTATAATGACTATTTAGAATATATTAGTTTAAATCCTAACAAAGAAATTGATGATGTTGTTAAAACAATAAACCTTCATTTAAATTATGCATTCTATGAAGATACTACTCCTACTGATACATCAAAAGAATATTTAATTTTAGTAAATAAATATAATTATTTAGGTGAAGATTTTAAACCTGATGATTTAGTTACAATATCAACAAAATATTCTTGGGGAAACTATGGAACTCACACTATTAGAAAAGAAGTATTTGATGCCTTTTTAAAAATGCATGAAGATGCAAATCAAAATGGTATATATTTAATGATTAACTCAAGTTATCGAGATTTTAATTCACAAACAATCGTATATAATAACTATTTAAAAAGACATGGTGAACCATATGCAGATAAATATGCAGCAAGACCCGGATTTTCAGAACATCAAACAGGACTTGCACTTGACATATTTAGCATTGAAGGAGCTTTAAGAGATACATTTAAAGATTCAAGTGCATACTTATGGCTTAAAGATAACGCTTATAAATATGGTTTTATATTAAGATATCCTGAAGGAAAAGAAAACATTACTGGTTTTTCTTTTGAACCATGGCACTATCGATATGTTGGTGTTGATGCTGCAAAATATATATATGAAAATCAAATAACATTTGAAGAATATTATGTATATAATATCGAAAATAAAAAATAGATTCATAACATAATTATGAATCTATTTTTTTTATTTAAATAATCTTAATATATCTTGCCATGTTATAAATAGCATTAATATTAATAGTAGTATGAAACCAATCATATGAATAGTATTTTCTATTTTGCTATTTATTGGTTTTCTTCTTATCTTTTCTATAAGCATAAAGAATGCTCTTCCACCGTCAAATGCTGGAAATGGAAGTATATTAATAAATCCAACATTAATACTTAAAAATGCTGTAATATAGATTAAATATGAAATTCCAATAGAAAGCCCACTATTAACAACTTGATAAACACCAACAGGACCAGATAAATTTTTAAGTGAAAGTTTTCCAATAAACAAGTTTGATATTGTTAACCACATGGTTTCAATTACACCAATAAATTTAGTAAATGCAAATTTAACACTTGAAAGGAAACCTTTACTTACCTTTTCTTTTACACTAAACCCAAATACATATCGATCCATTTTGAGTTCTTCATCATAAATCTTTTTCGGTTTTATATTGTATGTATCAAACTCACCATTTTTATGTTTAACTTTAATACTATATGTATTATTTTTTGATTTTAATACTAAAAGTATCTGCGCTTTATCCCATGAGTTAACTTTCTTATTATTTATAGCAACAATTAAATCATCTTTTCTTATTCCTGCTTCATACATTGGATATGATTTTTCAACATGAGATATTATTGGTTTATCAGATGGAGAACCCCATATTAATGCATAAACAAAAAGCAAAACGATAGCCAAAATAAAATTATTAATAACTCCCGCAACAATGATTATAATTCTTTGATGCCATGGACGGTTACACATAAATTTTTCTTTAGGTATTTTGTTATCATCCTCATAAACTTCTCCAGCCATCTGGACAAAACCACCTATTGGTAAAAGACGAAGACGATATTTAATATCGTCTTTACCAGTATGTGTAAATATTACAGGACCCATACCTATTGAAAATTCATATATATGAACACCAAATTTACGAGCCCACATGTAATGACCAAATTCATGAACGAGAACAATTAGACCTAAAATAAAGATAAATACAATGATAGATAATAATGTCAATTTTTTCTCCTCCTATACATAATAATATAAACTAAATATATGAAATAAAAATTAAATATGTTATAACTACAAAGCATAAACTATCAAGACGGTCAAGAATACCTCCGTGACCTGGCATGATATTTGAAAAATCTTTAATATTATTTTCTCTTTTAATTTTACTAAAGAACAAATCTCCTAGCTGATCAATAACTGTTAAAAATAATGTTATTAATACAAGTTTATATGAAAATTTACCAACATAATTTATGTAGTATATTACGGGAATTATTGTTCCTAAAATGCTTCCCCCAATACATCCTTCAATTGTTTTCTTTGGACTTATATTTGGAGTTACTTTATGCTTACCTATAAGCATACCAGTAAACATCGCAAATGCATCTGTTAAAGTACATATTAATATTAAATATACAATTAAATGGATGGACATTGAGCGAACTAAAATAAATGAATTAAATACAAGCCCTAGGAATAAAATAACACCTGTTAAATAAAAAGCTTCACGAGTAGTATACTCGTTATTCTTGTAGAAAAGTGTCGGAATAAGAAGCGTTAGTAAAGAAATAGCAACTATTTTATATGGTAAGGTAAATACAATTATTGACTCATCACATTCTGAAAAGATTAAAAGACATAAGTCAACTAAACCGATTGCTTTTATAACGTTTGGTATTTCACGTGAGTTTTCTTTTAAATCAAGTATTTCTTTATAAGCAAGAACTCCTAAAACACCAGCAAGAAATGAAAAATAATTTCCTCCTAGTATTAAAAGGGGTACTACAATAGCAAGAGCTACAATTGCAGATATTATTCTTTTTTTCATATTATCAATCTCCATTAACCATAAAAAGTATACTATATTAATATTATTATAGTCAAATAATTAGATTCTTTTAACTAATTACTTTTTTTTAATTTTTCTAAATAATTTATTGCATCATCTAAAGTTTCAACTTTAACAATGTTAATTTTAAGTTTATGTTTCTTTTTAATTTTTACAGCTTCTTTGTAATTTGCTTTTGGGACAAAGAAAACATCAACATTTTTCTTTTCTGCACCTAATAGTTTATATTTTATACCGCTTATTTCACCAACATAACCATCTAAATCTATTGTACCAGTACCTGCTACTTTTAAACCTTTAGATAGATTAGATTTTGAAAAATAATCATATAAAGCAAGTGCATCCATGAATCCACCACTTGGTCCGGACTCACTTGATGAATTATTAAATTCAACTTTATATTCTGATGAAACAATATTATCGCGGTATATTCCAACACCTATTATTTTTCTATCACCTTGATCATGAAGTTTTTGGTTAAAAGATACTTTTTTACCATTTCTTATAACAACTAAATCTACATTATTATCTGTGCTGTTATAAATACAATTGCTTAAGTCATCATAACCAGATATATCAGTTTCATCACACTTAATAATTTGATCATTATACTCTAAATCATTTTTAAAATCTTTATCTTTATAATAAACATATAATTTTTCATTCTTTAATGTATATGGAATTGATAATTTATCAAATACAACCATTAAAGCTATACTATGTGATTCATTCATAGATAATTTTTCGAGTTTAAAATTCTCATCATAATCAATATCATCATAAGTATATTCATTAAGTTTTACAATATCCCAGTTTGGCACTATTAACCCCATAACTACTGAAATAACTGTTCCTTTATTAACACTTACATAAGATGAATTAAAGTTACCTTCTATACTTTTTCCATCAACTTTTATTTGATTTTTTAAATTAATAATTCCTCCAGGCCTTTCTACTATATATGGAAGTTTAATATTTAAAACTAATGTAAGTAATATTAAAAACAAAATAAAATTATGATTTTCGATAATATATTTTTTTATTTTTGTATATAATTTACTGAACATAATATCACCTCTATAATTATATCATTTAAGGGCTTAATATGAAGAAAATCGTAATTCAATTTATACTTATATTTACAATATTATTTGTTTTATTTAAATATAATTATGAAATAAAAGTAAATTTATATAATACATTAATTAATATTATGAGAAATATACTTCCATCTATGTTTCCTATTTTGTTCATAACTAATTATATTAATGAAAATATAAATATAAAAAATAAAGTAATTAAATTTATATCACTTTCGCTTTCTTTTTCACCTAGTAATATATTACTTTCATTAAATAATAAAGAAATTATATTTTCATCAAACATTAATACTTTATTTTCATTTATTATGTTAAAGCAAATGTTTAATAAATACACTGCCCTTAAAATAATTATGGTAAATTTAATTATAAATTATATATTTTTATTTAAATCAATAATAATAGAAAATAAAAAAATAACTAATAAAGATATTTCATACTTAATTAAAAAAACTACTGAGGGAATGATTAACATTTGTGGAACTATAGTGTTCTTTAATATTATTATTTCAATTTTTAATATATTTTTTAAAAGCAAAATAATTGTATTTGCTGAAATATGTAATGGATTTAATATAATTAAAAAATTTAAAAAACATAAATTATTTTATGCAACACTACTTAATAGTTTTGGTGGTTTATCAATATATTTTCAAATGAAATCTATTAATAATAATTTTAAATATAAAATTATTTTATATAAATTCATCATTTCATTATTAATCACTTGTATAACACTACTTATAATTTAAAAAAGATTTAAACTATTTTCAGTTTAAATCTTTTTAAATTATTCTACAAAGCGGTAATCAGCTTTTACTTCTTCTAATGTTTTAGTTGTAAATGATAGGTAGTATATTTTACCTGTATTATTACTTTCAGTAGCATTTGTATAACAATCTGTATAGAATTTTAAGTCATTTCTTGTTTCACCACTAATATCAGCAGCATAAATATCAGATGCTACATTTTCAAAAGTAGGTTTATAGAATGTTCTTCCACTTAAATTTACATTATATGGATCACTACTAAAACCAATACGTCCACCAGTATAGAAGTTTTCTTTTCTTATTATAACTGTATTATATAGTGATAAATCAATTGTATCAGTATATAAAATATTGTATACACCAACACCACCATTAAATATAATAGCATCGTTTGCAAATGTTGCACGTTTTGCTGGATTATTATCATCAAGCCTATGTTCATTATGAAGTGATTCATATGAAATACCATTTGAATAATATACGTGGTTGGAATAATCTATTGTGTTTCCTCTTCCAACATATGTAACTTTTGCATAACCATTACCAATTTTCATCTTTTTAGGTGTTGGTTCGCGAGTTGCTTCTGATGCTGCAACAGCAACAGTTTTTGTAAGTGGAGATGTACTTGTAGTACAGTTAGTTGATGTGTTAATGCAAATCATTAAACCATCAGAAACATAACCGCTACCAATATAACTAGTTCCACCACCAGCTCCAGCACAAGCTTTGCCAGAAGAACCTCCACCATATAGGCCTCCGCCACCACCGGCTCCACCATATGTTGGACTTAAGAATCTTGCACCATTTCCAAATGTTCCAGAGTTATCAGGATTACTTGTTGTGTATCCACCAGATGATTGAGTTGCTCCAGTTCCAGATTCGTTAGTTGTACAAGCGTTTAAACCTGTATTTCCAGTTATACCTCCAGCAGATCCACCTTTTGCATTTCCTTGAGTGGCACTACCTCCACCACCTCCAGCAGCAACAAGTAAATTATTTAAATCATTTTCAAAATCTTCAAGTGGTCCAGATGTTAAAGCAATATGTGTTGCTCCTCCACCACCATAACCATTATATATATTAAAATCTTTACCAGCACCTCCGCCGTTATATCCACCGGATGATCCTGTAGGTTGACCACCAACATTAATATATAAAGTTTGACCAGTACTTAAATATACACTAGTAGTTGCGTAACCTCCATAACCACCATCAGTATCGTTTGCGCCTCCACCTTGAGCACCCCAAGTTTCTAACTTATATGTTCCACTTGCAGGAACTGTGAAAGCTTGTTCTGATCCAGTATAGTCATAATTATATTCTTTACTAATTAAAGTAATTTTTGCAGCTCCGCTTCCAAGTTTAGCATAACCACTAATTGGAAGAGCTGATTTATTATTTGTTGAAATAGTTTTAGTACTTGCTGCTGTACTTTCAGTACAGTGATAACAGTATACAACACCATTTGATAAATTAGCGTTACCAATGTAGCTAGATCCTCCACCAGCTCCAGCGCTTGTTTTAGATGATCCACCACCGCCATATAGGCCTCCGCCACCTCCGGCTCCACCTAAAGGATTGTTACTTGAATCAGTTGTTGCATAGTAATTTGCACCTTTACCAAATGTACCAACATTTCCACTAAGTGATGCTGTTGTTCCACCTGCAGTTTGCGTTGCACCAATTCCATAATATGCTGTTGATGATTCAGTGCTTATTCCACTTACACCAGTGATTCCACCACCAGATCCACCTTTAGATCCGTTAGTGTTACCACCTCCACCACCACCAGCAGCAGCGATAAGTAAATTTGTTTGATTTGTACTAAAGCTTGATAAAACACCAGATGATAAAGCTATACTTGTAGCTCCACCACCACCATAACCAATGACAGTGTTATTTGATGTTGCTCCACCATTTCCACCACCATTATATCCACCGGTTAATCCATCTCCTTGGCCACCGATATTAATCATTAATCTTTGACCTTCGGTTAAACTTATTTCGCCAGCAGCGTAAGCTCCATATCCACCATCACCATCATATTTAGATGCTCCTTGAGCTCCCCATACTTCTAGTAGATATACTCCTGTTTTTGGTACTTCATATATTTGTTGTTCACCAGTTGATGACATGTAAGAATTTCCTATATTTCGAACCCAATAGATTTCAATATCATCAAGTGATGTTGAATCCATACCTTTTTTCTCTGTTTTAAATGTAATTCTGTAATAGTCATATCCATAATATGAACCATGTTTATAAATAAACATTGGATCGTACCATGCATTTGAATCACTCATAACATATTTTTCTTTTAATAAGACAGTATTTCCATTTTTATGTAAAATACTAAAATATGTTTTCTCAACATTAATAGTTAGAGAGTTACCTGAACATAAATTAAATACAATTACTGCTTTTGTTGAGCTAGAACCAGAAGTTGAGAAAGAACATATTCCTTCTTCCGAAACAATAGTTCCGATACTTCCCATTATTTGATTTCTTTTAACTTGGTTTGATCTAATATAACCAATAGATTTTTCATCATTTCTAACAGTATTTATTAATCTAAATAGGAAGACAACAACAACAGAAATAAGAGCAACGCAAATTAAAAGTTCAAGTAAAGTAAAACCTTTGTTTTTCTTTTTCACTTTCTTATCCCCCTATTCATTTAAGTTGACAACTTTGTTGTTGCCACCAAATTTTACTGATGCAAATTGATGCATGCAGTTTTCACTTGAACACACACCATCTTTACCATTATCATAAAATTCAAAAATAACATAATAACCTTCAACACCAGGAACATAAGATAATTGTTTAAAATATCTTTTTGCTTGAGGATATAAACTATTATAATTTATACATGTATTTCTAGTTCCTCTTGCACATTCATCAACATATGATAAATCATAAGTAGAAATATATATACGATATATTTGATTATCCAAAAAGAATTGTTGACACTCAGCCTTGCTTCCATCTTCAGTACTAAATATATCATTTTCACAAGTGAAAATTCTCAAGTTATTATTAACCCCATCAATAACAGCTTGGCCATTTTGAGATATCTTTAGTAAATCTCCAAAACTTAAATATTCACCAGGATTATCAATAGTTGTACTTGCTTTATTAACGATATTTTCAAACATTAAAGTTAAATAGTTTGCTCTATAAACATATAGTGGGTCATCATAATATGATTTTCTTTTTTCTTTAATAATTACATTATTAAATAAAGAATATATAATTAGTAAAGCTGTTGATAGTATTACGATTGTAACCATTGTTTCAACAAATACAAAACCATTTTTCTTTTTCATATTAATCATTCCATATCTATATAAGATTACCATATATGTTTACTATTCATCTATTATGTAATAAATTATATCATACTAATTTATAATTATCAATTTTATAAAAATAAAAAAACGTTAAGAATTTAACGTATTTTTTTTCTTAGAATAAAATATTATAGGTGTTGAAAAAATGTATAAAAGACCAAACTATTTTTTTACGATAATCATTTTATTTTGTTTATCTGTATTAATATTTTATCAAATGATAATTACTTTTTTTATTCCTCTTAGATTCAATATATTTATACTATTTTTAGAACTTGGATTATTCTACTTTTTCATCTTGAGAATAATATGGCCACACTAACTCTTCTGTTTTATTTATATAATTAACTAATTTATATACCTTAGATACATTATCAAAGTTATTATCAGTAAATTTTATTTCATATGGCATTGAAATAAGAATAAAGAATAGTTTAAGTTCATCATCATGATAACTATAGTGATATAAATATGTTTTTAAAAGTTCACTAAAATTTAAATTATCATACTCTTTTTTATAAAGTTTAACCATATCAATAACAGGTGTATCAAATCTTGAATTATCAAAACTGATTAAATAATCATCATCATTTTTAATTAAATGATCTACTTCTAAATTATTATGAATTAAAGAAACTCTTTGAGTTTTTTTTTCGCTAATAAGATTAAAGTACGATTCTAAATTAGATTTACAAAATCCTATAGCGTTATTTATCTTACTATAATTATGTAAAAATAATATTTCGTGAGGTTTATGGTATTCATTTAGAAATAACTTATCATATATATCGCTATAATAATTTTCTAAATAATCACAATTATTTAATACATCATAATAAATCTTGTCGTAGATATTTGAATCAACATCTTTTTCATATGATGTTTTTGCGTGCATAATAGCAACTAATCTTGCTAGATCATTACCTTTTTGTTGAACTGATACTTTTTTATCTTCTACATAAGGAAAAATATCATAATTAGATCTTAATTCATCTTTTATTGGAATATAGTTATTAAAGTTTGATGCTTTTAAATATTCATAAGTGTTATTTAAATTTTTACATTTTGGTTTAATAACTAAATTCTCATCATCACAATAAAGTATTTTTACATTATTTTTAATTGTATACTTGTATGGTTTATATATTTTATTTATAACTTCAAAATCATTCTTCTTTATCATTATTAATAGGAATTATTAATTTATCTCCTACATTTATAGTTGATGTATCATTAATTAATGTTAATTCTTCTTTGCTTATTTTATATTCACTACAAATTTTATCTATTGTTTCATCTATTTTTACTAAATGAACATGATATGTAATATAGTCTTCTTTTAAATCATCACTTAAAATAAGTGATGTTTTTTCATCAACATTTTCATCTTTAATATCAACTTCATTTTGCAAGTCTTCTTGATTTATTTCTTCTTTTATATCTAAAACTAGATCATCACGATTTAAATCTTCTTTTACTTCTTCAAAAATATCTAATTTTTCACTTATTTTTTTCTCTGCTTCAACGTGAAGAGAAATATTTACTTTTAATATATCTTCATTATTTATTTCATAATTAAAATCAACGACATCATATGTTAAAGAGTCAATATCAATATCATCATCAAGATTTACAGAAAAAGGTACAATATGACTAAAAGGTATCGTATCAACGTTTATATCTAAATTTTTGTAATCTCCTGATATAATAAAATCACCTAGTAATTCACTTTCGTTAATACTTATATCATGCTCTAAAGAAATACTATTTATTTCAGCTATTTTACTTTTAAATACTATTTCTTTAGAAAAAGGTATCGTTAAATTCAAACATTATCATCTCCTATATAAAATTATGAAGATGAATTAAAAAATATGAAAAGAACCAGCTTTTTTAATCTGGTTCTTTTTTAAAATAAATCATTATATATTTCTTTATAGTCAGAAACTAATTTAATATTTAGCTTTTCTTTAATTAGATCAGGTATCTCACTTAACTCTGATTCATTAGCTTTTGGTATATATACTTTTTTTACTTTATTATTATATGCACCAATTAATTTTTCTTTTAATCCGCCTACTTTAAGAATATTTCCCGAAAGTGTGATTTCACCAGTCATGGCAACAGATCTTGGAATCATTTTGTTTTTAAATAAACTAAGTAGTACTGTTACAGTTGAAACACCAGCACTTGGTCCTTCTTTTGGTGTTGATCCATCAAGAAAATGTACATGGACATTTCGATCAAGAATATTTTCTCTTAAATTAAATTCTTTTAGGTGACTATAAATGTATGAATTAACAACACTCACGCTTTCTTTCATTGCATTACCTAAAAGACCTGTTATCATAGATGATTTAGTGTAAGATGCTTCAACTGGAAGTACTTCTCCTCCAACAGCTGTATATGCAAGACAGTTAACGCATCCGGTATGCCAATTAGTAAAATCTAAGTGTTCATATTTAGGAGTACCTAAATATTTAATAATGTCATTTTGCATGATGATAAAAGGGTATTTTTTTCTGCTTATTAGTATTTTACGATATAAGGTTTCAAATGTTCTTTCAAGATCTCTTATACCTGGTTCTTTAGTATAACTATTAATAATAAATTTAATTTCTCTATCTTTAATTAAGATGTTTTCTTTTTTTATTTTATACAAATCATATAGCTTTGGCAATAAATGTTTTTTTACGATATTAGCCTTATCAAATTCTGTATAACTACTAAGTTCTATTATTTCCAAGCGATCACGTAGTTCAACAGGTATATTATATATATTATTTGCTGTTAATATAAAGAAAGTTTTCGATAAATCAAATGGTTCATCTAAATAATTATCAACAAAATTTTTGTTTTGATTTATATCTAAAATATCTAAAAGTGTTGATGCTGGATCACCTTTATAATCTTTTACCATTTTATCTACTTCGTCAATTAGTATTACAGGGTTATTGCTTTGACATTTTAAATATGCATTAATTATTTTTCCAGGTGCAGATCCAACATATGTTTTTCTATGACCTGTTAGCTCGGCACTATCATTAAGTCCACCTACACTAATTTTTACAAATTTTCTATTTATAGCGTTTGCAATAGATGCCGCAAATGTTGACTTACCAACACCTGGAGGACCAACTAAACAAAGTACTGGAGTATTTATATCTGGATTAATCTTTTTTAAATATAAATATTCTAATACTCTTTTTTTTATATCTTCTAAACCATAATGAGTTTTATTTAATCTTTTTTCAACAAGGTTAATATCACTATCATCTTTTGTTGATTTATTCCATGGTAAATTTAAAAGAATATCTATATAATTTATAATCATTGATGATTCTGGAGAAATTTCAGAAACCATTTCATATTTTTTAGTTTCTTTTTGAATTCTTTTATAAATATTATCAGGGAATTTTTTCTTATTTAATTCGTTATAGATATTTTGGATATCTACATCTTTTCCTGATTTCTCTCCAAGTTCTTGTTTAATTAATTTTATTTTTTCTTTTAAAATAAATTCTTTTTGAGAATTATCAAGTTCTATTTTTAAATCTTCATCAATTTTATTTTCAAGAGCGATTATTTCAAGTTCTACCATTATATCTTCAATTAAAATCTTGGCTCTTTTATTAGCATTTATTTCTTGCATTAAATCAAGCTTCTTAGAAAAAGTAAGTGGCAAAAATGAAGCAATCATATCAGTTAAATTATCTAAATTTGTTACGTGACTTACTTGAGATAAAATACTATTTGAAATTGCTGAATTATTTTTAATAAATTTTCTTAGAAGAGATATAAGTTTTCTTCTTGATGCTTCTTTTTCTTTTTGATTTAATTTTGGTAAATCAATATCTTCTACTTTACTTAAAAGAATATCTCTACTTTTATCAGAATTATAGTATTTATTTACAGCGACTCTTTTAATACCTTTTAAAATAACTCTATCATTTCCATTTGGAAGTTTAATAGATGACAAAACATTTGCAATAACTCCAACTTTTGGTAAATCACTTACATCTGGTTCTTCCTCTTTTTGATTTTTGGGACAAATAACAAGTACTTTAGAATCATATTTATCCTTTGATAGAGAAATAGTTTTTTTACTATATATATTATTAATTTCAAGTTTTATTTCTTGATCAGGAAGGGTGATGAGTCCTTTAAGAAGTACAACCGGTAGATTATATTTCATAAGAGGTCACCTCCATCAAAATAATTGTTTTTTATTATATATGCGGTTATTTCTTTTGTCTATCTCTTTTACACCTTTTTGACAATAAAAATAAGAAACCATTTTTTGGTTTCTTATTTCATTCCTCGATTCATTTGTTGCATTACTTGATTTATTTGCTTTTTATTTGGTTTTCTACCCATACTACTCATCATAACTTCAATCATTTTTTCATTGATTGGAGGATTTTTCTTTAAGTATTTTTCCATCATTTTTTTAGCAATTATAAAACCTGCAACAAGACCAATTACTAGTCCACCAAGACCACATAAAATATTACCTAACATATATATCTTCTCCTAACTATTAAATATATTACTATAAATATCTAAAAATTGCTATAACTATTTATTATTCATTTTTGATTGCCTTAACATAAATTTTGAACGAGCAGTTCCATTATTATTTTCATTTTTACCTTCTGATGCAGAATATATTTTATCTTTAAATCCTTCAGTTAGATCAACATAGCTCATTTCACCAATATTTTTTATTGGGTATAGTGTTCTTATTGAATATGGATTATCACTATTTGATATAACAAACACATAATCACAGATACCATTATTACGTATGCCAATCGAATTTATTTTTATAACTCTTAACTGACTATAATTATTATAATATATTGGTAGTAAGTGCATGTTATTCATTACATATTCAACTATATCTTCTATGTTACAAAAGAACTCTTCTTTATGTTTTTTTGTAACATGTCTTATAATTTTTTCTTTAAAATATTTTTTATCGTCATCTGAATATTTAATTCCTTGATCTTCCAATATACGGGGTAAAATTACCTTTCTTACATTTTTATTAGTAAATTTAGTATTTATTTTTGGTAAATCCTTTGTTAAATAAGTAAAATACTCTCTTCTATAAAAATGAATAGCACCTTTTAAATCATTACACAGAGCTATAAGATATTTATTATATTTATATTTTTTAAATAGTTCAAATGTATACTCATCTAGTACTTTTTCTGCTTCATCGAATCTTCCTAAGGCTACTAGACTTTTTGCTTCATAATACTGTGTATAAAAACTTTTTTTGTACTTTTGAAGATCATTTTCTTTTAATTCATTTGCATAATTAACTATTGAATAATAATTATTTATAGAATCCGTAAATTTTGCTCTAGCATATGCGCCTAAGTCCATAATTTATAACTCCTTTTTTAGGTAAGTAGATGTATTTTATCATAAATAACCAATCTATTTCAAGATTATATCGTTTATCCAAAAATAATCCTTATTATCAAAATCACATACGAAAAGATTTTTCTTTTTTGATAAGCATTTAAAAAATTCTGGTTTAGGCATATTACTTTCTAGTTTTATGCATGAACTATTTACAATTAAAGTACTTTGTTCATCTTTATATTTATTTATATAAGTATGAGTATCATGGTATTTCATATAAAAATCAGATTCAAGATAGTATTTATAAATATTTTTGTTTATCTTATCTTTTTCTATAGGCATGGCAATTTGCTCATATATATTTATTCCCATCGATAAATCTTTTTTAGACATATTTTTTATTTTTAAAAATGATTTAAATAATGGATATGCATCATCTCGTATTAGATTTTCAACATAAGGATTTATATTAAATATGTGAAATGTTCTCATATAAAAATCACCAACTTCATAATATCAGTTGGTGATTTAAAATTATGTCGAATTAGAAACTTCTAATTATTTTTTCTATTCTTGATTTTATAGTTTCGTAATTTACTAACATTTTTTCACAAACATCTGCTTTATTTCCGCTATAACCAAATTCATTTAAACCAATAATAAATTGGTTATATGTATATTTTTGATAATTATTTGTTGTGCTTAACTCAATTGCTATTGTTAAAACATTTCCTGGAAGAAGTTCACTTATATACTCTTTACTTTGTTTATCAAATAACTCTTGAGAAACCATACTAACAACTCTTGTATGAATACCTATAGTGTCAAGTTCATCAGATATTTTTGTTGCAAGTTCTACTTCTGAACCACTTGCAATTAAAATAGCATCTAGTTGTTTTTTCTCTTTTTTAATCATGTAAGCGCCATTTTTTACTAAGTCTGCTTTTGAACCTGATAACTTAGAAAGTTCTTTTCTAGCAACAACAACAACGTTTGTACCTTTAGTTTTAATAATTTGATTCCATGTACCAATTAATTCATTTATATCACAAGGTCTATATAAAGTTAAATTAGGTATAGATCTAAGACCTATTAATTGTTCAATTGGTTGATGTGTTGGTCCATCTTCACCAACTTGAATTGAATCATGTGTAAAAACATAATTTACATTTAAGTTTTGCATAGCACTTAGTCTTATTGCTGGCTTCATATAATCACTAAATGATAAGAATGTACTTCCAAAAACATTTAATTTACAAAGAGCCATACCATTTAGTATTCCACCCATAGCGTGCTCTCTTACACCAAATGGTATATTACGATTAAGTGGTTCATTTTCACTCATAAACTCTTCATTAAATATAAAAGTCTTAGTGCTTGATGATAAATCTGCAGCACCACCCAAGAAAAATGGTGTTTTACGAGCAATTATATTCATTATTTTTTGATTTGTATCTCTTAAATCTTCGACATAATCATCGCTCACTTCGAAGTTTGATACATCAAAATCAACAACTAAGGTATCTTTTTCAATATTATTAAATATTTGTTTAATCATACGATTAGCATTTGATATAACAATTTTTTCGTTTTCCCACTCTTCGTACATTTTAGTGCATCGTTCATCTATTTTTTTATGAACAAATTGCATAAGTTCTGCAGGAACAACAAATGGCTCAGTTGACAGTGCATATGATTTTCTAAGTTGAGCTATATCATCGCAGTCAAGCGGTTTACCATGAACTTTATTTGTATTTGCAAGTTTTGATCCTTCACCAATAACTGATTCAACATATATAAATGTTGGTTTTGGAGATTTTTTTGCTTTTTTAATTGCTTTTTCTATTAAATCAGGATCACTTTCAATCATCTGAATTGCAAAACCTAAAGCCTCCATACGATCTGGAACATTTTCGGTAAATGAAAGTGATGTAGGTCCATCTAAACTCATATGATTTGCATCATATAAAACAATTAATTTATTTAAATTTTGAGTACCAGCAAATGAAAGGGCTTCGTAAGAAATACCTTCCATTAAGTCACCGTCTCCGCATAAAACATATGTGTAATAATCAACAAGTGGTTTATCAGGATAGTATTTTAAAGTTAAATTGCGATAGTATCTTTCTGCTAGTGCCATACCAACTGCATTAGCAACACCTTGACCTAAAGGTCCTGTTGTTGCATCAACTCCAGGTGTAACTCCATGTTCTGGATGTCCTGGTGTTAAAGAATTTATTCGACGGAAGTTTTTTAAATCACTAATAGTTAAATCATATCCACTCATATATAAAGTTGCATATAAAAGCGCAGAACCATGACCAGCTGACATAACAAATCTATCACGATTAAACCAGTTTGGGTCATGTGGATTAATATTTAGACACTTTGCATATAAAGTATATAAAATATTTGCAGCGCCTAAAACAATTCCAGGATGTCCACTTCCTGCTTTATCAATCATATCTATGCCTAGCATCTTTAGTGCATTAATACAATTTGTATCACTTGGTTTCATTTGATTCACTTCCCTTTTTATTAATGATTTCATTATATAAGTTTTCAATACTATCACGGAATTTTTCTTTAGAATAATTTGTAGAACTTTCTAAAGCATTCTTTTTAAGTTTACTATGTAATGATTTATCACCTAATATTTTAAATATATAGTTTCTATATTCCTCTTTACTATTGTAAGTGTAACCATTATAACCATTTTCAATAACACCATCTAAACATTTATCGTATCTACATACTAATGGTATTCCGCAAGCTAAAGCTTCAATATATGTTATACCTTGTGTTTCACTAGTTGATGCACATACAAATATGTCTCCTAATTGATAGTATTTGTATGTATTTTGTGGAGGTATCATACCTAAAAAACGAACATGATCTTCAAGTTTTAACTTTTTAACCTTTTGCTCTAAATTCTTTTTATATGGTCCATCTCCACCTATAAGTAAAACGATATTATTATCTTTTTCAATTAACTCAGGTAAAAATTCAATTATTTCATCAAGATTCTTTTCTTTAGCAACACGACCAATTGAAACTAACACTTTAGACTTATTAGTTAAATTTAGTTTAGATTTTAGTTTTGATTTTTCTGTCATGGATAATTTTTTATAAAATCGATCTAAGTCTATTCCAGTTGGAATAATATAAATAGGTTTTTTAATTTCATATTTTAAAAGTAAATCTTTAATTTTTTGTGTTGGTGCAATAATAGCATCAGAATTTCTATATGATCTTTTTATAAATTTTCTAGCAACTGCTTTTCCAATAGTTTTACTTGGAATAACATAACCTGAATAATCTTCATATAACGTGTGGCTTGTGTTTATGTAAGGACAATTACAAAGTTTTGCTATTTTCTTTGAAATTTTACCTATTGAAAACTCTGTTTGAATATGAATAATATCTGGATGCCAAGCTACAATATCTTTGATTATTTTATCGTGAAACTTAAGGGTTTGTCTGGCATCAGGATAAAATGGCACAGAAAATGAACCGATTAAATAATCTGTTTTAACCATTTTTGACTCTCTATTACTTGAAAGAGTTAAAACTCTTACGTCATGTCCTTTTTTACGAAGCTCATCACGAAGCGTTATAACTGAACATGAAACACCATTTATTTGATTTTCATATGTATCTGATGTAAGTAAAATCTTCATGCGATAGCTCCCATCTATAATCTTTAATTAATTATACAACAATTTTGTAATTATTTATAGAAAAATTTTTATTTATATATGAACATTTGTTTGACTTTTTGGTTAAATAATGTTACCATACGTTCGAGGGAAAAAGTATGAAAGATATTAAATTAACAAAAAAACAAGAAAATGTTTTAAATTACATTAAAGAATACACAGCTAAGCATGGTTTTCCACCAGCTGTAAGAGAAATTGCTAAAGGTGTTGGTCTTAATAGTCCTTCCTCTGTTCACTCTCATATAAAAAGACTAGAAAAAAATGGATTTATCAAAAAAACAAACTCAAAATTTAGAACTTTAGAAGTTGTTGGAATTAACGAATTTAAAACTGATGAAACAAAAGCAGTAAAACTAAATATCTATACTGGATTAAATTTAAAAAAGACAAATGAAACATTTGATTATCCTGCATCAAGAATGCCAAAAAATGTTGAAGTATTTGCTTATAAATTAAAAGATAATTTAAATGAATTTAAAAAAGATGATATACTTATCATCTCTAAAGAAAAAACATATAATAAATTCGACGAACTATTACTTATAGAAAATGAACAGTTAACTATTAAAACGTTAATAGATAAAAAAGAAATTATAAGTAATGAATATATAATAGGAAAGCTAATTGAATTTTCAAGATTATTTTAAAAAATATCATCAATATGATGATATTTTTTATATGTAATAAAATAATAAATAACTTAAAAATCCTATAAGTAAGAACAAACAAATAGTTCCATTTATCATTGATGATTTGTTATTTTTTCCAGGAACACCTAAAGCCATAGTTACAAATATACCACCTATTAGGCCTCCTATATGAGCAAACATGTCTATTCCCGGAACAAGGAAACCAATCAGTAAATTAATTAAAATTACTGGTATAATTTCATTTTTCAAACTATTTCCTAAAACTAGTCGATAGTGGTATGCAAAATATAGATATGATCCAAGAAGACCAAATATAGCACCTGATGCTCCTACACTTACACTATTTGTTAAAATAGCACTAAATAAACTTCCGATGACACCACTTATGATAAATACTAAAGTGTATCTTAATTTACCTAGATATGATTCTAACTGGTAACCTATTATTCTAAGAGCATACATATTTACTATTAAATGTAATATTGATGCGTGAATAAAGATACATGAAAACAATCTATACCATTCACCACTTTGAATATAAGCACGATAATTAGCTCCATAATAAACAAGATTAGGTGCAGTTAACTCTCCGTTTGTTTTAAAATATATTAAGAAGAAGTATAAAAAACATACGCACATAATTATTTTTGTAATTATTATTTGTTTAGGTTTAAATATATCCTCATATACTTTATTTTTCTTCTCAGTTTTCTTGTTCACATCTTCTGTTTTGTTTATAATGTCTTCAATATCTATCTGATCAGTTTTTAAGTTTGTTTTGATCTTTTTAAAAGCGTTTAATAAAACTTTATTTTCTGGAACATCTTTTAAAGAATCAATATATATAATGTCCATATCTTTAAAATCTTTATCTGGTAATTTATTAATATCTAAAAAGATATTTAGTACATTCATTGAAACAGAAAAAGTTTTCTTTTTTATTTGTTTTAATACACTTTTAGTTTTAAGCATATCAAAGTCAAATTGTTCATCATTATGAATATGATTTGAATTAATACGGACAACACGATATGGTCCATCCATATTTTCAAGCCATATTTCATCTTTTGCACCTTTAACAACTATTGGTGTATAGTTTTCTTCTGTAATAAAATAGTGCACTAAAGACATTAGAATTTCGTCTTTATCGCTCATGATTAAACCCATATGTATTCTCCTTTAACGAATAATATTTTACTATAAATCATATTTTTAGTAAAGAGGCGCTACAAATGAAAATAACACTTATACTAATATATTTACTTGGTATTATTACAATTAATTTTTTACAAATTAAAGATATTAAAAATGTTAATAATGATATTCTATTTGATAATCTATCACTTAACACCTTATTTATTTCACTACTAATATTTTATTTTAAATATAAATCAATTAGTTTATCTCTTTTAATGATATTTATTATGATTTTTATAAATTTTCTTTATATTAAAGATATAAAAAGTAAGTTACAAAAAACCATGCTTACATGGTTTTTTATAATTAACATTATTACATTTATTTATGGAACACTAAAATATTTCTTCATCTAACTTATCAAGATAGTCTTGAAACTCTTTTGGTAGTGGTGCTTCAAAATGCATCACTTTTTTTGTTATTGGATGAGTAAAATCTACTTCACTTGAATGAAGAAATTGACCAAATGGTGTTGCATCTTTTGATCCATATAATGGATCGTTAAATACTGGATAACCAATATATGACATATGAACACGAATTTGATGGGTTCTACCTGTATCTAGATTTAAACTAACTAAAGTATATTTATCATACCTTTTTATGACTTTTAAATGTGTAACTGCATTTTTACTATTTTCAGGTGTAACGCACATTTTTAAACGATTATTTTTATCTCTTCCAATTGGAGCATCGATTGTTGCACTTTGGTGTGGAAATTTACCTTTTAAAAGCGCAATATATGTTCTTTTAACTCTTTTATTTTTAAAGTCATCAGCAAGAAGTTCATGGCATTTATTTGTTTTTGCAACAAGCATAATTCCACTTGTGTCTTTATCTATTCTGTGAACAATACCAGGTCTTTCTTCTCCACCAACATCGCTTAACTCTTTATTATGATATATTAATCCATTAACAAGTGTTCCACTTTTGTTACCATTTCCAGGATGAACAACTAAACCACTAGGTTTATCAATAACCATTAAATCATCATCTTCATATAAAATATTAAATTCAACTTTTTCAGCTTCTAAATCAGTATCTATTTTAAATGATTCATCAATGGTTATTTCGTCATTTTCTATAACTAAATAACTTGGTTTTATAATTTTACCATTAACTAGAATGCTTCCTGCTTTAATCATTTTACTAATTAGTTCTCTTGAATAATCAGTGTTTTGTGCAAGATACTTATCTATTCTTATATCACTTTCATTACTTATTAACTTCATTTTTTCTACCTTCTTTAAAAAGAGTAATTATTAATAATATAGCTCCTAAACAAATAGCTATATCTGCAACATTAAAAATAGCAAAATCATAATTAAATATTTTGAAAGAGAAAAAATCTCTTACATATTTATATATTATACGATCGTATAAATTACCAAGTAATCCACCAATTAATAAACCATATGAAATAATGTTTAACTTATTAAAATTTATTTGTTTATTTAATAAATATAATAGATATACTAGTATTAATACTGATACTATTATTAAAAATATATTTGCATCAGAAAATATTGAAAATGCAGCTCCTGTATTTTTTGTTGGAACTAATGAAAAGAAATTTGAAATTATTGTTTTTGATTTACCATATAGTAAATAACTAAACACCATTGATTTTGTTAATAAATCTAAAGTAAAAATAATTATAGCATTTAAAAAAACTTTAAATTTCATAAATCCTTCACCTACTCGTAATTATACCATATTTTAAATACTTATTAAAATAACGTCATCACCTATTTTATTAATTTCTTGATACATAATATTTATTTGCGAACCACTATTAAAAAATCTTTTAAAGAATTTTCTTTTTTCAATCACAATATTTACTATTTTACCTTCACTATCTATTTCTACATCTACAATTCGGCCCAAGTTTTTTCCATCATTAATATTTACAACATCTTTTGTTTGTAAATCACCTAAAAACATTTTAACAACTCCTTTTAAATAATTATATTAATCAATCATCTTTTTTACTCTCTCTATTGCACTTTTTTCAATTCTTGAAACCTGAGCTTGACTAATGTTATATCTTTTTGCTAGTTCAATTTGTGTTTCACCAATAATATATCTTCTTAAAATAACTTCTTTTTCTCTATCTTTTAATTTTGTTAAAGCTCTTTTAAGTTCAATTAATTTATCTTTTAGTATATTTGATTCTTTATTATCTGATAACTGATCGAGCAAATATATTGGTTCTCCGGAATCTTGATAGATTGGTTCATAAATACTAACTGTTGGTGTAAGTGATTCTAGAGCATATGATACCATATACTCACTGATATTTAACTTTTTAGCAATAACATCATGGCTTGGTTCTAAGCCATAGTGTTTAATATATTCTTCTTTAAAAGATAAAATATCATAAGATAACTCTTTAATACTGCGAGACACTCTAAATGGAGTATTATCCCTTATATATCTTCTTATTTCACCCATTATTAAAGTTACTGCGTAAGTTGAAAACATTAGATTATATGATAGATCGAAATTATCAATTGCCTTTATTAAACCTATAACACCAACTTGAAACAAGTCATCAATGTTATGTTTTCCGTTGTTGTATTTTTTTAGAATACTTAAAACCAATTTTAAGTTCCCTTCAACGAGTTTTTCCTTAGCTTTTTCATCTCCATTTTGATACCTAATAAATAAATCATTCATTTCTTCTTTAGATAGAACTGGTATTAAACTTGTATCTAAATTGGTTATTTCTACTTTATAGTTTTTCATAAAAAAATCCTTTCTTCTTTATATAATGAAGAAAGAATTTATTTTTTATTCATAAATTTAAACATCCATTGTAAATTTTAATTTACTTATTACTTTTTTCTCTATTCTTGAGATATATGACTGACTTATACCAAGTAGATCAGCAACTTCTTTTTGAGTATATTCTTTAGTATTAAATAAGCCGTATCTCATGATAATAATTTGTTTATCTCTTTCATCGAGTTTTAATATTTCATCACATAGTTTTAATCTATCAAATTTATTTATTATTTCATCTGGCACTATAGTATCACTAGTTCCTAAAATATCTTCAAGATGAAGTTCATTACCCTCTGAATCAAAGTTAAGAGCATCTTCAAAGCTTATTTCCCCTTTTCTATTTTTATTTTTTCTTACATACATAAGTATTTCATTTGCAATACATCTAGATGCATAAGTTGCAAGTTTAATGTTTTTATCTATCTTATATGTATTTATTCCCTTAATTAGACCAATAGAACCTATGCTTACTAAATCTTCAATATCATAACCTGTTGTTTCATATTTTTTAGCAATAAAGACAACTAATCTTAAATTATGTTCAATTAAAATATCTTTAGCTTTTTCACTTCCATTTTGCATTTCAATTAAATATTTTAATTCATCCTCTTTTGAAAGTGGTGGTGGAAGTTTGTCTGTACTTCCCAAAAAGAAGCATCGATTAAATATTTTTCTAAATAATGATATTATTTTCTTTATCATAATATTTTATCTCCTATATAACCAGATATGATGGCATCAATGCCATCATAAAAATTACTTTTATCCCATAATCCTATTAATGTGTTATTAATAACACGATTATTTACGACTAAAAGATTAGGTTTATAACACTTAAGTAAAATATGATTATTTATCATATTACAAGGAACATATATGGGACTTTTATTTTTTATATCACCATATAAAAGTTTTTCATTTATTAGTATTACTGGTCTTCCTTTATACGGATCTTTTATTAAATTTCCAGTATCATAAAAAGCTGTTATGTCATATATTTTATTTTTAAGTGAAAACTTTAAATTATAGTAATTTTTATGATTTACATTATTGTTTTTGTTTGCATATAAATAAAAAAAATAGATGATGGGACTTAAAATTATAATGCCAATAAAATTTGTCATTATTTGAAAGTTGTATGCGTCACTAGAATTATAATGATGATTAAATTTTATATTGACTAAATATAAGAAACCACCAAAAATAACACTTATTAAATAAAAATATAAAAGATTGTTTTTCAAATATATTATGTCTTTAAAACCAAAGGTTAATAAAACCATAATAATACCAAGTAAAAGCGTTAAATATATATTATTAAGTAAAGGATAAAATATACCAAATGCAGAAATACTTCCAATAAATGATCCACAAAGTATTCTTTTTACTTTTATTCTTCTTCTTAAAACTATATTTACAGAATTTAAAATCAAATAATCATAAATTAAGTTTATCAAAAAAATAATATCGACATATATCTTCATAGGATCACCTATTATAGGTTAACACTACTTTAAAAAGATATATGTCGATATTAGTCATACATATTAAATAAATTCTAAAGTCTCAAATATATAGTTACTGTTTTCATCTATTTCAAATGTCCATTTGAAATAATTAATTTTATCTTTATTATTTAAAACATTAATAATATCAATTGAGCTAGCGGTAAAATCGTAGTAATTTCTTTCATCTTGATTAATTTCAGTGAATGGATAGAACTTACATGTTCCACCAGAACATTCATAACCAACTGCTATTTCGTAAACATATAGTTTATTATCAATTATTTCATAGTTATATACTCTTTTTATATAACTATTATTTAAGTTTTCAGTATTATCATTTATCTTATGGTAAGCATCGTTTTCATAATTGTAAACTTTACCATTATATTTAATATTTCCTAAATTATTAAAATTAATTTCAGTTTTAAAAATATTACGTACGTATTCATTAATAGTATTTGCGTTATAGTTATCTTCTGAAATATTAGGTAAAATAAATTCTAGAATATAATATGGATTTATGTATCTTCTATAAATTGCATTACCACTATATATAGAACTATCACGAACAACATTACCTTCTGCTTGAAGAACTATATGATTACCTATTCTATCAATAAATTTAATTACATTATATGGTGATGTTAAACTATAAATACTATTATAAATATTTTCATTATCGCTATCCATATAAGAATAATTTATTTGACTAGTATTTATATTAACATTATTAAATCCTTTTGATTTAATATCACTTAAATTACTTTTCTTTAATCTATAATTTGATGTGTTATTTATAGAACTATTTAAAACTAAGTCATCATTTTCTATAGTTATAATAAATTCTTTAAATTCAGCTTTAACTTCTGATGAATAAAATTTATCAGTATATAAATATATAATATTATCTTTTTTTACGTATAATCCAGAATAACCATATTTTTTTTCATTTGATAATATAAGATTAAATTTATTATTATCACTTAGAACTAAAACAATGTTTTTTGAAGGGTTACCAGATTCATCAGTAGTATCAACTGAAAGATAATATGATAAATTATCATCTATTTCTTTCATGGCAACTTCAGAGTTGTCATTTTCATGGTAGAAAACACGGAACATAAATAAAGAACCAACAATAATACTTGTAAAAAAAATAAGAACTAATACTACGTTTGCAGGATTTTTAAGGAGTTCTCGTAATGTAGGTTTATCCATGTTATCACCCTCTCTTATTATTAATTAAATTATACAATCAACTTATATTATATTCAATAAAAAAGATTAACCTTTTGGTTAATCTTTTTGTTCTTTAATTAAAAATCATTACGATTTCTTAAAAATGATGGAATATCAATATCATCTTCAGGAGATCTTCTTTGAGGAAGGTCTGTATCTGGTGCTTTATATTCAGAATCTTCTTCTCGATTATTATCATCAAAACCAGTTGCAATTACTGTAACGATAACTTCATCAGTTAAGTTTTCATTTTTAATAGCACCGAAGATAATATTTAAATCATTATTTGCTGCTGCTCTAACAGTTTCAACAGCATCTTCGATTTCAAATAATGTAAGGTTTTTACCACCTGTAACATTAACGATAGCATTCTTAGCTCCATCAATTGTAGCTTCAAGTAAAGCATTTGAAACAGCTTGTTTAGCAGATTCAATAGCTCTATTTTCACCAGCATTACATCCGATACCAATAATAGCAGTACCTGAGTTTTCCATAACAGTTTTAACATCTGCAAAGTCTAGGTTGATAATTCCTGTTACAGCAATTAAATCAGATATTGATTGAACACCACGGTGAAGTACTTTATCAACTTCTTTGAATGCATCATCAAATCCTGTAGTTTTATCAATAATATCTCTTAATCTATCATTTGGAACAACGATTAGTGAATCAACATGTTTTCTAAGTTCATCAAGACCCATTAAAGCATTTTCCATTCTTCTTTTTCCTTCAAATCTGAATGGTTTAGTAACAATTGCAACAGTAAGTGATCCAAGTTCTTGAGCAATTTCAGCAATTATTGGGGCAGCACCAGTACCAGTTCCTCCACCAAGACCACATGCAATAAAGATCATATCTGCGCCTTTTAATGACTCTTCTAGTAAAGCTTTACTTTCTAGTGCAGCAGCACGTCCTACTTCAGGATCAGCACCAGCACCAAGACCAGTTGTAATATTCTCTCCGATTTGAATTTTGTGTTCAGCGCGAGATGCGTTTAATGCTTGTAAATCTGTATTTACAACAATAAATTCTACTCCTTTAACACCTTCATCAATCATTCGGTTAACAGCGTTACATCCTCCGCCACCAACACCAACAACTTTAATTTTTGCAATTTGATCCATTTTTAATCCGTTCATATATATTCTCCTTACTTGTCAAAAAATATTCCAAATACTTTACCAAGTATTGAATTTTCAGATATTCCCTTTTTATTTTCTAAACCACTAAATTCTTCTTGCTCATCAAGAGTAAAGATGGAATAATCTTTATTTCGAAGTTTTAATTTTCGATTGTAAAATTTAATTAAGCCTACGGAAGAACTATAAATGTTATTTCTTGCACCAATTTCGTTTACGTTTGCTACTTTAGCAACTGAACCAAAGGATTCATCAACTATAATTTCAAAATCAGCGGCTTCCGTTAAGCCTCCTGTAATAATTATATAACTTATTTCCTTTTTTGTTAAGAGATTTATTTGTTTTTTCACCAAATTAAAAATTTCTTTAATACGTTCCATGACAATTTCACTGGCTTCGTATTGATTTATTCTTATTGTTTCTTCTTCTTCATTTGCAAGTTCTATAACTTCATTTGGTTGAGCCATTCTTGTATGACATAATGCTAAGTTTTCTTTAATATATTTAGCATCAGATAGTGAAATATGATAGATATATGAAATGTCTTTATCAATGTTACTTGATCCCATATTAATAACATCTGCTGAATGAATAACGCCTTTATTAAAAATGCTTACTTCAGTTGTGTCGGCGCCAATATTAACTATTGCACCAGTTTCTTCATCATCATATTGATCATGAAGTTCTTCATAATCACCAAATGAGCAAAATGCTAAATCAATAATTTCAATTTGATTTTTTTCTAAAACTTTTATTATAGGTTCAATACCCTTTTTAGGCGCAGTAACTAAAATACATTTGCTAGTTAGTTTTTCAGCGCCTATTCCTAAAGGTTCTTTTGTTAAAATGTCACCATTTATTTTAAAAATAATAGGAATTAAATTAATAAGTTCCATATTATCAGGTACTTTATTATATACTGCAGATTGCATTGATCTAACGATATCGTTAGGTCCAACTACATATTCTTCATTATTTATAGTTGTTGAACCTTCAACTAGTTCATATTTTGCATTGTAAATAGGAACGTTTACAATAACTTTTTTTACCTTAATTCCAAGTAATTCTTCAGCTTTTTTAAATAAATCAACAATTACTTCATTAAAACTTTCTTGGTTAACTATAAAGCCATTTTTAATTCCTTGGCTTTCGGAATTAATTGCAAGAAGAACATTAAATTTATTCTTAGTCATTTCACCAACAACCAATTTTATAAGACTTGAACCAATATCTAAACTAGCAATTATCTTACGCATTTTATGTCCTCCTTACTATCTAATTAATTATATCTAAATATTAATAAACTTTCAAGAAATAAAAAAAATAACTAAAATAAAAATTTAGTTATTTTCTATGTGGATTACTCTCATTAAACATTTGACAATGAGTACCTTTTTGTAATTCATTTTCAAATAAATATTTAAATAAATTCGAATCTAATTCTCCATATCTTTCTTTTAAAACTAAAGTTATATAATTAGCAACTTTAGGTGTTATGTTATTATAATTTATTGAGGTAAACTCAGGCTCATTTATATATTCATTTACTTGATCAGATGTAGTGCACTTTATCATTCTCATGTAACTTCTAGATGCATTAGTATTAGATATCAATTTTGGTTTATTACCACTAGATACAGCTTTTGGTTTCATATGACATTTTAAACAATATGTACCATACTTAGAAATAAACCAGATATGCTTACAATTATGGTATTTACACCATTTTGTTTTCATATCATACTGTTTAATAAGTTGTTCAATACTGCTTAGATTTTCCTTGAACTGTTTAATACGTTCTGATGATCCACTTTTTAAAACAGTATAAAGTTTTTCTTTTTGTTCATTATAATGAATCAGATACTTATCTCTTAATTTTTCATATTTTTCTTTGTTTTCTAAGGTTAAAATATCTCTAATCTGTTCAATTTTCATAATAGCACCTTCGTTTTTCAACAATATTATCACTTTAAAATTATATCTTCAATAAAAAAATCTCTTTAAAAGAGATTATTTTATAGCAGCAATTAAGTCAGCTTTTTTCATTGTAGAATATCCACTAACATTTTGTGCTTTAGCAACTTCTTTAAGTTCTGCTAAAGTCATTTTAGAGTAATCTTTTTTAGATTCTTCTTTTTTAGCAGGAGCTTCTTTTTTAACTTCTATTTTTTCAGCTTTAGGAGCTTCTTTTTTAGCTACTTCTTTTTTAGCAATTTTTCCATCATTTGCATCTTTAGCAATTTTTACTAAAGAAGCAAATGCTTTTGCATCATCAATAGCAAGTTCTGAAAGCATTTTTCTATTTACTTCAACACCAGCTTTGTTTAAACCTGAAATGAATTTAGAATAACTAATTTCATTTAATCTACAAGCAGCATTGATTCTTGTAATCCAAAGTTTTCTAAAGTTTCTTTTATTTGCTCTTCTATCTCTATAAGCATATACTCCACTATGGAATACTTGTTCTTGAGCAGTTTTATAAAGTCTGTGTTTAGAACCAAAATATCCTTTAGCAGCTTTAAGTACTTTTCTTCTTCTAGTTTTAGATACTGTTCCGCCTTTAACTCTTGTCATATTTATTCACCTCTACTAGATAACAGATTTTAATCTGCTAGCTTCTCCTTTTCCTAAGATTCCTTTATTTCTTCTTTGTCTAACTGCTTTAGAAGAGTCTTTTGCAGTTTTATGGTTACCATTACCTTTTTTATAAGTAATAGTTCCGTTTTTCTTTTTAGTTAAAACTTTAGCACTTGCTTTATGAGTTTTTTGTTTTGGACCTTTTGCCATAATACATTCCTTCTTTCTTATTATTTAAATAAATTATTATTTATCTTTTTTAGGGGCTAATAGCATATACATTTGTTTACCTTCAAGTTTAGGTTGTGTTTCAATTGTTGATTCTTCACTTAATGCATCAGCAAAACGAAGAAGAACTTCTTGACCTAATTCAGGGTGAGTAATACTTCTACCTTTAAATCTTAAAAAACCTTTTATTTTATGTCCCTTAAGTAAGTATTCACGAGCATTTTTTACTCTTGTATCAAAGTCATGAATATCTATATTTACTGATAAACGGTATTCTTTTACTTCCTTATTAGCAGCTCTTTGATTTTTTTGAGCTTCTTTTAACTTTTTATTTCTTTCATATTTATATTTGTTATAATCCATAATTTTAGCAACAGCAGGAGTAGAATTACCATTCATTAAAACTAGATCTAAACCAGCATAGTTAGCTAGTGTTAATGCATCTGTAATATTTTTTATTCCCATCTGCTCTCCATTTGGACCTATAACCATCATTTCAGCAACCCTTATATTTTCATTAATAGGTAACTCATTTTTGTTATTATTTGCTATTGTAATCAACCTCCAAATTTAAATTATTAATACAAAAAAGTGGATACATAATATGTATCCACTTTAAAAACCTTAAATTATAAATATATTATTATTTATTTTTTTATGGCCTTTTACCTATTACTACTTCGTAATCAGGTGGATGTGGATACATCGCTTTCCTTTTTCATATAACGATATTAATTATATACTATTTTATGTAAATGTCAAGAATATATTAGTGAATATTGTTAGATTTCTTAACATATGTTCTAACTTTTTGTTTTTCTGATTCTTTTTCGCTAGTATTATTTTCTTGTTCGTTGCGATTTATCACAGGTTCAATAGTATTTCCTGTTCTGCTAAAATATTTATTTCTTTCAAGCAAACACCAATCCTTTTTATATTCTGGTGTTATTTCTTCAGTTGTTGCAGTGCATGTGTCCTTTATTGGGCAAATGCCACACTCAAAATTTTTTTCTGAGTTCAATTCTACATCTACTTTTCTATCTCTATTTATTGCAAATACATCTTCTAAAAGTTTAATTCTGAATTGTTTAAACTGCTCATCGGTCATTTTACTCATTATTATTTCTCACTTTCTATTTTATTTTAGTAACTTTATTATCGACTTTCTTTTTGTCTATCATTTTCGTAAGGTGTTTCTTCACCTAAAAGATCGTGAAGTTTTTCATTTATATCTTTACTTTCTTGTTGCTCTTTTTCTTTTACTTTTTCAATTATTTCTAAAATTTCAAGTTTAAGAAGAATTAAGTCTTCTTTTTTCATTTATAAAACCTCCCTAATAAAATTTTTTTCTTGTTCTTGTGTTGTTGTTTCCAATAACAAGTGAGAAGTGATCTAAACTTCCTTCTTTTATCTTGTTATTTTCATCAAAAACATATTCTTGAACATGAATGCATGTAACTATATTACCTGATATATCAAAATCCCATCTTAAAAAGCCACTTGTAAAGCCATTAATTTCTGGAAGTCTTGATACTGATGGGTTAATAATCCTTACTGCCAATCCTTTACCATAAGAATAAATATTTTTATCAAAATAATGACTATGTCCACTAATTAAAATCATGTTATCAGTTAATTTTTCTTTTATTCTTGGATCGTTTGCATTATGACATAGCATTATTTCTTTATTTGCTATTTTAATAATTCCATAACCACTGCTATACACCTTTATATCGTGTCTATTTTTTCTTAAATATTCATTAAATGACATTCCACTAGATAATCTACTTCTTAAATCATGATCACCTAAAGCGCAAATTGTAACGAGTTCACTTGCTTGTGGATATACTCTTATAAATTCTTCAGCTTGCTTATCTATAGAGGGAATTCTTCTTGGAAAACTATCTTTAGATTTTGGAAAACCGTCAATATTATCTCCTGAATTTAAAATAAAGTGCAGGTCTTTAAATAATACATAATTTTGAATTTCATAAAGTCTTTTTTCATCATCATATACACTTCCGATATGAATGTCAGAAAGGGATACAAATGATATACGGCCATGATCAGGGTTTATTGTAATAGGATCATCAGCATTTATTTTTTCTGTAGTATAAAATATTTCCCCTTTACTATCATAAGATGGATAGTAAAAAATTCCTTTAGTTTTTAATTCGTTGATTTTGCAAAATAAATCTTTGTAATTCACATTGAGTTCATCACAAATTTGTGATGCACTAAAATTTGAATTAATTAATCTTAGTAATAGTTTTTCATCCATAAAAATTCCCACAATCTTTTTTAAATAAAGTTCTTATTATTATATAAAAACACATATGATTAATCAATAAAAAAACATAAATATTTCTATTTATGTTCTTTTATTTCGTTTTTTAGTAAATCGATGAATTCTTCATAAGTTACAGTTGTTGTTTCTTGAGAACCACGTCTTCTATAAGAAATTAACTTCTCATCAACTTCTTTTTGACCAAGAACAAGCACTATAGGTACCTTTTGCATTACAGCTTCTCTCATTCTATAACCAACTTTTTCTTCTCTATCATCAAGTTCAACTCTTATATCTTCATCAATTAATTTATTTAATATCTCGTTAGCATAATCTAAATGATATTCATTATTAACTGGAAGTATTTTAACTTGAACTGGTGATAAGAATAGTGGAAGGTTTCCTTTAGTTTCCTCTAAATAGAATGCAATTGTTCTATCAAGAGAACCAAGAATAGCTCTATGTAGTACTACTGGAGTTTTCTTAGATCCATCTTTATCAATGTATTTTAAATCAAATTTCATAGGTAAACAGAAATCTATTTGACAAGTTGATAATGTTATTTCATTTCCAACAGCAGGTTGAACTTGAACATCACATTTAGGTCCATAGAAAGCTGCTTCACCTTTTTTCTCAACATATGGAATATTTAAATCATCCATTATTTTTCTTAAAGCATCTTCTGCAGTATTCCACATTTCATCATCTTGATGATATTTAACTTTATCTTCAGGATCTCTTAAAGAAAGTTCAAAGCGATAATTTTTAATTCCTAATTCTTTATAAACTTCTAAAATTAAATCTATAACATCTTTGAATTCAGCTTCAATTTGATCAGGAGTACAGAAAATATGTGAGTCATTTTGACAGAATGTTCTAACTCTTTCAATACCTTTTAAAGCACCTGATGCTTCATATCGACAATCTCTTGCAATTTCAGCAATTCTTAAAGGTAAATCTCTATAAGAATGAATGTCATTAGCATACATTACCATGTGATGAGGACAGTTCATAGGTCTTAAAACATATTCTTCATCTTCAACTTGCATAATTGGGAACATTGATTCTTTATAATGCTCTAGATGTCCAGAAGTCTTATATAGATTTACATTACCAAGTGGTGGAGTTTGAACATGTTTATATCCTCTTTTAAGTTCTTTATTTCTAATATAATTTTCAAATTCATTCCATAAAATAAAACCGTTAGGTAAATACATTGGAAGTCCACGACCAACTAAATCAGACATCATATAAATACCTAAATCTTTACCAATTTTTCTATGATCTCTTTCTTTGGCTTCTTCAAGTTCTTGTAGATGTTTATTTAAATCTTCTTCATTATCAAAACAAATACCATAGATTCTTTGAAGCATTTTATTGCTTGCATCACCTTTCCAGTAAGCTCCGCTAAACTTTAAAAGTTTAAAGTTTTTAAGTTCTTTAACAGTATCAACATGTGGTCCTCGGCATAAATCAGTGAAGTCTCCTTGAGTATAACAAGAAATTACGGTATTATCTTCATCCATATTATTAATTAAGTCTAATTTGTATGGATCGTTTTTAAACATTTCTAGAGCTTCATCTTTAGATATTTCTTGTCTTACTATTCTTTTGCCATCTTTAGCTAGTTTTTTCATCTCTTTAGATATTGCTTCAATATCTTGATCAGTTAATACTTTATCTCCTAGATCAATATCATAGTAGAAACCTTCTTCAATAACTGGTCCTACCCAGAATTTTGCATCAGGAAATAAATGTTTAACTGCTTGTGCCATAAGGTGAGCACATGAGTGATTAAGCTTAGTTAATCTTTCATCTTCTTTAATGTTTATCATATCAATCATTCCTTTCTTATTAATTAAAAAACCGCATAGCTATGCAAAGGAGCATAGATACGCGGTACCATCCTTAATTATACTTAATTATTAATAACGGCTAATAATAATAACCGGGATTTATTAATCCTCTCTAAAAGTAGTAATTTATATAACTTCTTGTTAATTTACACCAGCCATTAACTCTCTATATTTCCATTATATAAATCGTGTCTTTCTTCATCGATTTACAATTAAAATGTTAATACTTATATTATAAAAAGTCAATTATTTTTATTTTTTACCCTTACAGGATCTTTGTCAAGTTTATACTTTCCACTTACCATATCTGCAAAATCAACACAGTAATATCCACTCTTTAAATATTTACGTGCAACATCTGGTCTACAGATAACAACAGCATTATTTCCCTCTTTATATGATCCTAAAAACTTGAATTCTAAAGTCTTATCATCATGATTTTTAACCATATTAAGATGTAAATGAAACCAATCCCTATATTCTTTAGTTCCAGGAAATGAAACAACTATTTTATCTTTACCACTATTTTTTAACTGTTTAATAAAAGCTATAAATCTAAGAGCTATTAAACTTGTTTCATTTATTTTATAAATGTCAGTATCACTTAAACTTACTATACCTTCAGCTTCATCGATAACATGACTACTACACCTAGCAAAATTTTTCATAATAAAGCTGTTTGATAGTGCGAAAACATAATCATCAGATAAATCCTCCACTGGAACAACTAGTTGTTCTATTGATCCATCAGGGTAAAAACCTATCTTTTTATCTTCACTTACTAAATCTCCATAAAATTGAGGATTAATATTAACAGCATATGCATTTCCATCGTAGCTTTTAACTACAATATAAAATCTATGATCCCATGATATTTCCATTGGATAATCATTATCATTTTCCCACTCTTGTTCTAAAAACTTATCATATTTAAACCAATCTTTATGACATATTATATCCCCATCAATTACATCATCATTTTTGTAAACATTTTTTCTTACTAAATTAAATGGTTCAAGTGTAGCAATTTCAAAAGCATGTCTTTTATCAAAACCAAAACTTTTATATTCAAATACCATATTTCCATTATCAATTTCATTTTCTTTTAACTTCGTAAATTCATTAAGTATTATTGTTCTCATCAAAACCCACCTATTTTTACTTATTTTTCTCTTCTGTTTACACTAATTAATTCTAAATCATTAGTTAACTGTTTAATTCTTTCAATTATTCTTCTAGCTTTAACCAAATCATCACTTTTATTTGAAAGTGCTAAATGACTTTCAAGTTCTTTAATAGTTAAGTTTGATGTAAAGAATGTTGCAAGTTGTTTATCCATTCTTGCTTGTAAAATAGTTCCAAGAACTTCATCTCTTCCCCATTCAGTTACTTTTTCAGCACCAATATCATCAATAAGTAAAATATCAACACTTTTTAAATACTCTATCTTACTTCCAAAATTATCCCAGTCATCTTTTAAAGTTCTTAAAGCTTCTGGAAAATAAATCATGCAAACAGATGCTTTTTTCTTTTCATGAAGTTCATTTAAAAGTGCTGAAACTAAAAAACTTTTACCTGAACCAAAAGAACCATGTAAATATAAACCTACATTATTTTTAGAAGGACTATAATTATTAAAAAATTCATCTAAATAACAAATAACTTCTTGTCTTTTTTTATCTGTTATGTCAATATCCTTCATTCTTACATCTTCTAAAGGATTGTGATTTTTTTTATCTATTTCATCATCAATGGCTTTAGTATATTTACAAGGTATATAACTAAATATAAGTCTATTTCCTTCTTTTTTAGGATATGAAACATATCCTTCAAGTTTATTCTTGCACTGAAATATACCCTTACAATTTTTACAATTAGATAGTTCACATAACGTATCTTCTAACTTTGATGTATACTTTGCAGCAACACTATCATCAATATCTAGTTTTTGACAAAGCTTAATGAACTTTTCATCTTTTTTTGCAGATGATAATTCTTTTTTTAGTTCACTAACAATTTTTTTATTATAACTTAAATTCACATTTTCCATAAATTATCACCTGTATTTTTCCATCATTTCTTGCATTTTCTTTTCTTCTTCTTCAGTAATTTCTTTTTTCTCTATTTTTTCATCAAACCATTCTGGTTGTTTTTTAGTAGAAATTATTTTCTTTTCAGATATTTTTTTAGATTTACGATGTTCTTCTTCTGCAAATGCCATTGCATCTGCTGCTGTTTCAATGTTTTGTCTTTTCCACTGACCTGCAATAGTTTCAACAAAACCAGTTGTTAATTTATTATTATTTTTCTTTAAAACATAATCGATTAATACGTTTACTACAGCAGGTTTTAAATCTAGATCAATAAGTAAACTTTCAAGAAGTTTTAAATCTCTTGCTGTTGGTTTTGAATTGTTATATTTACTTTTAAGAAAATCATAAGGTGTTGTATTTTCAAAGACAGCTATTAATTTACCACGCTTAGAATTATCTCCTTGTGGTGATTTTAAATATTCTGGTTGAATGCGATATATAAGTGATGGTAATGCTCCATTTTGAGATTGATATCTACTTCTAGCATTCTTTCTTAAATCATTTATATTAATAATTCCTTTTTCTGAAATAGATTCACGTATAAGTTCACACATTTTTATATTATCAAAATTATATATATAAGATAACTGATTAATAAGTTTTCTTATTTCTAAAGTAAATGTTCGTTGATTTACTAATCCCTTTGGTAAAGATGAAACTATAAAATCAAAATCAATTATATTTTCTGAATTTATACCTAAAAATTCTCTTTTAATAATATTTTCTGGAATTGGTGCATCAACTGATTGATAAACCTCATTAATTTTTTTTGTTATGTCATCATAACCTGTTAAATCAATATCAATCTTTTGATATTTTTTTACTAAATTATCGTACTCACCTTTTCCAATATTGTTATATAAAACTACATTATATATTGCATTATTAAAAAAGTCTGATGGAAGAAGTGGCGAATATAATTCGTAGATATATTCATTTATATCTCCTTCTTTATAATATGTTTTAACTAATCCCATGGCTTCTAAAGCTTCCCTTGCTTTTTTTATGTCTTCTAAACTTAGTTTAAGAAGAGTCATTAAATGGTGATGAGAATGGTCTTTACTTTTTAAGGATATACTATTTAAGTCATTCCAAAAAGCTAGGTATAAACCTACTGCTGTTGCACCAATTATTGGTTCATAAAGATTAATAAGGGTTTCACGATCCTGATCTGATAATATCGTTTTATTAATAATTAAGTATTTATCAGCTGGAAGTAATGTTACTAACTTCATATTGATCCACCCTCCTTGTATTTTTTATTATACATAATAATAATTATTTATTGCAACAAAAAATACAAGATTTTTAACCTTGTATTTTATTAACAACCTTCATTAGTACAAACTGTATTAGATACCTTTGCAAACATGTTAGTTAAATTCTTTTTTAAAGATACTATTTCATCATCTGTTAGAGGAACAAATTTTTCTTGAGTATCTACAGTACCTTTAAGAAAATCTACAATTTTACCATTATTTACAACTACAGTAGTTGGAGCATATAATCTTTTAACTCCTGTATCTATCTTTTTACCATTTTCATTTGTTAAATAATATTCATCTAAGTATTTATCTAAAACTTCTAAAAGTTCATAGTATTCTTTAGATCCTTCTTTAGTCATAATTGCTTTTTTACCATCAATTTCGTAAGTATCACGCATTTCAGAAATATTTAAATAATATATTTTCTTAACACCAATATTTTTACCTACTTCTTCAAGGTATGGAACTAAAGTACGGCACCATGGACATTGTGGAAAACCAAAATAAATAACTCCTGTATCTTCTTTTAAAAATTTAACGGCATCTTCTGCTTTAATATATTTAAATAAATTATTTGTTGAAAGATTAACATCAAAATATGATATTTCTGTATTATCATATTTTTTACCATTAAATTCTTCATACTCTCTTTTAAATTTTATTGCATCAGTTTCTTCGGCTTTACATGTTTTTTCACCCTTATGTAAAAAAGCATACACTCCAAATCCTCCTGCAAGTAATACTATTAATATAATGATTGCTAAAAAATGTTTTTGTTCTTTTGTCATATATACACCTCACTTCTAACATTTTACTTTATTCGACATAATATGGCAAGTTATAATTAATAGTAAATAAATAGTTGTATTTAAATAAATTATTTGTTATAATTCATATTGTCAAATGACAAATGGCGATGTAGCTCAGTTGGCTAGAGCATCCGGTTCATACCCGGCAGGTCGTGTGTTCGAATCACACCGTCGCTACCAATATGAAAATAACACGAACTATTTAGTTCGTGTTTTTCTTTTTTTTAAGTTTTCTTTGTAATGATGAAATTTGTTTTTCAATATCTATAATATCTTTTTCTTTATTTTTCTTATTTTTATCTCCATCAATTTTTTTTATATATTTTTCTAAGTCACTATATACTTTATTTAAGAATGCTTCTCTTTTCTTGTGTGAAAGATTAGCAAATCTTTCTAATGTTTTATGCATAGCACTAAGTTTTACTTTATCTTTTGTGTTGATAATATACTCATTAAAAAATTTCCTTATTTCTTCCGACTTTTCATTATCGTATCCTTCACCATCAAACAAAAACTCATTTTCTTTTAATTCTGCTACTATTCTCTCTGCGATCTTTAATTGATCATTTGGATCAATCATTTTATATTTTTCTACCCATTTTTCATTTTTTTTCATAATTAATAATCCTTCTTTACATACTACTTACTGAATCCTTTTTATATTTAAAGTAATATTTCCATAGTATTATTCCAGAAGTTCCTAAAAGAATGATACCTACACCTGGACCTATAAGCCATAAAAATCTCATATTTGCAACAAATGAATCAGATGGATTTGATTTATCATAATATATTTTTATTGTTTTACCATCATAATATGTTGAACTATAAAAGCTATATGTTTTAATATATGTTTTTCCATTTACTACATACTTTACTTTAGTATAATTCCTTGCTTCTAAAATAGTTGCTGTTGTTTTTCCTTTATTTATTGGTGCTATAACTACAAATCTAATTGCAAGAACAAGACCTACTATAAATACAACTAAACTACAAAGCATAAATATTATTGGAAATCTTAAATCTTTAACTTGTAACATATTTTTACATCGCCTTTCTAGATGCTTTAATACTTTCAACCGTATTATTTATTTTATTTCTATTTTTTTTATATTTTTTTAAGAATATAGTCATTGAAATGCTCATAGATATACCACCCACTATAAAACCTATAAAAGATACAAATATAGGAAATAAAATTATTGCCCATCCTTTTGTATCGTCATTAGATATGCTTTTTAAGCTATAAAAAAACCATATTGTTGCTATAATAACAGCTATCATTGTAATAGTACCTGTTATAGTGTAATATCTATCTTTTATCTTTTTTAGTTTTCTTGCATCATCTAATACTTGTTTTTCTTCATTATTTAAAATACTTTCATGTTTTGTTAAGAACTTGAAACTATCTTTGTCTTTTTTCATATTTTTAATTAGTTTTATATATAAAACTAATGATATAACTAATAGTATTGTACTAATAATACCCAAATATTTATTTATTTTTGTTAAATAACTGTCTAAATATATAAAACCACATAATATTAAACCTAGTAAGGTAATATAAGCTAATATTTTTAGTTCGAATTTCGTAAATTTATTTAATTTATTTCTCAACTATTACACCTTCTCAAAGTTATTATATCACTTTATATAATATGGTATAATAATTAAGAAAGAATGATGTAAAGATGAAAAAGATATTAATTATATTTATTTGTTTAATAGCACTTCCACTTTGTGTAAGTGCTAAAAAAATTAAAGTTGAACTCGAAAAATGTATTGATGGAGATACGATATCAATTAAAAAAGATGAAATAATAACAAAGGTCAGATTTTTAGCTATAGATGCGCCAGAAATTGATAAAGACGAACCATACTCAGTTGAGGCAAAAGATTATTTATGTAACTTAATAAAAAGTGGAAAGAACTTATATATAGAATATGATAATAAGGCAGACAAAACAGATAAATACGATCGCACACTAGCTTGGGTATGGATTGATAATACTTTTCTTCAAGGAGAATTGGTTAAAAATGGTTATGCTAAGGTTGCATATTTATATGACGAATATAAATATGCATCTGAACTAAAAGAATTTGAAAAATATGCAAAAGATGAAAAATTAAATATATGGTCAAACTATGTTCCAAAACAAAAAACAAAAAAAGTTAAAAAAAGTAAGAAAGATGAAATCCTTGATAAAATAAACAAGTATTATGATATTATTGCAATTACACTTGCATTAATACTTGCTCTTATTACATTTAATATAACAAGTAAAAAGAAGAATAAATCTCATAAATAGATTTATTCTTCTTTTAATTTACCATCTAAACTAAAGCTTTTTGCATCAATGATTTCAACATTAATAATCTTACCAATTAAATCTTTATCTCCAGTAAAATTTACTAATTTCATGGTTTCAGTATATCCGAAAAGTTTAGTTTGGTCTTTATCATTAACTCCTTCAACTAATACTTTTTCAGTTTTTCCAACATATTTTTGATTGTTCATTAAGGAATAATCATTAATAATTTCATTAAGTTTATATAATCTTTGTTCTTTTTCTTCAAGAGATACTTTATCATCCATTTTTGCAGCAGGAGTTCCTTCCCTTTTAGAATATATAAATGTAAATGCACTATCAAACTTGCATGTATTAACAACGTCTAAAGTTTCATTAAAATCTTCTTCTGATTCATTTGGAAAACCAACAATAATATCAGTTGTAATTGCAGCATTTTCAACTTTGTCTTTAATCTTATTAAATAAAGCAATATATTCTTTTTTAGTATATCTTCTACCCATTAATTTAAGTATTCTATCTGAACCAGATTGAAGTGGTAAATGAATATAATTCATAATATTTTCGTTATTTGCTATAACATCTATCATTTCATCTGTAAAATCCCAAGGGTGTGATGTAACAAATCTAACTCTTTCGATTTTAGTATCTGCAACCTTTTGTAAAAGTTCAGCAAAACTTACTTCACCTTCTAAGTCTTTACCATAAGCATTAACGTTTTGACCCAAAAGAGTTACTTCTTTATATCCATCTTTAACGAGCTCTTTTACTTCTTTTAATATATCTTCTGATTTTCTGCTTCTTTGTTTTCCTCTTGTGTATGGAACAATGCAATATGTGCAAAACTTATCACAGCCATACTGAATATTAACCCATGCTTTAAAATTTGAGTCACGATGATATTTAACATTTTCGTAAACATTACCTTCGCATGAATATACTTCGATATTTTGTTTATTATCTTTTTTATTAATCAACAATTTTTCTAAATCAGCTATATTATGAGTTCCAAATACAAGGTCAACATATGGATGCTTTTCCATAATAAATTTACATACGTTTTCTTCTTGAGCCATACACCCACATATACATATGATTAAATTATTATTAATTGATTCTTTTATATGTTTACATCTACCTAAAAAGCCATATAGTTTATCATGAGCATTTTCCCTAATTGCACATGTATTTAAAATAACTAAATCAGCATTTTCTAAATCATCTGTTTTTTCAAAACCAATAGATTCAAGGTGAGCTGATATTTCTTCACTATCATGCACATTCATTTGACAACCATATGTTCTTAGATAATATTTTTTACTACTAAATGTTGATTTATCGTATTCTTCATTTAGATATATATATTCTGTTTTTTTATCTGTTCTTTTTCTTGCATCTAATATATTTGGTAAATTCATATATAATCACTTCCGTTTAACACGATTAATTATAACAAAAATATATAAAAAAAAGAATAAGATTTTCATCTTATTCTTAATTTAAATTAATTATATTTTTCTTAATTTATTTTTAGATTTTATAATAAAGAATATAGAAGCTGCACTTAAAAGTCCACCAAGGATCATTACATATGGAACTGAATCTCCAGTTGGAACAGGTTTTTCACATTGTTCTTTGTATTGATCTGCAGTAATTTCTTCATTTTTATCATTGTAATAAACTTTTTGTCCGTCTTTACCATCTTCTACACGGCACATACAAATCTTTTTATAGTCGTCGTATGAAATTTCTTTTCCTTCGAAACCATAATATTTAGTTTCTTCACCATTTTTTTCAACGCGACATACAGGTTTACAAACTTTATTGAATTCTTCTTCTGATATTTCTTTGTTGTTATCATCATAATATTTTATACCATCTTTAGATTCATCTATACGGCACATACATTTTTGTGCGTAAACTTCTTTAGAAACTTCCTTACCATCTTCGTCATAATATTTGTTGTCTTTAATTTCACATTTTGGTGGTTCAGTTGTTTCACATTGTTTTTTGTATTCTTCTTCAGGGTTTGCTGCAGTAATAGGTTTACCATCAAGACCATGGTATTCGCTTACTTTTTTACCTGACTTATCATTTTCACCTGGTTTTAAACAACTAAAGCAAGATTTATAATATTTTCCTTCTTTATCTTCTCCAGTTATTTCGTTTCCATCATAATCATAGTATTTTCCTTCTTTAATTACACAAGCTGGAGCACATTGATAATTCCATTCTTCTTCAACAGTTCTTCCATCTTTTCCTTGAGTAATTAAAAGACCATCTTCACCATAGTAATAAGTTGTTCCATTTTTAACAAGTTTTTTACAAACTGTGTTTTCTGGTAAAATGCTATAGTCAAATCCACATTCAGCTTCAGGTACGTTTACATCATCTTTAATATAAGTACCGAATGCAAAAATATGTTCTCCTGCACTAAGTGTTGTAGTTCCAACGTATTTAACAGTTACTTCTTTTTCCTCTGATTCAGAAGCGAAAGTTAAAACTAAAGTATCTTGACCATTAAATTGAAAACCAGTTTTCTTTAATGTTACTTGATTATCCTTTACGTGTCTTAAATTTGTAATTCTAATCTTGAACGTATCATTTGGCTCAATTTTAGTTCTAGTATCAATTGATACAGTAGCGCTACTTATAATAGCTTTAAGTGAACAAGACATTCCTCCAACGCCAATAGTATCATCAGTGTTACATGCCATATCTGTTCCAGTAATAGTTGCTTTAGAAGTTAGAACACATGCAAATAAAGCCATTAAAAATACAAATATCTTTGTAATTTTTTTCATAAATAAATTTCCTCCATATTCTCTTTCCTATTATGTATTAATTATATAGCATATATTCCTATAATTCAATATCTAATAACTAGAAGTGTCAAGCAATCATATTATTAAATCTTGCAAGTGAAGTACCTTTATATATATGATACCTTGGAATTTTATATTTATTACTTGATCTTGTTGCCTTATAATCACCACCAACAAAACCTAGTTTAAAACCTGCCTCTTGGACAAGTTCTATTGTATGCTGGTTATATACATAAAAAGGATAACAAAAAGCATTAGTACTTCCAGTAACGGCTATGCTTCTTCTTAAATCTTCTAGTACTTCTTCATCTGATATACAAAGTATTTTTGCACCACGTGATACACCAGAACATACATTTTCATGATGTAAATCATGAGAATGTGATTCAATATCAAGATAAGGTGATGAATAATTTCCTATGTTCCACCAACCTGTTATTAAAAATAGTGTTGCATGAGCTTCATACTTTTCTAAAAGTGGAATAAGTTTATTTCCATTATGTTTACCTGTTCCTTGCGCTCCATCATCTACTGTTATAAGAACACTTCTTGCTGGAAGATCTATTTCACCATACATCCATCTTCTAAATTCATCCATTGTTAAAGTTTTATAATTATTGTCTTTTAAATATTGTAGTTCTTCTTCAAAATCTTGAACACTTATGAAGTTAGAACCACCTCCACCTTCACCTTTTTTAGGATCATAAAAGAAGTGATAATTAAGAACTGCTATACTTGTTGCTTTAGCATTTAAACTTGGAAGAGGTTTAAATGGATCAACATATTTAACACTCCTTTTTGTTTCATACTCATTACCTGATGAATCAGATACTTTATATGTTACTTCATAAGTACCTGTTTGTTCTTTATTAATATTATTAGTTGATATAACTTTATCAGTTATATCACCATCGTAGTTATCTATAGATGTAAAACCTGGATCAACATATTCTTCCCCAACATATACGGTAACTACGCTATTACCTTTTAGTTTTATTTCTGGTTTAACAGTATCAACTATATTTATGATTCTTTTTTTATCTTTAGATTTTTTCTTAGTTGATATTGTATAAGTTATTTTATAAGTTCCAATTTTTTCATAATTAATATTATTTGTTACTTTAATACTTTTAGAGATATCTTTATCTCTAAAAGATGCTTTAGCACCCTCATCAGTGTATGTATCTCCAAATTCAATAGTTATGTTTTCATTTCCAATTAAAGAAAGTTTTATAGGTGAAATTTTTTCAAGAATTACTTTGTCATAATAAAAATAACCACCAATACCTAATAAAGATAAAATGGTAATAATAGATATTATAATAATAAATATCTTTAATTTATTTTTTTTATGTTTTATACGTTTCAAGTTTTCACCTACTTTGTATTATAGAAATTATAACACTTTAAAAAAATAAATTAAAGCACGATAAAAAGTCACATATTTGTGACTTTTTTATTTATTATTTTAATGGCTCGATTTTTTCAAGGCCACCCATGTATGGTCTTAATGCTTTAGGTATATTAATTGAACCATCTTCATTATAATTGTTTTCAATTAATGCAATTAAACCTCTTGGAGTTGCAACAACAGTATTATTTAAAGTGTGTGGATAGTATGTTCCATCTTCACCTTTTACTCTAATACCAAGTCTTCTAGATTGTGCATCACCTAAAGTTGAGCATGAACCTACTTCAAAATATTTTTGTTGTCTTGGACTCCATGCTTCTATATCACATGATTTAACCTTTAAATCAGCTAAATCACCAGAACAACATTCAAGTTGTCTTACAGGTATATCCCAGTTTCTAAATATATCAACTGTTAATTTCCACATTTTATTATACCAAGACATTGATTCATCTGGTTTACAAATAACAATCATTTCTTGTTTTTCAAATTGGTGAACTCTATAAATACCTCTTTCTTCAAGTCCATGAGCTCCACCTTCTTTTCTAAAGCAAGGAGAATAACTTGTCATATTTATAGGAAGTTCATTTTCTTTTAACATTTGACCTTTAAATTTACCAATCATTGAGTGTTCAGATGTACCAATTAAGTATAAATCTTCACCTTCAATTTTATACATCATAGCTTCCATTTCAGCAAATGACATAACACCATTAACAACATCACTTCTTATCATAAATGGTGGGATTGCATAAGTAAATCCATGATCTATCATGTAGTCTCTTGCATAAGCAATCATTGCTTCATGAAGTCTTGCAATATTACCTATTAAATAATAGAAACCTTCACCAGAAGTTCTTCCTGCTGATTCTTTATCAAGACCACCAACTCTAGTAATAATATCTGCATGATATGGTATTTCATAACTTGGAACAACTGGTTCACCAAATTTTTCTACTTCAACATTTTCAGAATCATCTTTACCAATAGGAACAGATGAATCAATAATGTTTGGTATAACCATCATTCTATTTTTTATTTCTTCTTGAAGTTTTGGAAGTTTTTCATCTATTTCAGCGATTCTTTCACTCATAGATGCAATTTTTTCTTTTGCTTCATCAGCTCCAGCTTTATTTCCATCCTTCATTAAAATTCCAATTTCTTTACTTAATTTGTTTTTTTCTGCTTTTAAATTATCTCCTTCAGCTTGCATATTTCTTGCTTCTTCATCTAACTTAAAAACTTCATCAACAAGTGGTAATTTATCATCTTGAAATTTCTTTTTAATATTTTCCTTTACTAAATCACTATTTTCTCTAATTAATTTAATATCTATCATTTTATTTTTCCTCTTTCTTTTCTCTTACTCTTGAATAATCATTATTAGTTCTATAAGTTGTTTTAATAAGTTTATAACCATTTTGTTCATATATTTTTGCAATATCAGGTGTTGTCATAATAATATCTGTTGCTGCACTTACATAAAACGGAACACTTCTTGGAACTATTGTACTCCTATTAACATGTTTATAAAAATATTTAATAAAAAATCCGTTATATTCAAGGATGCTTTCATCATCGGTTGATATAACAACTTTATAATTTCCATTTTGAATATATCTATAAATTTCTGCCATAAGTTTTAACCCTTGTATAGAGTTATAATCAATACTGTACGAGTTTAAAAACTTATTATTGCCATCAAATCTCGGTATAACGCGATAAATATTTAGTGGATCTTGTGGCGATAATGAATCAAGTATATGTTGTGTTTTTGCAAGAACAAAATCATCCTTAATTTCTTCTACAGGTCTTATTTTAGTATTAACATGTTCTTCAAACATTAACTCTTCATATTCTTTTATCTCATCAACTCTTTGAAAATCACGAAAACTTATTGCGTAATACTTTTCATCAGATCCTTTTACAATACTATAAAGTCTTGGATCAAAATCAACTTTATCAGGATCTTTATACCATTTACTATGTTCAACCAAAATGCCATCAATATCTCCAATTAACGATGTTCTTTTTAGAAAATCTCCTAGATTTTCTAAATCAAGAATCATAAATGATTTGTAGCCTTCTTTATCTGGTCTTTGTGTTACAATATTTTTCTTATCTAAAAGCATTTTAAACCTCCCTAAAAGTAAACAAAAAAGGATGGTACTTAAGGAGTGCATAAACTGCACGGTACCATCCTTTAATTTACTTTATTAATTTTAACGACTAATAAATATAGCCGGGATTTATTAGATCCACTATATGAGGAGATTCGTATAAATTATTATTTCTAATTTTCACCAACCATTAGATCTCTATATATAATATATTTATATTACTTATCTCATATTAAATCGCTTTACATGTGTTAATATACCATTATTTATGATAATTTTCAAGATACTTCTTTAAACCCTTATATGGAAGAAAAGCACAGTTCTTACGATTATTTTGTTTATAAATATCACAAAAAGCGCATGCTTCATTTAAATTTTCTTCATCATATGGTTTTTGATTTATCATATTTTCAAAATCATCAATGTATTTTATTGCATCTAACACACTTTTTCCTATTAAGTTTTCTGTTGCAATTGATGATGATGCCATCGATATAGCACATGCTTCTCCATTAAACTTTATATCTTTTATGATATCATCTTCTATTTTGATATAAAAATTCAAGTTATCAATACATGAACCGTTGTTTTCATGTATTTTAACATATGAATTATCATCTACTTTTTCAAAATTTGAAGGATGAGAATAATGTTCTAAAATTATTTCTTTTTTAAGTTCATCATTCATCTAAATCATCTCTTCCTTAATTTTATTTAAATCACTTAATAAATTAGCCACCTCATCAATTTCTTCTTCAGTGTTATAAAAAGCCAAACTTAGTCTTACGGAATTATTTACACCTGTAACATTTTTGACAAGTTTTGCACAGTGATTGCCTGCTCTAACACATACATTATATTTATTTAAATAGTATGCAATATCTTGAGGAAAAATATTGTCAACATTAATAGATACGATAGCACTATCAGCATCATAATTAATAATATCTATGTATGGTATTTTTTCTAATTTATTTATTAAATATTTTCTTAGATTTAATTCATATAAACTGATATTGTCTAAACCTATATTATTTATATATTTAATTGCAGCACCCAAACCTATAACACCAGCTATGTTTTGAGTACCAGCTTCAAATTTATATGGAAGATCTTTAAGAACTATTTCATTTACGGAATCAAATGATTCATTCATTCCACCACCAAGCATATATGGGCTTGCTTCATTTAATAATTCTTTTTTACCATATAAAACTCCTATACCAGTTGGTCCATACATCTTATGAGCAGAGAGCGCTAAAAAATCTACGTCAAGATTTTGAACGTCGATTTTTGTATGAGCTGCAGCTTGCGCAGCATCAACACATACGAAAATATTTCTTTCATGAGCAAGTTTACAAATTTCTTTTATTGGTCTTACATCACCTATTACATTAGTGATATATGCAAGAGATATTACTTTAGTATTTGGAGTTATAGCTTTTAAAACATTATCTATAGTTACATGATAATCTTGATCAAGATCAATATATTTTACATTAATTCCAATTTCGTTTGCTAAATTAAACCATGGAAGAACATTGGATGCGTGCTCAGTTTGTGTTATTAACACTTCATCGCCGTGTTCTAAATATTTTTTAAAAAATGTTTGAACCATAATATTCATCGACATTGTAGTTCCTGATGTGAAAATAATTTCTTCTTTTTCTTTTGCATTAATAAATTTTCTTACATCTTCTCTAACATTTTCAAATGCTAAATCAACTTTATATGATATATCATAATCACCACGATGAGCATTTGCTGAATAATTTTCATAATAATCTTTAACACTATTTATTACGCTATATGGTTTAAAAGTTGTTGCTCCATTATCAAAATATATTATGTCTTGATTAAGCATAGGAAAATCATCACGATTCATAGAATTATTCACCTCCAAACTTTATATTTTAATTATCTTGGTTAAATATTTCTTTTGGAAATATTTCATATAAGAAAGCATTAAGTAGTAGTTTTTTTATACTTTCTTCACTTATACCTTTTTCTTTTAAATAAAGAACTTTTCTTTCATCAAAGTTACCAATTGTAACCATATGGTTTGCAACAACTTCACTTGTAGATACAAGTAAGTTTGGTTTTATTACTAAATTATTTGAATATAAGTTAAGTCCTCTTATATCTTCGGTATAGTCATTATTAACTGTGTTTTCTTTAATGTTTCCATTTATAACTGCATTTGTGTCTGCTTTAACATCATTATAAATTCGACCTTGAATTAAAGTCTTATTATTAGAACCTATTACGTTATTTGTAATTATGTATGTTGATTTTTTATTATTGGTTATTGAAAACATAAATTCAATGCTTGAATTATTATTTTGATTAAATGTGATATCGAGATAGTCATCTTGATAATCAATTAAATAGAATTTTAAGTGATAATTTTCTGGTATATTAATAACTAATTTATTTTTTAAAATATTTTCATTAATAATATAAACTGTATTATCTTTAAGTGAATTAATATTTTCTTCGTTAAGAAAATTATAATCACTATTTACTTTTATATTATTCATTTTCATAACTTCCAGTCATAATAGATGACCCGTTAATAAAACCATCTTTTAATACTTTAATTCCAAGTTCATAATTTCCTGTTTCTTCAACTTTTCCATTTTTTATAATATGAACATAATCTGGATGAAGAAGCTCTATTAATTTTTCATGATGTGTAACAATTAATATAGTTGGATTATATATTTTTTTATACTCGTTTAAATTACTTGCAACCGTTTTAATAGCATCGACATCAAGGCCTGAATCTATTTCGTCTAGTATTATAAATGATGGCTCAAGCATCCACATGTGAAGAAGTTCATTTTTCTTTCTTTCTCCACCAGACATTCCATCATTTATACCTCTAAAAATAAAATCTTTAGGTATATTTAGTTTTTCACATGTTTCCTCAAGTTTTTTGTTAAATTTAAATATACTTACCTTTTCACCTGTTTTTTCTTCAAGTGCTATTCTTAACATTTCGGCATTTGAAACACCCTCAATAGAAATAGGATTTTGATTTACAATATATATTCCTAATTTTGCTATATCTGATGGATCCATATTAGTTATATCTACATCATTATAAATAATAGTGCCTTCATCTTTTTTATAATCCGGATGATTAAATAAAACTTTGCATAACGTACTTTTTCCTGCACCATTAGGTCCCATTAGAACATGTGTTGTTCCACTATCTATATCTAAATTAAAATCAGCTAGCAATTTTTTATCATTAACACTAACTGATAAATTATTAATTTTTAACATAACTTCCTCCTTAAAGTATTCTAACATAAAGTAATTTAATTTAAAATAAACTTTTAAACTCTTTAGGAACTCTAGCTTCAAGGGTTAAAACTTCTTTTGTTAATGGATGAATTATGGTAAGTTTTGATGCATGAAGCATTAATCGATTATAAAATGATTTTTTCGTACCATATTTAATATCACCAACAATAGGAAAACCTATATTTGATAATTGAACCCTTATTTGATTTTTTCTACCAGTTAATATTTCTATATTAACTAATGAGTTATTAGCTATATATTTAATTAATTCGTATTTTGTAATAGCAAGTTTTCCCATCTTATTTTTTTCATCAACATAAACTAGATTAGTTTTTGTTTCGACAAGTTTATTTTTAAGTGTTGCTTTAACAGGTTTTACTTTACCACTAAGTAGTGCTATGTATTCTCTTTTTTTTGCGTATAAATCCCAATTATCTTGAAGTAACTTTTTTGTGTTTTGATCTTTAGCAAAAACAACTATTCCTGATGTATCTTTATCAAGTCTGTGAACAATAAATATTTTATTAGATTTATGTTTCTTTTTAACATATTCACTTACTTCGTGATATAAAGTTTTTTCTCTTTCTTTATTTGATGCAATGGTAAGTAACTTTGAGGGTTTATTTACCGCAATTAAATATTTATCTTCATAAATAATATCTATTTTTTTCTTTAACATATAAATCACCTGTTAACAGTAAATATTTTACCATAAATTTCCTTAAATAAGTATGATACTTTATGCTATAATAAATAAAGATTGAGGGTGGTTAAATGGAAAGAACGTTCATGTGTATTGATCTTAAAAGTTTTTTTGCATCTTGTGAATGTATTGATCGTGGACTTGATCCATTTACAACACCGCTTGTTGTTGCATCAACAACTCAAGGTCAAGGTGCACTAACCCTTGCTATTACTCCTTGTCTTAAGAAAAAAGGTTTAAAATCTCGTGGTAGACTTTATGAAATACCTAAAGATGTTAAATATATGATAGTAGATCCTAGAATGAAACTTTACTCTGAAAAAAGTAAAGAAGTAATAGGAGTATATTTAGACTTTGTTGATTATAGGGATTTACATGTTTATTCTATCGATGAGTGTTTTTTAGATGTAACAAGTTATTTAAAGTATTATGGATTAAAAGATATAGAACTTGCTGAAAAAATTTTAAAAACAGTTGAAAATCGAACTGGTCTTACTGCCAACTGTGGAATTGGTCCTAACATGCTTCTTGCTAAAATAGCTATGGATACAGAAGCTAAACTTTATAAAAATGGTATTGCTAAATGGACAATGGATGATGTACCTAAAAAATTATGGAAAATCACCCCACTATCTGATATGTGGGGAATTGGAAAAGCAACTGAAAAAAAATTAAATGCACTTGGTATGTATACGGTTGGTGATGTTGCAAATCATAGTAAAGAAGATTTAACAAAAAGATATGGGGTTTTAGGAACTGAACTATGGAGAAACTGTAATGGTCTTGATGAAAGTGTTATAAGTGATTTAAGAGTTCCACCTAAAGAAAGATCTTTTTCTCATAGTCAAATGCTACATAAAGATTATTTTAAATGTAATATTGGTATTTTAGTTGAAGAAATGGTTGAAGTTGTGTGTGAAAGACTTAGAGCTTCAAACTATGACACACAGTTAATCGGATTTGGTCTTGGATATAATAAATATGTAACAGGTGGTTTTTATCACTCTAGAAAACTAGATGCACCTACAAGAGATCCAAAAGAAATCGTTAAAGTATGTAACCAAATGATAGAAGACTATTATGATGGATCTGCTATAAGAAAAATATCAATATCACTTGGAAAATTATCTCAAAATAATTCAATTCAACTTAATTTATTTAAAGATTTTGAAAAAGAAGTAAGAGATGAAAAACTAAATCTAGCTACGGATAAAATTAAAAACAAATTTGGAAAAAATAGTCTAGTTAAAGCTTCTGCACTTCTTGATGATTCTACAATTATGGAAAGAAACGAAAAAATAGGAGGTCACCATGCCTAATAAAAGTGAAGATCGTGGAATGATGAAATGGGCTGCATTTCACTCTGTTATGTCAGAAGATGAAGTTAACTCATATATTAATATGAGTAATCCAAATGAAAAACCCGAACTTTCCGAGGATCAAATCAACGAACTAGAGCAACTTATTATTGATGCCTACTATAATAAATCTGTTGTCACTTTAACAATCTATAAAAAACAAGAAAATTCTATAGAAACCGGTATAATTACAAAACTTGATGGTGTTAACAAACTTGTTTATTTAGATAAAAAACCTATTCCATTTAGTGACATACTTTCTATAAAATTTGAATAAAAAAACTAACTCTTACGAGTTAGTTATTTTCTTACTGGTGGAGAATAGGAGATTCGAACTCCTGACCCCCACGGTGCAAGCGTGGTGCTCTAGCCAGCTGAGCTAATTCCCCAGAAGAACAAGTCAATAATATCATAGATATCATACTAGTTCAAGTGTTTTTTAATAAAGTTATTAAAAATATATTATTTTTTAATAACTTTTATTAACCCTTTATCAACCTCTTCTAATGCTCTTCCTAGTTCTTTTTTGTTTGTATATTCCTTTTCAAGCATTTGGTAATGGTTAGTATCATGCATTTGTTTACTTCTAATAGATGCAATGTGAACAAGCATATATTTTGAATCAACTACACTTAGAAGTTTATCAATAGATGGGTATAACATTTATCTCACGTCCTTACAATAATACTATACTAAATATTATGTAAAGCATACAAGCAATATGTCAAATTTATACAAACATTTTACAAAAAAATACATTATGCTGTTTACATAATGTATTTTTGTTTAATTATATATTTTTTATTTTATTTTGCTTTTTAGTAATTATTACTGATGCAACTATAAAGATTATACCAACAGCAATTCCAATCATTGGAGCAAAACTTCCTGTTGGAACTGGATCTTGACATTTATTAGACCATTCTGATTTATCAATTTCATTACCTTTTGTGTCAAAGTAATGTGTTTTACCATCAATTACTTTAGTTGTACATTTTGCTGTTTCTTCTGCTTTTTCTTCTTTAGATTCTTCATTTTTAACAGCATCATTTATAATAACTACTTTTTCTACTGTTTTATTATCTATTGTTATTTTATCTTCTACGTCAACATAGAATGTTGTTTCTTTTGCAAGTTCATATGGCTCGATAACACTGATTTGCTTTACAATGTATTTTCCAGGATTTAGGAAGAATGAATTTCCTTCTTTACCATCTGTTGTCCACTCTGCAACCTTTTTATTATTTGCATCATATATTTCAAATTTAGAATCTTTTAATAATTCTTCTTTAGTATTAATATTTTCAACTAATACTGATTTAGGTTGATAGTATGCAAATAATAAAGTATATGCAGGTCTTCCACTTGTCCATCTGAATTTAAAATCCTTTGCATCTGCTTTAACAATAAATTCTGAATACTCAGAAATATTATCAGATCTTGTACCAGTAATACGTACTATGTTATCATCAATCTTTAATTGTTTTAAGAATGAATTGGTTTTAGCAAAAGTTATAGTGCTTTTATCATAACCCTTGATTAAGTTAACACCTTCACTATGTGAACCATATCCATAGTCATTTGTTAAGAATTTATTAATAAATAATGGATCACTTGCTGTATCTTGATATGCTGCAATATCTAAGTCATAAGCCGAGAAGATGTAAGATCCTTCAACTTCGTTTCCATCTTTATCAACAACTTTAATGTCGATATCATATGATAATGCGCTCATATCATCATTAATTTTTGTTCTATATGTTACAAATCCAGTTAAGAAATCATCAATTGTTGCATATGTGTAATTTGTTACTTTTAAGTTTTTATCAGTTATTGTTAATAAATCTAAATATAGATATTCATGTATATCAACTGTAGAATCTTCATATTTAAAGTTATTAAATGTAAGTTTTAAGCCATATTTATTTCCGTCTTTATCAGTTACAGAATCTTTAATTAGAACAGAAACCTCATCATTAAATACTGCACTTGGTGCATCTGCTACTTTAAATTTATAAAGTAATGATTTACCATTATCTACTAAAATGAATTTATCATCTGATGTAGGTGTTAATTTTTCTATTTTTTTATAATCTCCTAATTTAAAACTAACTGTAAAATCAGGAACAATTTCATCAGATGTGCTACTTACTTTTGTGTATGTTCCAGCAGCACCTATGCTCGTAGATGATGCTTCGCATATTTCAATTGATGAATATATTTTTCCATCAGCTGCTTTTTTCCATGATCCACGCCCGAATGAACTACCTTGAGCTGGATCATTTTTACCAACATGTAAATCAGTTTTTGGTCCTAGAATGATTTTTTCTAAACTACTTGATGAATTAAAAATACTATCCATTGATGTAACGCTTGATGTGTTAAAACCACTTAAATCTAACTCTTTTAAACTATCGCAGTAAGAAAAAACACCATTCATTATTTCTACATTTGATGTATCAAACTTTTTAATATTAATATTTTCTAGTTTTGTACAACCAAAGAATAAATAACTAATATTTTTTAGTTCTGTTGTATCAACAGCTCCTATTGTAACATCTGTTAAATTAACAGCTCTGTAAAATAAACTAGATATTGTTTCACCGAAAACAACGCCATCAGAAATTGTTACTTTAGTTACTTTTTCGTTATCTTTAAAAACACCAGATGTAACAACTACTTTGTACTCCTCGCTATTAATTGTTACTGTTGCAGGAACAGTTACAACAGCATCATTACCAATGTATTTTGATAAAGTTACTGTTTTAGCAACATCATCTATAGTTGAATTATAATTTTCTTCATACCATTCAGCAGCACTTGCTCCAACATTAAATAAGAAAAGTGATAAAACAAATATAAATGAATAAATAAATGCTTTAAAAATTTTCATATAAAAACCTCGCTATTCTATATATAAATAATACCACTATAAAAAAAAGAAAAAAAGAAAACTAGTTTACAAGTTTTCTTAATTCATCAAGTATAACAACCATAGCCCAAGTATCTTGCTTACAATAATCGATTAAGGCTTGATATTTAATGTTATATTCTTCTTTGCTCATAAGTGGATAATTTGCATACTCAACAATTGCTTCTGTACCATTTTTAACTGTTAAATCTTTATAAGATAAATCAGAAAATACTGGAAGAGTTTTCTTTATCGAAAATGAACCAGATAAATCAGGATGATAATAGTTAAATACTTTAGCATCTTCTTCACTATAACCTAACTCTTCATACATTTTTGTATTTGTATTAACAAGCCATAAAAGATCAAATCCTCGATCATATATTTTAAGTAGTTTATCCTTGTATTCTGGAAATATTTTAGATAGTTCTTTTATTCTTCCTTTTTCAAAAGGAACATTTTGAGCAAATAAAGTACCTTTATCACCATCAATATATTCAACTAACTTTTTAACAAGTTCTTCTCTTTCATCATTGTGTGTTTTTGCTAAAAAAACATAATTATCTTTTTCTTTATCACATTTTCCAGGTTCTTTTTCAATATGTAAAGAAAATTCAAATGGGGATTGAATATATGGCCACTCACCTTTAAATCTTGGCATAGGACATGGAAATGTTTCAAAGTCCAAGTGGTATATCGGATATTCAATTTGTTTTAAACCTAATTTTAATTTTTCTTTATTAATATAAGGTTTATTAAATTCTAAGCACTCTCTTTGGATCATGTGAACTTTTCTTGTAATCCACTCTTCTGGAACATCAAGCATTTTTAAATATCCTTGATTTATTAAATCAAGTCCTTTTATTCTACCATTTGGCGTTTCAAAACCTTGACCATTAGATATATAGTTTAAACTACTATTTTTATGGGGAATATCTTTTCCACAAACAGCATCAAAAAATTTACATCCACCTGGTTTTTTTCTCATACACCATTTACCTAGATCACATTTTTGATCTTTTAAATCAAATAAAATTCTTTCAATTTTATTTGCATCGTTTTCTATAACTGGTTGCATTAATTTTGTTATATTTGTTAGATCAAAGAAATTAACGATTTCATTACCATTTTCATCCGGATTATAAACTGCTTTTTCTCCATCATATGTTCCATCAAAAATATAATCTGCATTTAAGACAGCTAAATAGTAATGGATACTATTAAGTTTTTCTAAATTATTAGATTCTTTATACTCCCCTTCAATAAAAAATCTTTGAACTGATAAATCATATACATATTTACCAATATCATATCTATCAAATAACTTATTAACTTGATTTTGATATTTTTTCATATCAAAATCTGGAATAGAATTTAAATCTTCAACTTCTTCTTTTAATTTATAAATTGGTCCAAATTTATCAAAAATAGATATAAATTCTTTATCTTTATTTTTAAATCCCAACTTTTTATATCTATTAGTAGTTGTTGCCTTAACTTCTATTATATTAATCCCATCATCATTTTCATTATAAACATCGACATAACAAAGATATTTAATCCCATTATGATTAAAATCAAAGCATTCCTGATTATACGTATCAAGTGAATAAATTGTTTTGCCACCAAAATATTTTTCTGTTAATCTTCCAGCTTCAATTTCAACTTGTTTATAGTATTCCATCATGGCTTCAAGCTGGCGATTCGGTTGATCAACTAAATCTATTTCTTCATCTCCGTCATATTCATACATTGACGAAAGCATTTCTTCAATTAATTCTTCTTTTTCTTGATTTTTATAATCACTTATAGAAATATCTGCATCATATTTTTCTTTCTTAACTTTATCCAAAACTGCATATCTTGGACATCTAGAATAATTTATAAAATCAGTTTTACTAATTGCCATAATTATCCTCCTAAAAAAAGCATATATAAAATATATGCTTTTTGTCAATTACATTTCTTCGTTATATACAATCTTTCTATTTCTTACAAAAGGCTTCTTTTCTTTAATAGTTTTATTTTTTAAAGGTTTATAATCACTAATTAATTTTAAAGAATCAACAATATCAACAATCTGCTCCATTAATATAGGATCAGTTGTATTTTTAATGGCACTTATGTCAAGTCCACAAAATGTAATAGATGTTTTTTCATTAAAATAGATATATTCTAATGCTTCTTCAAACTTATCTTTTAATGTTTTTTCAAAATAATTACTATGTGACATATACTTATTTATCCTTTATCATATATATTTATTATATCATAAAAAAATAACTTCTTAAAAGAAGTTATTTGGACAATTTTCATAAACATTTGAACATTCATTTTCTTCACAGCATGTGTATTCTGGTACATAAGTATGTTTATAAACATGATGATTTATAATTCTTGTATTACATGGAACAATGTGTGGAACTTCATAACAAAAATATCTATGACATACTCTTTCTCTTGGCATTTCACACATACTAGGACAACACATAGTAGTTGCTTGATTCATGTTAAAAGAATTATCACTCATATTCATTCCTGTTTTACTAAAATCTGTTTTTTCGTAAGAAAAATTTTCGTTTGACTCTTTTACCTCTTGAAACATATTAATTATCCTTTCTACATTATCTTATGTATAGATATTTAATATGTATGGGCTTGAAAATTTTTATTGTATTCTATGCATTTTTCTTCTAACAATTTAAAGTCGCAGCATCTAATTCTAATACTTTCGTTTAATAAATTTCTATTATATTTTTCGTATAATTTTTCAGCTCTAGAATATATTTTTCCTGAGTTACGATTTAGCCACATTATTTGTTTTTTTAATAAATTCAAGTATTTTGTATCTAAAATACTGCTATTATCATTATTTAAATCTATCAACGTTATATTCTTTCTACTTACAGGAATCATATTATTAAAATTTATTACTCCAAGATTTCCACCATCTATTTTCAAAAAATCTAATTTAGATTTCAAAGATAAATGTTTAAGTTTAGGACTCGATAAAGGAGCAAAATACATTAAACTATCGATTTTAAATAGAATACCGATATAAGGTCTTGTCTCTTTATCATTAAAATTATATGGAACTTTTTCATCAAATTTTCTTAGAAAATTGCAATAATTTTTATCTACCTTAACTAATAAAAGTTGCTTATCTATAACCATATTTGTTTTAAATCCCTCCTTTCATTAGGAGGATTATATTATTATAAAATTGAGAATATTGTCGAAGTAAAGAAAAAACTAGAGTTTTGCTCTCTAGCTTCATTTTTAGTTTCCTCTTAATGGTGGGAATCACCACTTTTTTAGTTTCCTCTTAGAGGTGGGAATCACCGCTTTTTTGGTTTCCTCTTAGTGGTGGGAATCACCAGCTTTTTTAATGCGTTATATCAACGCAAGATTAATATACAACACCTAATTCTTTTTGTCAACTTGTATAAAATCATACAGTGATTAAACAATAATAATATTAATGAAACTATTAATTATAGCATCTCTTATTTAAATAGAATTTATTTTTAGATAAATATTTTATATATCCACCATAATTTGATATAGCGTTACACTTTTTTATTTTCCTTTTATTATAAGAACTCATAGTTATGTACACTTTATTATTATTTATTAAAAACCTATAACCCAAAAAATTAATACCATTTTTTATTGGTATTATTTGAGTTTTTTTATTAATTACTAACTCTTCACCTTTAACAAATTTATTAATTTCACCATAACAATATTTTAAATAATTTTTGTCATAGTGAAACAATACAAAATCATCCATATACCTAATATAATACTTTATTTTTAATTTTTCTTTAATAAAATGATCTAGATCATTTAAATAGAATATTGCGAATATTTGTGATGATACATTACCAATTGGTAAGCCCTTGTTGTAACTGTAATTTGGAATTGAAGATATACTTTTAATTAACATTTCTTTTTCTTTTAAAGTAATATTTTTATATTTTATATCTTTAATAAATCTATCTTTGATTTTTTGTATATTATTATTAATATATTCATGATTAGTACTATTAATTATTTCTTCTAAAATATTAAGCACATCTTTATCTTTAATATATTTATTTAGTTTATTTAAGAGAATTCTATGATCTATTGAATAAAAAAACTTTTTAATATCACATTTTAGAATATAAAAATTATTATATTTTTGTTTCATTATATTCAAATACTTTTTCATATAATAAATGCCCATTTTAGTTCCTTTATCTTTTCTTGTTGCAACGTTAGCACATATTAACTTAGGTTCAATAAGTGGAAGAAGAATATATTCGCTAAATAAGTGATTAATAATTTTGTCATGTAAATTTTCACTCATGATGATTCTAGGTTTGGGTTTTGTTATTAAAAATACATTATAATAATTATGTTTATATTCTCTATTTTTTAATGTTTCAATTATATATGATATGTTACAACTTAAGAACATATCATATTTAATTAATTTATGTTTATATTTTGTTTTCTTTTTTATTTTATTGTAAACATATATGATTTTAGAAGGATCCAAAATAGATTCATAGGATAAATTAATCTGTTTCTTTTTCATCATCTTTCTTTATAAGACTATAAGTCATTTTTTTGATTTCATTAAATCTATTTCCTAAAACAACAAATTGTCTTTTTGATATTACTTTTTTCTTAAAACTTAATTGTGCATAGAAATCTATCATTGATATGTTAACAAGAAAATCTTTTAAATATTTTTGTTTTATTCTCTCTACTATATTTATATTATAAGAAAATAAATTTTCCATCATCGTATAATATGTTTTTTCAATATTTTGTTTTAAAACAAATTCATTTTTTGGATAATTAGGAAGTAATTTATTAAAGTATTCCATTGTTAAAGCAACTTTATTAAGAAGTTGAAACTTATAATTCATCAATAAACTTTCTTATTTTATCATAATTTGAATTATCATAATTAATTAAATACTCTATACGATCAAGTAAAGTTTTATTAAGTAAATTATGATAATTTTCTTTATCTATTTTCCTTAATAATTCTTGATATCTATTTGCTTTAAACTCTTTCTTATTTGCTATTTCTTGTCCTTCAATAAAAATGTAATTGATTTTTTCATTATCTAATTTATTAAGCACTTTATTAAGTGACGATAAAGGAAAACCTACTCTATCATTTATTATTTTATAATCAAACAATTTTTTTAGAACTTCTGCATCTTTAAAAAAAGATACATAAAAATTTCCTGATTTGAAAAATAAAACATAATTTATATAATCATTTTTTAGTTTTTGATACTCATTTTTCATTACTTGCTACCTTTCAAAAAAAATTTCAGGAGACATGAATATGTCTCCTGATAATAGATGCAATAGAAACTAAAAAATATATTATATTTATATCGTCTAACTTCGTCATCTATTTTATATTTAGGAACTTAATAAAGTAATCCATGGTCAACCTTGTTTCCAATCCAAATTAAATTTTATAATTTATAGATTATAACATAACATGCAGATGCATGTTATGTTATTACCCCTTCTCTTTACCAACCTTAATCAATAAAACTCAGAAAGTAATATATAAATTACCACTATAGGTAGGAAATTGGGCGCACGCCGTAGCTCGTCGTTGGATTGTTGTTCGTCAGATAGCCGGTTGAATTCACGTTCCAAACGTTCGCGTTCGCATTATTAGCATTGAAGATGTACGGCGACCCATCACCAAAATGACCTAAATAGGTTAACCAAGATATATATTAAATTATATATCCCAAATTTAAGAAAAATTTTGTGTGATAATGAGGAGTCATTATCACACAATTGCACACTATTTTATTGTAGTTTAACTTTATATGGTGTAGCTTCCTGACCATTTCCAGAGTCATAGAGAACTGAAGATGACAGATTGATTACTGGGCGCACGCCGTAGCTCGACGTTGGATTGCTGTACGTCAGATAGCCGGTAGAATACACGTACCAAACGCTCGCGATCGCATTACTAGCATAGAAGAGGCACGGCGACATTGTCCAGTAAGTAGCTCCTGTATATAAATAGTATCCACTATTTGTATTTGAACTACCATAAACACCACCTGCATATGAAGCTTCATCTGCAGTTATTAAACCAACTGGATACCTAAGTTGTCCATTTCCACTACTTCTTTGAGACACTATACTATTAGTAGAAGAACCTAAAGTAAATCCATCATTTGATTTATTAGCACATTTATAAGATGGTGCTTTAGTTGATGCTGTAAGTCTTGTATATGGTGAATAATAGAAATGATCAGAGCCTGTTAAAGGGAAAGTCTGATTTGTTTTTGTAGTACTTCTATCTCCACAGAAGATTTCATCAGCTAAATATTCTTCATAATATTTTGATGTTGCTTCAGTTCCATCTTTTTTATTATAGATATTTGTTTCATACCATGACTCTAACTCTGTTTTTATTTTACTATCTTTAACATTTGAATTTGATGCACCTTCACTTGATGAGAATAATCCATGATATTTTACTTTTGCTTGTGTTGCTTGATTTTTAACTGTTCCAACTATTTCAGATACAACTGGGCATGAAATATATACACTAGTTGTATTATTACTATTATTTTTAGTTACAGCAGTTCCATAACCCCAGCATGTGTAAACATAATCACTTGTGTATACATATGCACTTGATGTTGCACCAGCATCACTTGTTGAATAATTACTAGTATTAGTTGCTTGTGTGTTCCAATTTGTTAAAATACAATCATCACCTAAATTATTACACTTTAATGTACATGTTCCTGATTCGTCATTATCACTTCCTGTAAAACAATCTGCATTCATATCAAAGTTTTTAAATAAATAATATTGTTTAGTATTATCTATATTTGTAAATGTTGGAAATGTTCCAAGATTTTTTGTTGTACTTAATTCATATTCTGGGTGTGTATATAATACTTTTGCTGGATTATACATGTAACCTACATAAGTATTTCCATATCTACCATTTGAGTATGTAGTTGTAACTTGTGTATTAGTTAAACCAGTAATATCAGTTGTTGTAGTTGTATAACTTGTGGTATCACTAAAAGGACTAGTTTTTATCTGAGCATTTGTTCCTGTATGGTTAGATGATTTAGTACCTGAATAAATTAAACGAACAGAACCATCTCCATTAATTCTAACTATTCTCCAATAAAAACCAGCAAATTCGACCCAGTTATTATCTACAGCTCCACGATAATAATATGTTGCTCCATCATCATCTTCTGCTTTATATAAACCAGCGTTAGTAGATGTACTTGCAACTGTATTAAAACTTACATTTTGTGATCTATTATTTATAATTTCTAAATTAGCATCAAGTGTTGATCCACCTTCAGCCATTAAAAGCTTATATGCAAGTGTATTAGTATCAGCTCCATCAGCAATTATAGGATTATAATCTCCACAGCTTGAAGCAAAACCTTGAGGCATGTTATCTTTAACATCACTTGATGTTAAATTATCTGAACCAGTTAGATAAAACTTACCATCTGTTAAATTGATAACATATGATATGTTATCATTATTTATATTTATTTTAATAACACCATTATAATCACTACTATCTTTTTTAACATAGTTTTCATTTAAATCAGATATATTTATACATTTAGATCCGATATCATCAACATCAAAAACAAGTGATTCTTTAGCAGCATTTAAATAAACGAGTGCTTCATCTACTAAAGCATTCTTTTTAGCTTTATTCATTCTTGGTATTACTGCTGTAACAGCTATTAAAATAACAACAGCTAATATTACAATAACTGCAAGAAGTTCCACCAATGTGAAACCATATTTATTTTTTTTATTCATAATTATTTCAACCCTTCAACTATATACTCTTCTATTATATTAATAAGTATACCCCCCCTGCATATTTTTGTCAATTGAAAACCCTGGACTGGTTTTCCCGGTTTACAAATGTTTTTTTTATAATTAATTAGGTATTTTTTTTAGTATTTTCTATTTTATTATTTTGGACTAATTCAAATTGCTTTCTGGCTATGTCATTAAGTTTTATTAAACGCTCTCTTTGACTTAAATTATTTTTTATTAATTCAGCATTTATATTTTCCAAATTATTTAGTATTAATAAATGAACTAAATCCGTATAATCTCTAATATTACCATTTTTAGCAAGTAAAGGATTTTTTTCTCTCCACTCTTTAGCAGTCATTCCAAATAATGCAACATTTAATATATCTGCTTCTTCTTGATAAACAAATCTTTTTTGTGTCTCGCTTAGAGTTGGTATCAAATCATTTTTTACAGCATCTGTATGAACTAGATAATTAATTTTTGTTAGCATTCTAGATGCATGCCAATCAAGTTTACTTTGATAGTTTTCATTTCTTTTAAGTCTTTGAAATTCAGTTATAAGATAAAGCTTAAACTCTGGAGAGAGCCAGCTGGCAAATTCAAATGCTATGTCACTTACTGCATAAGTTCCACTATCGTACCTACCTGATTTGGATACCATCCCTATAGCATTAGTAGAATTAATCCATTTTTGTGGAGAAATCCTAAAACTATTGCTACCAGCACTATTTTTAAAGGTGTCGAATTCGACACCTTTAAAATTCTCATTATGAATATTCTCCCATAATCCAAGATAAGAAATTACATCTTTATTTCTCATCCAGTTTTGAATTGGTATTTTTGGTTCGTCAGAATCAGCATACCTAGCTATGTCAGTTAATGATATATATTCCATACCATTATGCATAATTACTCTTACTTTATGATTATTTACAATTAGTTCTTCTTGTATATTATTTTTATCCAAAATAATATCACTCCTTTCTTATTGGAGTGATATTATAAATAAACAAATATATAAAATTTGTCGAATTATATTTTAAAAATAAAAAAAGTTCATATTTCTATGAACTTAATTTAATGAATTATTATTGTTGTATCTTATATATCATATTAAAGAAATCAATCATTAATTACGCTTTATAGAATTGCTTAAATTACTTCGTTCTAAAATAAGATTATCTAATCTATCAATTATTACTTTTGCAGATGCAAAGAATAAGTCTTCATCATCATCTGCGCGCATAATAAATTTAGGATTATTTATTAAATTTAATACAAATCCTTTGATTACAAAAAGTGTATAGTTATCCAAGTTTGATAAATTAATATCATTTTGTAAACAATTTTTAATCAAAATAAGATTCTCATCAGTTATTCCTAATGATTTAACATCGTTAAAACTAAAATCGAAATTAAAACTATAAAAAAATTTCTCGAATAACTCTATATCTGAGCAATTATCTAAATATGACATATAATTACCTCCATCATAGGCAAAAATGATTAAAATGGCATTTTTCCATTACTCATTTGTTTCATCATTGTTTTCATTTGTTCAAATTGGTTTAAAAGTCTATTAACTTCCTCAACACTTCTTCCAGAACCTTTAGCAATTCTTTGTTTCCTTGTTGCTTTTAATATTTCTGGATGTTTTCTTTCATAAGGTGTCATTGAAGTAATAATAGCTTCGATATGTGCCATATCTTTAGGATTAATAGAAACATTATTTAATCCCATACTTCTTGCTTGAGGAAGCATTTTAATAATTTTTTCTAGAGGTCCTAATTTTCTTATTTGTTTCATTGTTGTTAAAAAATCTTCTAAGTCAAATTTACCTGATTTCATTCTACTTGCAGAATACTTAGCATCTTCTTCACTTATAACATTTTCAACTTTTTCTGCAATTGATAAAATGTCACCCATGTCTAAAATACGTTCTGCCATTCTTTCAGGATAAAACTCTGATATTCCATCAAGTTTTTCTGAATCACCAACAAACTTAATTGGTACGTTTGTTAAATGTCTTACAGAAAGAGCAACTCCACCTTTAGTATCTCCATCAAGTTTAGTAAGGATTGCTCCAGTTAGTTTTAATGCATCATTAAATCCATTTATAACGTTTATTGCATCTTGACCCATCATAGCATCAATAACTAAAATCGTCTCGCTTGGATTTGATACTTCTGATATATCTTTAAGTTCTTGCATTAAAGCCTCATCTACTTGTAAACGACCAGCAGTATCTATAATTATAAAATCATAATTATTTTCATTAGCATAGTTAAGAGCATTCTTAGTTATTTCAACAGGATTGTTTTTCCCTTCTGTATAAACTTCAATATTAAGTTGTTTACCAATTGTTTGAAGTTGCTCTATAGCAGCAGGTCTATAAATATCACAAGCGACTAACAAAGGTTTTTTAGCATGTTTCTTTCTAACTAAATTAGCAAGTTTTCCAGCAGTTGTTGTTTTACCTGAACCTTGTAGACCACATAAAAGTAAAACAGTTGGTTTTTTATTTACTTCAAGAGGTGCATAATCTCCACCAAGAAGTGTTACAAGTTCATCTTTAATAACTTTAATAAAAAGTTCATCAGGTTTTAAAGATTTTTGAACCTCTTCACCTAAAAGTTTGTCTTTAACATTATTAATAAATTCTTTAACAACTTGATAGTTAACATCAGCTTCTAGTAAAGCTACTCTAATTTCTCTCATAGCATCAGAGATATTTTCTTCGGTAATTCTACCCATACCTCTGATGTTTTTTATAGCTTTAGAGATTCTATCTCCCATATATTCAAACATTGATATCACCCTTTACAAGTAAATATTATAACAAAAAAAGATAGATTAATCTATCTTTTAAAATTTAACCTTAACTTCTTCTGTTGCAAATGATAAAAGTTCCATAGGTCTTGCACCTATAAAAAGTGCAAAAATCATATGAGGAAATTTTTGTATCTTAGTATTATAGTTTGTGACATCATTTATATAAAGTCTACGGGAAGCAGCTATTTCATTTTCAACTTTAGTAAGTTGTTTTTGAAGATGTAAAAAGTTTTCTGATGCTTTTAATTTAGGATAATTTTCTGTTAAAGCTAGAAGTTTATTATAGGTATTATTTAATTTTTCTCCTGCTTTATAATCTCCATCATCAAAACTGTTTCTAAGTTTTACAATGTTTTCTAAAGTTTCTCCTTCATATTTTGTATACCCTTTTATAGTTTCAATTAGATTAGGTATTAAATCAAATCTTTTTTTCAAAAACACATCAATTGTTGAATATGATCTTTTAGCTCTATTTTTTAAATATATAATTGAGTTAAACTCTAAAAATAAAAGTAATACTATTACTCCAATAATAACTACAAATGGTGTCATTATACATCAAACTCCTCTATCTCTTTAATAAAATTCTCCATAATTTTTAAAACGCTATCAATAACTGCTAAGCTTTTACCAACCATAATAGCTTCTTTTTCTGGATTAGAAAAAGAAAAATTAAATAATGCTCCAGTATAAAGTCTTATGTAAAGTAAATTATTATGTATTTTTACTTCACAATATATTCCTGTTTCATTATATAAATCTATCATCTTAGATGTAACATCTGGTGTTAAAAGTCTCATAGCTTTTATTTTATCATCGGTGAATACATCATATATTTTTTCAAAAGCTTCGTTATCAATTGTAATATATTTATCTCTTGAAAAAAGTTTAATTCTATTATTACAAATATTAATGAAGCAATCCAAACTCTTATCTAATGTAACTTTAGAAAATGTTCCATGAAAGATAGTTGTATAGTGTGTATGACCATCTTTGTCAGTGTGTCTTCTTTCTGTATGAACTTCAGACATAATAAAGTCATAACCACATACTTTACCTTCCATATAATCATCACTATGATATCTATCATAGCCTTCAAATCTTGCTTCTCTATAAATGCTTGAGCTAATACCAACTTTATGATCATATTTTAAATCTTTATAATTATCTTTTAGTATACTTGGAATTATTTCATCAAAAATTACATTATCTTTTTCACCCTTAAAAATTAAAATAACTAATATAATTGCAAATGCAATAATTATATATACTGCAAAATATCCAAGAGTATGTAAAAAGCAAAAAGATGCAAATAATGCGATTAATAAAGCACCTTTAATTGCTGATAAAAAATTATGTTTTTTTCTTTGTTCACTTAATTTTTCATTATTAGCAATTAATTTGTATGCGTCATTTTTGTATTTTTCTGATTCTTCAACATTTATTTTTACTTTTTTACTTTTACTTGTAAATATAGAAACTAAAATAACAATAAAAATACCTAAATATATAAATATAAATATATATGGAAACATTTGCATCATTCCTTATAATAAAACTACTTCACTTATTTTCTTTTTTATTTCTTCAATATTATTCTCATTTATTAAATCTTTTAAGTTTTTAACAATTTGATATTTATGAATCTTAGATTCATAATAGTCTAGTTTTTCAATAACATTTTTTACCATTTTTGAAACAGCAGCTCGACTTATTTTTTTATTATCCGCAATTTCAGATAATGATAAATCTTCAAAGTAATAATCTTTAAAAGCTTCTACTTCTTTATCGGTAAGTAAATTTTCATATATTTCAAAAAGTTCATTATAATATACTAAATCTTCCATCTACATCATATCCTTAAATAAACCATAAATATAGTTTTCAATATCAAATGTTTTTAAATCTGTCATTTTTTCGCCAAGGCCAATAAATTTAACAGGTATATTAACTTCTTCTTTAATTGCAAGGACTATACCACCTTTGGCAGTTCCATCAAGTTTTGTTAATACAATTCCAGTAATGTTTGTTATTTCTTTAAATGCTTTTGCTTGAATGATGCCATTTTGACCTGTTGATGCATCAATTACTAAAAGAGTTTCATGAGGAGCACCATCTACATGCATTCCGATTACTTTATTTATTTTTTCGAGTTCATTCATTAGATTAACTTTATTTTGAAGTCTTCCTGCTGTATCAATAAATACTATATCAACATTTTCTTCTTTTGCTTTAACAAGACCGTCATAAACAACAGATGCCGGATCTTTTTCATCGGTTCCTAAAAATAAACATCCTAATCTATCAGCCCACTCATTTAGTTGTGTTACTGCTCCTGCTCTAAAAGTGTCTGCCCCAATCATCATTACTTTTTTACCTTCATTTTGATATTTATATGCAAGCTTAGCAATAGTTGTTGTTTTTCCAACACCATTTACACCAACCATTAAAATAACTGTAGGGCCTTTTTCTTGAATATTAATTTTATCTGATAGTGATTCACCATTAACGTAAACAATAAATAATTCATCAACAATAACTTCATTTAAATATTTTGTATCAGAAATATTTTCTTGTTTAACTCTTTTTCTAAGCCTATCCATAAAATTCATTACGGTATTAACACCTAAATCAGCATTAATTAATATTTCTTCAAGTTCTTCAAAATATTCTTCAGATACTTTATTAAATTTAATTCCTAAAACAGATAGCTTTGAAACAAATTCTTTTCTAGTTTTTTCAAGTCCTTCATCATATTTTTTTATTTCTTCTTGCTTCTCTTTTGAAGCATTTTCAACTTCTTTATTTTTATTTAATATATTTTTAATTTTATTAAAAAATCCCATCTTAACTGCCTCCCTTTTGTGTGTTTACATAATTATAACATAATATTAAAACTAATGGGAATTATTAATATACTAGACAAAAAGGCTGTTTTATGGTATACTTTCTTATAGTTATTTAACTTTAATTTAACAAGAAAGAAGAGATAAAAATGAAAAATGACGGACAAACTACGTCTGTAATTGCTTTAGGTGGTTTAGGCGAAGTTGGTAAAAATATGTATGTAATAAATCATGATGATGAAATCATTATCATTGATGCTGGAGTTATGTTTCCTGAAGATGAACTTTTAGGAGTTGACTACGTTATTCAAGATTTTACATACTTAAAACAAAATGAAAATAAAATTAAAGCTTTAATTATAACTCATGGTCACGAAGATCATATTGGTGGTATACCATTTTTACTTCAAAGTGTAAAAATTCCTGTTATATATGCATCACCTATTGCTAAAGACTTAATAAATAAAAAGTTGGAAGATAGAGATATCCACTTTGAAAATATTGAAACTATAACTTTAGATACATATATAAAGTTTAAACATTTTGAAGTAGAGTTTGTTAATACTACTCACTCTATTCCAGAAAGTTATGCTATTGTTGTTCATACGCCAAATGGTATAGTGTTCCACACAGGAGACTTTAAATTCGACTTAACACCAATTGGACCTATGGCAAACATTCATAAGATGGCTAAACTTGGTGAAGAAGGAGTTAAACTTTTATTAAGCGATTCAACAAATGCCCTTTCTCCTGGTTTTTCACCTTCTGAAAGTGAAGTTGACGATACTTTAAATGATATTATTTCGAGACACTATGGAAGAATAATTATTGCAACCTTTGCATCAAATATATACCGCGTTAAACATATTGTTGAAACATGTAAAAAGAATAATCGTAAAATAATTACATTTGGTCGCAGTATGGAAAATGCAATTGAAATTGCACTTAATAACGGTCTTATAACTGATAGATCAATGTTTATTGATAATAATCAAGCAAAAAACTTAAAGAAAAACGAAATTTGTGTTTTATGTACCGGATCTCAAGGGGAACCACTAGCTGCCCTATCTAGAATTGCAAGTGGTATACATAAGCAAATTCAACTACAGCCAGATGATTTAGTAGTCTTTTCATCATCACCTATTCCAGGAAATGCAGCTGGAATAAATAGAGTTATTAATAAACTATATTTAAAAGGTGTAAGAGTTTATACTAATACTGAATTTACAAACATTCATACATCAGGACATGCAAAAGCAGATGAACTTAGATGGATGCTTAGATTAATTAAACCTGAATATTTTATGCCAATTCATGGTGAGTACAGAATGCTTACAGAACATGGTAATATTGCTCAAACATGTGGTATGGAAAAAGATAATATTTTAATTTGTCAAAATGGTGATGTTGTTGAACTATCAAATAGTGGTGCAAAGAAAAATGGACGTGTTCAAGCTGGTGATGTATATGTTGATGGATCAAGAATTGGTGATATTGGTTCAGTTGTTATAAAAGATAGAAAACTTATGAGTCACGATGGTATTTTAGTTACTATTTTAAATATAAATCCTCTAACAAGAACACTTTTAATTAAACCTAATGTAACAACAAGAGGATTTATTATGGTAAATGAAAACCAAGCTCTAGTAAATCAAATAGAAAACAAGATTTCTGAAATTGTTAAAGAATTCTTAGCTAATAATCCATATAGCTATCTTGATATTAAAAATCAAATAATTTTAGAACTTCATCCATTTATAAATGAACTTACTGGTAGAAGGCCTATAATTCTCCCAGTTATCATGGAAGTAAAACAATCATAAAAAAAATTGCATTTAAACAATGCAATTTTTTTAATACCATAATTTATTAACATCAACACTTTCACTTTTTGGAGATGGGTCAGGCATTCTTAGTTTAACAAATGTTGGTAACTGAAATGCGCTACCAAATACTAAAGCATTACCTGGTGATAGAGATTTAATGCGTCTTAATGATTCGTGATTTACATTAATTGAAATACTTTCAATTAATTTTAAATCTTCTGGATGGAAAATTCTAAATACAATATAGTTAGAGCACTGTGATAAAACGGTTGTAGTTAGTTCAGAAGGTCTTTGAGTTATCATTCCAAGAATAATACCATACTTTCTTCCTTCTTTACATATACGACCAAATATATTATATCCTAAAAGTTTAACATCTAAATCCTCTTGAATATATCTATGGGCTTCTTCTAAAACAATGTGAACTGGGAAGCTTCCGCGATCTTCTAATTTTGATGAATATTCAAAGAACATTCTTGAATAAATTTTTACAATATTTTTTGCAAAACGATCATCAACATTATTTAAATTAATATTTACGAGCTGAGCATTATCACCATTACTTGCAGTAAATAAATCTTTAATAAAGTCTTCTCTAGATATATATCTATCCATTGTGAAATATTTTTTATATTCACTATTAATAATATTTAAAACTCTATTTTTAAGTAAATTGTTACTTTCATATGAAGATTGACTATTAATTGTTCCTTCACTTACTAGGGCAAATTCAAGAGCGTAATAAAAGTCTTCTAGTGAATAATTGAAATCAAATATAGGGACAAGTTCTTCAGAATTTACTTTAGTATATTTTTGAAGTTCATCAATAACTAAATTAATGGCAGCTATTTTACCTTGATCATCTATATTTAAGCACTGTCTTAATGTACGATTATATCCAGGCTGGCTTATAGTTGTATTCAAACTTAATTCATCAGTGTTATATGATGTTAAAACGGCAACAATTTGGTCTCTTATCTGTGATGAGTTACGACCACTAGATAAAATATCCATTATACACTTAGCTATGATTTCATTTTTATATTTTGTTAAATCACTATGTCCTGAATTAAAAATATAAAGAAGTTTTAAAGTCTTTTTAATAACATGCATTTGACTAGTTGAATCAGCATTAAGTAAAAGTGTGTAGTCATCTTCATCTAATAAGAATAGAGGTATTTTTAAGACTTCATCATCATTTACTTCTCTAAATTCAGTAGTATATTTTTTAAAATTTAATGTCGGCGTTAAATTAAGTGAATCAAATGCTTGATTATATTCGCCATAAGCATCAAATAATAGTATGTGTGCCTTTTCGGGAACTTGATTATTTTTTTCTTTAAAAACATTTTGGAATATTCTTGCAACACCACAAGATTTACCATATCCAGAGTTACCTAGTATAGCAAAGTGATTTGCAAAAAATGTTTTCATACTTGCATTTACTTTATAGCCTTTATAAATAGGTGACTCACCTATTTCAAATTCACCTGCAAAATCATTTTGATGTCCAATTAAAAGTTCAAGTTCACTTTTATATAAAAATCTTATATTTTCACAAACTGATGGCTTTTTTGTTAAACCTTGAGTAAAAATATTATTAGTTATTTCTCCTACAAGATTGATTGTTATGGTTTCGTTAGTTATATCAACTATTTCACCAACTATATTTCGATCTTCCTCAGGTATAATTACATGATAATTTAAGCACTGCAAACTAACCTTATTTGTAAGGTTTTTAATTATTACAGTATTTTCGTCGATTTTAATAAGTTCACCAAACATCTAATCAACCTTCTATTCTATGGTTAATTATATCAAAGAAATTATAAAAAAACAAACCATAAATAGGTTTGTTTTTTAAAATTATTTTGCTTCTTCTTGAGCTCTTGTCTCACGAACAACAGTTATTTTTATTGTTCCAGGATATTGCATTTCTGCCTCGATTTTTTCTTTCATCATTCTTGCAATTTTATGTGAAGTTAAATCATCAACTTCCTCTGGTTTAACAATAACTCTAACTTCTCTACCTGCTTGCATTGCATACGTTTTTTCAACACCATCATAAGAGTTTCCAATTTCTTCAAGTTGTTCAAGTCTTTTAATATAATTTTCTAAACTATCATTTCTTGCTCCAGGTCTAGCAGCAGATAAAGTATCGGCAACTTGAACTAATACAGAAATAGTTGAATCTTGTTTTGCATCTCCATGGTGTGATGCGATTGAATTAATTACAATTTCATCTTCATGATATTTTTTGGCGATATCAACACCAATATCAACGTGACTTCCTTCAACTTCTGAATCAATTGCTTTACCAATATCATGTAAAAGTCCAGCTCGTTTAGCTAGGTTAATATTTTCACCTAACTCAGATGCCATAAGACCACATAATCTTGCAACTTCCTTAGAATGTTGTAAAACATTTTGACCATAACTGGTTCTAAAGTTTAGTCTACCAATTAATGCAACTAACTCTGGATCTACCTTAGTAAGTCCTAAATCATAAATTGCTTCGTTACCAAGTTCAGTTACTTTAGTATTCATGTCTTTACATACTTTATCGTATACTTCTTCAATTCTTCCTGGATGAATACGACCATCTTTAATTAAAGTTTCAATAGTTATTTTTGCAATTTCTCTTCTGTATGGATCAAATGAAGAAATAACAATTGCTTCAGGTGTATCATCAATAATTAAATCTACTCCTGTAACAGATTCAATTGTTCTAATATTTCTTCCTTCACGACCAATTAATCTGCCTTTCATTTCATCATTAGGTAAAATAATTGTTGAGACTGTTTGTTCACCTACAACGTCTTCAGCGTATCTTTGCATAGATGAAACAATTAAGTCTTTTGCTTTGTCATGAGCTACAAGCTTTGCTTCAGCTTCTTTTTCTTTAATAAACTCAGTCATTTCTCTTTCCATAGTTGACTCAAGTTTTTTCATAATCATATCTTTAGCTTTTTCTTTGCTCATGCCAGAAATTTTTTCAAGTTCAACAAGTTCTTGTTTAATAAGTTCATCCATTTTAACTTCTTTTTCTTGAACTTCTTTTTGTTTTTTCATTAAATTATTTTCTTTTTCATCAAGCATTTGGTCACGTTTTTGTAGTGATTCTTCACGCTTGTCTAAACTACCCTCACGTGCTAAAAGACGTGATTCAGCTTCTTTACTTTCAGCCTTTTTTTCTTTAATTTCGGCATCAAGTTCTTGTTTTAATTTATAAGATTCTTCTTTTAATTCCAAAAGAGCATCTCTTCGATGCTTATCTGCTTCTTTCTTTGCTTCTTCAATAATTTTATTTGCATTTCTATTTACATTTTTATTTTTTAATAAATTGACAACAAAAATTGCAATTCCACCAACAAAAAGTCCAATAACAAGAGCTAAAATGGGATTTAAATCAGCCATTTTATCCTCCAATATATCTAATAGGTCTTTCATACCTACAAGTTTATTATAATGATATTTTAAAATTATATCAAGAAAAAAGAAAAGTAAAATTTACTTTCCTAATTATCAAAATTATAGTGATCTCGAATCTTTTTTAAAATAGTTTCTTTTATTTCAGGATTATTTTTTAAGTATAGTTTTGTATTTTCTTTTCCTTGTCCAATTTTGTTTCCTTCATAAGAATACCACGCACCACTTTTATCGATTATTCCAATGTCAGATGCAATATCAATTATCTCTCCTTCTTTGGAAATTCCCTCTCCATACATTAAGTCGACAACAGCTGCTTTAAATGGAGGAGCAACCTTGTTTTTTACTACTTTTATAGTTACGCGATTTCCTATAATTTTATCGCCATTTTTAATAGATTCTGCTTTTCTAATGTCAAGTCTGATACTTGAGTAAAATTTTAAAGCTCTTCCACCTGGTGTTGTTTCGGGGTTTCCAAATAGAACTCCAACTTTTTCCCTTAATTGATTTATAAAAATACATATTGTATTTGTTTTACTTATTGCTCCTGATAGTGTTCTTAGTGCTTGTGACATCATTCTAGCTTGAAGACCAACATGAGAATCACCAATATCTCCTTCAAGTTCTGCTTGAGGTACAAGAGCAGCGACCGAATCTACAACTATAATGTTGACAGCTTCACTTTGAACTAAAGCTTTGCAAATTTCAAGTGCTTGCTCGCCAGTATCTGGTTGTGACAATAATAAATCGTTAATATTTACACCTAGATTTTTTGCATATATCGGATCAAGTGCATGCTCAGCATCAATAAATGCTGCTGTACCACCATTTTTTTGTACTTCAGCAATAGCGTGAAGCGCAAGAGTTGTTTTCCCTGATGATTCAGGACCAAAAATTTCAATTATTCTTCCTTTTGGAAAACCACCAACACCTATTGCTATATCAAGAGAAAGTGAGCCAGTTGATTCTACTTCTGTTTTTACATGCTCTTCTTCTCCCAATTTCATAATTGAACCGGCTCCAAATTGTTTTTCTATATCTTTCATTACTTGATCTAAAAGTTTATTTTTATCTTTCATAAAAATTCTCCTTAATAATCCGACATCTTTATATTACAAAAATTAATAACATTTAACAAATATAAAAAACTTATTTATATATCATTATTATGACACAAAAAAACCATTTTTTATATATCAAAAATGGTTTTTTGTGATTATCTATCATATAAAAATAATTCTTTACTATTATTAAAATATTGAATACCAGAAATAACTGATAATATTGTTGCTATAATAAGTAGTACGCTAGCAACAGGAATTCCAAAAAGTTCGAATGGTAAATTATATAACATTGTTAAACTTAAACCTACCATCATACATATTGTTTTTAGTTTTCCTAAAATGCTTGCTGCAACAACTTTTCCTTTATTTCCACTTATCATTTTGCATGAATCAACAATTGTATCTCTTGTAATAATTACAACAGGAATAATTATTGAAATCATTCCTTCATAAGCAAGAATAATTAAAACACCATTAACTAATATTTTATCAGCAATAGCATCCATTACTTTTCCAAAATCAGTAACTAAATTACGACTTCTTGCAATATGTCCATCAAGGAAATCTGAAAATGATCCTATCATGAATAAAACACCTGCAATAATCATTTTTAAACTAACAATTATATGCCCATCAATAGTATACATTGGAAAATTTATACCCATTTCTTCCCATGGAAGAAGTAAAAGTATTAAAACAAATAAAGATATAAAAATTCTAGTTACAGTTATCTTATTAGGTAAATTCATAAAACACCTTCTACTCTACATAACTGATTTCATCAGTTACCCTTTTATTAATTGTTATTTGTTTTAGTGACCATACAAGTAAAATTACTGCTATTACAGCAAGTGTAATATATATGATGCGGTAAAACATTAATGAATGACTCTTATTTACTTTTGTATATGGAGATACAACTTTTTCAACATCTTTTTCTTCTTTTGCTTGTTGTTGTACTTTCTTTTCAATTTCCTTTACAGGAATTTTTGAAGTATATGTAAATAAGTACTCATTAAATGAATCAATTAATTTTTCACTATCAAGTCCTAAGTAATGAGCATATTCACTAATATAACTTTTAAGTTGAAAAACATCTTGAAAAGAACCAATTTTTCCATCTTCAATGTTTTCAAGAATAACATCTTTGATGTTTAAATCACGACTTGCTTCTTCAATACTAACCCCAGATGATTCTCTTGTAACACGAAGCATGTTACCTATCTCATTCAAGATTATTCACTCCTTTTATAAATTAAATTAAAAATCATATATAAGCCATGTTCTGTACTTTCAATAAAGAAAGTTGCAAATATTTATCTACCACAAAGTGGTCTTCTACATCAGTTAAAAATTTCCTAGTAGAAACTCCCCTACCAAAATTTGGGTTTCTCGCTCGCGGGGTTTACCTCGTTCCACTCTCCATGTTTCCAAGGAGCATCGTCTCTATGGCACTTTTATACTTACTTTAACCATTTAAGGTTATTTCAGGGCCGTTAACCAAAAGGTTACCTTAGGTTATTTATTCCCTAAGCACGAACACTACATCCATTTCAGGAATGTGCGAGCATGGACTTTCCTCTACATAACTTTATATGCAGCATTTGCAATATGATTATTAATCTTCTTTTCCAAAGACAATTTTTTCAAGTTGACTAATACGACGAAGCATATCAACGTTACTAACACTTTTAGGATTACCTTCTCCGTCAGTTTCTGCAGCTTCAATAGTCATCTTTAAACGTCTAATTTCTTGCTTAAGTTTAAGATTATCTTCATTTAAATCTTTAATTTCTCTTTCTTGACGTTTAATTGTGTTTAAAAATTCAGAATAGTCACGAATAACCATGTCTAGAAATTTATCAACTTCTTGAGGACGATATCCCCTTGCATCAATCTTAAATTCCTTATCTAGTATTTCCTTTGGTGTTAAAAATATTTTATCATTATACATAATATTCACCTCTAACTATACTGATACAAAAAATTATACTTTTTTTGTCATAAATTGTCAATATTTGGGGCAAATATTTAAGGTATTAAATTATAATTTTTTTTGATCACTAATTCTTATTGAATCCATTGTAATTGCAGCTAAAGTTAAATCTTTTAACATCTTATTAATTATATATTCAGTTTTCATTATATTCCTTTCTTTAAAGTATATTTTAACTTAAAAAAAATAAAATGAAACCATTTCGACAAAAAAAGATATTCTTTTTAATAAATCTCATAATATAAGGAAAAGACAACTAGTATTTTTGCTCTAACTTTGTTATAATGGTTTAAGGTGAACAAAATGAGATATCCAAATAGCAACAAGACCTTTCACAAAAAAATTTCTCATGCTAACCGTGGAATGGTTCTTGAAGAACTAATTAATGAAGCTAACCGTTTTTATCTAGAAAATAACATTGCGGTAATTTACAAAAAACCTACTCCAATTGGAATAGTTGAAGTAAAAAGCAATGATAAAAGAAAGATAATTACAAAAGCATTTTTTAAAGAACCTTCAACTCTCGATTACAGTGGAATATATCGAGGAAAATATATTGAATTTGATGCAAAGGAAACAAAATGTAAAACTTCTTTTCCTCTTGCAAATATATCAAAAAATCAGATTAATCATATGAAAAACGTAATTAATCATGGTGGTATTTCTTTTTTAATTATAAAAATTAATGATGGCTTTTATTTTGTTGACGGAAGTTATATCATTAATTTTATAGAAAGTAAAAAAAGAAAAAGTATCCCCTTTTCAAATATTGAAGAATATGGATACAAGATAGATCGCAGAAACCTAGTACAAATTGATTATATAAAAATAATTGACAAAATTATTGGAGGTATAAAAAATGAAGTTTATTGAAAAATTTACAAAAAAGGATAAATCTAATGATGAAAATTCAGTTAAGAAAAAGAAACTAAAAAAACTGACAAATTCACTTAATAATGATGATAATACTATAGGTGCAACAAGTACAAAAAAGAAAAAGAAAAAAAGAAAATTTAAAAAAGGTATAATCCTTACAATAATAGCTTTTCTCGGAATAATTTTTCTTACGATGATTCTAGCTTTCTCACTATATATAATTATTTCATCTCCAAACTTTGATAAAAATAAATTATATAAAAAAGAAGCAACTGTTTTATATGATAAAGACGGTAACGAATTTGCGAGAGTTGGTGAAGAAAACCGTGTTTTAGTTACGTATGAACAACTTCCACAAGTTCTAATTGATGCATTAATAGCAACTGAGGATTCAAGATTTTTCCAACATAATGGATTCGATGCTGCAAGATTTGTAAAAGCTTCAATTGGTCAAGTACTTGGTAACTCAAATGCAGGTGGTGCATCTACCTTAACCATGCAAGTTATAAAAAATACATATACAAGTACAAATGCTAGTGGTATTAAAGGTCTAGTTAGAAAATTCACAGATATATATATGGCAGTCTTTAAACTTGAAGGAAGCTATACTAAAGAAGAAATTATTGAATTTTATGTTAATTCACAGTGGCTAGGTAACGACAAAAGTGTTAACTATGGTGGTATTTATGGTGTTGAGCAAGCAAGTCAGTATTTCTTTGGAAAATCAGTATCTGATTTAAACTTAGCTGAAGCATCAATGATTGCTGGTATGTTCCAAAATCCAACATACTATGACCCATTTAAATATCCTGAAAGAGCGCAAAAAAGAAGAACTACCGTACTTAACTTAATGGTTAAACATGGATATATTACTAAAGAAGAAAAAGAAGAAGCAGAAAGAATATCTGTTAAATCAATGTTAGCTATGCGTGACACATCAGCAACAACAAATGATTATCAAGCATTTATAGATTATGTATTAAAAGATGTTCAAGAAAAAACCGGAATAAATCCTTTTACTAAACCAGTAAAAATATATACAACACTAGATAGAAGTGTTCAAACTACACTAACTTCTTTAGAAAAAGGTGAACTATATAACTTCCCTGATGATAAAGTTCAATTTGGTATGGCAATTACAAGTGTTAAAGACGGATCAATAGTTGCTATATCTGGTGGTAGAAACTATACTGCAAAAGGTTTAAATAGAGCTACAGATATAAAAAGGCAACCTGGATCTACTGCAAAAATATTATTTGATTACGGGCCTTATATAGAATACCTAAATGGATCTACATATTCGATGTTCTTAGATGAATCATATACATATAAAAGTGGTAAAAAGATTAATAACTTCGACCGTGGATATAAGGGTCTTATGACAATGCGTAGAGCTTTAGTTGGTTCAAGAAATATTCCAGCACTTAAAGCTTTCCAAGCAGTAGCTGATGATAATATCGAAAATATAAGAACATTCGTACATGGTCTTGGAATTGACTATGGTTCTGAGGGTCCTTATGAATCTGCTTCTATTGGATCATTTGATGGTGTTAATCCACTACAAATGTCTGCTGCTTACGCTGCTTATGGACGAGGTGGTTATTACATTGAACCTTATTCGTTTACAAAAGTAGTTGATGATGAAACAGAAAAAGTTTATGAATATAAATATACTAAAGAAAAAGTTATGAGTGATGCAACAGCATACATGATTACAAATATGCTTGTTACTGCTGGTAAGGAAGGTGTCGGTGGTAACTTCTCAATTAGTGGTACTGACATTGCTGCTAAAGGTGGTACAACAAGTGCTGAGCAATCAAAATTAAAAGAACTTAACTTGCCATCAGGTACTACACCTGACCACTGGAATATCACTTATTCTCCATCATACGCAATTGCGCTATGGTATGGATATGATAATTTAAAAGAAGGATATTTAACAAGTACAACAGGTGGTAAAGTTAGACGTGCTATTATGGCAGCCGTTGGTAAAAAAGTTTATCCTAAAAATGAAAAATTTAAAAAGCCATCTAGCGTTGTTAGTGCAAAAGTAGAACTTGAAACATTCCCTGCTCAATCTCCTAGTGCATGTACTCCTGGAGATATGGTGGTTACTGAATACTTCAAGAAAGGAACAGAGCCTTCAGAGACATCACAAAGATATAGTCCTTTAAATAATCCAACAAATGTTGTAACAACAGTTAACGGTATGACTATTACAATTAAATGGAATGCAATAACTACTCCATCTGCAATAGACATTAATTATTTAACTGAACACTTTAATAAATATTATGATAATCATGCAACTAGATATCTTGAGAAACGTGTAAATTATAACAATGCCAATATAGGTACACTTGGATATCAAGTATCAGTTAGAAACGATGATGGAAGTGAAACAGTTCTTGGATTTACCGGTGATACTTCTTATACTTATGTTGCACAAGGAGAAAAAACTGACTACACATTCATAGTAAGAAGTGCATACAGCATATTTAAATGTAATATGAGTTCTGGTCAAAGTGTTACCGCTAAAGTTACTCTTCCTAAAGTTGAGCCTTCTGTTGAACCACAAACTCAACAACAAACTCAACAACAAACTCAACAACAGACTCAACAACAACAACAAACAAATTAAAAAAATAGAACTATCAAGTTGATAGTTCTATTTTTTTTCATCTAACCAATTATAATCAAAAAGTTCACTTTTGGGCTCATTATTACTATTTTGAGTTGATTCATAAAGTAGTTTATCAATGTATCTGATATCTCTTTTATTATCAAGCACAGCTCTATCAATTACACTTTTTATGTAATCTTGCGAAAAACCTCTATCAAGCCATACACTAATAAATTCTACTTCGATATCTTTAGGTTCCAAAGCTATTTTATCTTTCATGTATTTAATTATTACATTTCTTTCTTCGTTATTTGTTTCTTTTGATTCATCTAAATATTCATAAAACTTATTTAACGACACATATTCACGAATATTTCCTTTTTTTGAATTATCTGTTTTTAATTCTATTAAGTTCTTTTCAATCAACATATTTAATGATGATAATACGTTTGCTTTACTAATTTTTAGACTTTTTGTTATTTCATCAATATCAAATGAAATATTTTCACTATTTAGAAAATATATCATTAGCAGTAATTCTTCTTTTGTTAATTTAAACTTGTCTAATTTTTCTAAAATAAAAGAATTAAATACAAATTTTTTTGAACTAAGAAATTCTTTGTTTAGCATATTCATCACCTTTTATATATTTAATTACGTTCATTTATATTTTATATATTATGTATTTGTTCGTCAATCAATATTTAGACATAATTTAATTTTTTTTGATCGGATTTTCTTAAGTAATTTACGTACTTAAATTTTGATGTTGTTATGAAGGCTATTTTATTACTAAAATCTACTGATTTATTATTATCAAAAAAATAGTCGTATAAATCCAATAATTCTAGCACATTACTTAAATTTGAATACATATTTAAATCCAATATTTTATTTATATATTTTCTTTTTTCATCGCTTGAGCATAAATCTATTAACTCCTTAGCGTTATCTTTAACAAGTTGGAATTGACCTTCATCACATTCTAAATTATATTTTAATTTAAAGTAAATAAGTCTATAAATTCTTGATGGATCTTCTTTCATTCGAATGACAGGGTCCCCTATAAATTTTATTACTTTTCTCTTACAATCATTAACACCGTCGAAGTAATCAACATAATTATCATTTTTGTCTATATATATAGAATTAATTGTAAAATCTCTTCTATTAACATCATCATTTATATTATCTGAAATAGTCACAACCAATTTGTTATCAATATATTCTTCTTTCCTAAACTGAGCAATATCGAAACTATATTTGCCAATTTTAAATTTAACTGTTCCATATTTAAATCTTTTAGGATTATATTCTTGGAACATGTCTAATAATAATTCAACTGGAGCTTTTGTGACAATATCAACATCATAATTGTTACCTTTTTGCATTATATAGTCCCTAACATATCCACCGACAACATACGACATATAGCCACTATTTTCGATAGTATTCAATATTCTTTTTACTAAGTTATTCATTATATCACCTAAAAAAAGCATAACATACATTAAAAAAAAAGGAAATTAGGAATTTTTCGGATATATATATTAGTGAAAGGAGGTGTTTATGAATTCTTTTGAAAAATTAGTAAATCAATTTAATGAAATATATAAAATGGGTTTTGTTAAATCCATTAATAATAACAAAAACTCTGTTGGAATAACAATCGAAAAATTATTAGGATCAACCGGTGGTGATTTTAATATACCTGATTTTTACGATATTGAAATAAAAGCATTGAGAGATTACTATAAAGCAGAATTTGATTTATTCAATTCAGCACCTGATGGAAAATATATATGTGCTTCACAGTGGTTATCCGATAAATACGGATATCCAGATAGAGGTTTTAGAAACATAAGGGTTTTTAAAGGAAAAATTAATGCAAAATACTCTAACAAGATTGGTCTTAATTATTCATTTAAATTAGAAGTTGATGACACATTAAAAAAAATTTTCCTTAATGTTTATGATAAAAATAACAGTTTAATTAGTAAAGATATTTATTGGGATTTTGATTCTTTAAAGGATAAATTAGAAAGAAAAGTATCCAAATTAGCAATCTTTGGATTTGAAAAAAAGTACATAAATGATAATTTGCATGTTCATTACAATTCTTTAAAGTTATACAAATTAAAAAGTTTTGATAAGTTCATCGAAAATATTAAAAAAGGAAAAATTAATGTCGAATTCAAAACTGGAGTTCATAAGAATGGTAAATATAGAGGTAAATTTACGGATCATGGAACTTCGTTCAGAATATCTAAAAATAATTTATGTTATCTTTTCGATGTTGTTCGAATGGTTTGGGACAAAAAAAAAGAACAATTTGTTCTTAATTAAACATATTGGTCGAGAAGACAGGATTCGAACCTGCGACCCCTTGGTCCCAAACCAAGTGCACTACCAAGCTGTGCTACTTCTCGATTAAAAATGGTGCGCCCTAAGGGAGTCGAACCCCTAACCTTTAGATCCGTAGTCTAACGCTCTATCCAATTGAGCTAAGAGCGCAATACACTTTTTTCACGCAATATTATTATATTATATTATATTTCAAAATGCAAGTTTAATAAAAATAAAAAAAGCTTTTAGAAGCTTTATTTATAAAATGGTGTCCCGCCCGAGATTCGAACTCGGGACCCTTTGATTAAAAGTCAAATGCTCTACCAGCTGAGCTAACGGGACAATTATAAGTGGTTGCCTCGGCAGGATTCGAACCTGCGGAATGTCAGAGTCAAAGTCTGATGCCTTACCACTTGGCTACGAGGCATTAAAAAGTGGTGGAGGGTCATGGATTTGAACCATGGAACCCGAAGGAACAGATTTACAGTCTGCCGCGTTTGACCACTTCGCTAACCCTCCAAAAGTGGTGCCGACTGAGGGAATCGAACCCCCAACCTACTGATTACAAGTCAGTTGCGCTACCAATTACGCTAAGTCGGCAAAAAAATGGTGGGCGTTATAGGACTCGAACCTATGACCCCTTGCTTGTAAGGCAAGTGC
>JAFZWF010000015.1 GCA_017617435.1 Bacilli bacterium
CCGCCAGCGTTCATCCTGAGCCAGGATCAAACTCTCAATAAAAAAGATTTTAAAAATTAAAATCTAATATTTAAGTTTAATCTAAGCTACTCAAAATTGACTTTTTTTACTTAGTTTTCAAAGATCATTTCGTACCATTTTTCGGTACGCACTAGTAATATATCAAATCAGAATATTAAAGTCAACACTTTTTTTTAACTTTTTTTTGTTTTTTCGACATTTTATGTAAATTACCAGTTTTTTTGGGTTTTTATATAGGTTTTTTCATGGTTTTCCTTCCAATATTATATTATGTTATTAACTAAAAAAAAATGACTAGCATTTTTAGTTTTTATGAGATTGCATATCTAAATACATATTATAGTACTTAACAATCACATCTTTACCAAATGGAAAGTCATTCCTTTTTTTTATTTCAATAAGTCTAGACAACTCATTTTTAATTATAGAATCAAGTTCATCAGAATAGTTCATAATCTTTTTGTGATAATTATATTCATTTCGATCAAGTACTCTAAAACCTCCATCTGGAAATACTCTTAGATCCAAATCATAATCAATATATTTTATAGCATTATCTTCAATTATAAATGGAGATGCTATATTACAGTAAAAAAATAATCCTTGTTTCTTTAACTGACCTATAATATTAAACCAACTATGGCGATAGAAAAATAAGATTGCCGTTTCTTTAGTTCTGTGGCTTCTGCCATCACTTTCAGTAAGCTTAGTTCTATCATTAGCACAAACAAGAATTTCATCTGTAACATCAAGAACAACAGCCTCATCACTTATACGGTCTATTTTACCATTATGTTTATAACAATGGATCGCAAGTCTATCGCCGACTTTTATATTTTCCATATCGATCCTGCTTCCTAATAATATTATAACACTAAAATAGAAAAGAACAAATAAAGAAAAAAGCTAACAATTATTTTGTTAGCAATTCAATAGCTCTATTAAGCTGTGTATCTATAATATTAGTAATTTTACCATCACTATCTTTTTCAATTAATAATTCTACAGTCTCATCAGGAATAATTCCTTTTTTATCAATATTTTCATTATTAGGTGTATACCATTTTCCCGTAGTATATTTAGCCATAGAACCATCAACTAAAGAAATAACCTGCTGCACTTTTCCTTTTCCAAATGTCTTCGTCCCAACAAGTGTAGCACCATAACTTTCTTTTAAAGCTGCTGCTAATATTTCGGAAGCAGAAGCAGTATCAGAATTTACAAGAACAATAATTGGAATATCTGTTTTTCTACTTGTGGTATCTTTAACTATATTGTTATCGTTCTTTGTTTTAAGTGAATATATTACTTTACCTTTTTCTATAAATAGATTAGCAACATTTTCAGCAGCTTTTAAATATCCACCTGAATTAGATCTTAAATCTATTATCAAAGATGTTACATTATCGTTTTTAAAAACATTTAAAGCATTTTCAACTTGTTTATCAACAGATGCTGAAAATGTTGCAATTCTTATATAACCAATATTTGTATCGTCAATCATACGATAAGTAATAGCTGGAACCATTAAATTTTTAGAAAACAATTTAAAAGTTAATTCTTCATCACCGCGCATTACTGTAAGACTTATTTCCTTATCAGTACCCTTAATTTTTTCGATAATATCATCTATAGATGTATTAGTTACATCATCTCCGTTAAATTTTACAATAACATCTCCAACAAGTAATCCAGCTTCTTGCGCCGGTGAATCTAAAAGAACCTCTGTTACAGTGTGATCACTCATAACAACACCTATACCTTTATATTCTCCACGAAGAGAATTATTTAACATACTCGTTTGAGTTGAGTTCATATATATTGTATATTTATCATCCAGGTAATCAAGCATGGCATCTATTGCAGCTTCAATCATTTCTGTTCGGTTAACATCTTCATAATAATCATTAGTTACACTTGAATATACTTCCAAAAATTGCTTTAAAGCAGAATCATTATTAACATTATTATAATTTATACCAGTATTTTTACTATATGATGTATAAACAATAACCCCAGCAGTTAAACCAGATATAATAGCTGTTACAATTACAAGGAATATAATTGTAGATAATTTTATAGATGTACGGTATTTATTGCTTTCCATTGTTTATCCCACATTTCTACTATTTAAAAATATAACATAAAAACATCAAAAAAGGAAGATTATTTACTTATCTTCCTTTTAACTTAACGCTTGCTCTATAAGATCTTTATCTTCAATAAATTTAATTATTTTACCCTTTTTGATTTTAACTAAAGTTACATCCTTAAATTTAATATCTTCTATAGAATCTTCTTTATAATTACTTACATCACCCATAAATTGTTTATTAAACTCAAGTGATAAATCAGCCATGTATAATGGTAAAGAGTTTTCATTAGATTTATACGATGATGCTTTATTTAATAAATATATTTGTTCTGATTTATTACTATCATAAACCAAGACATAATACTCATCATCAGCTCTATTTAGTAAAGTTCCTATTGCTATTTCATTATATTGAACTTGGCCTTCATTGTTTGTTCTTTTATATGGTTCCTTCTTATCAAACACTTTAGAAGTAAGTAAGTATAGCCCTAAAAATATAATAACAAGAATAGATAAAATTTTAACAAAACTTCTTATTTCTTGTTGCTCTTCAGAATAATATTTCTCTTTTTTTACCATTTTAACCACCTAATTGTTATTATACACAAAAGAAAAAAGGAAAGCAACTACTTGCTCCCCAAAACACTCATAGCATGATTCATAGAAGTTGCTATAGTAACAATTTCTTCATTAGATAAATTATTACCAGCAATATAATAACTTATATTTCCACGGTTCCACTTTATTGAACCATCACCCATAACTCCTATAGCATCATTTAAAAATACTGGATCACCATATACTGGATTTATCTCAAACTCATTAGGTATACTTAACGCTTCTTCAATAATTGTAAACTGTTTATCTCCACTAAATGTTAATATTACTCTATTACTACCGGAACTTATCTTCTCACTACTTGTTAAATATGTGTTACTTGGTAAGTAAAGTGGATAGATTATATCATCTAAAATACTGGATGCTTCTTTATCACAATTTTCTTTTTCACAATTTTTATTTTCAACATCATCACTATTTTTAATATATTCATCTATTTTAAATTCGTCTTTATCACTACTAGCTTTTAAATCAATTTTACTAAACTTAGTAATTATTTTTTCATTATTGTCTTTTCCATACACAATAACTTTCTTTAAATTAATACTCTTATCAAAGTATAATTTTTGATGAGATAGCTCACTATTATTTGGATAGTTTACAATAGTTGTAATAACATATCCATCTTTGGACTTTTCAAGTTTTGCATTATTATCATTATTTATATCTTTTAATAGCGATCTAAGGAGATAACTTTGTGAACTATTATCTGGCCATGAACTTTGAAATTTAAAACTTTTATTTATTGCAGGTGTTATAACATATACACCATCATTATTTTTAAGTATTATCTGTTCATGATTATTATTTTCATTATTTAAAATTACTTTATAATAATCATTAGCTAAATACTTTGCGCTAAATGTATAATTAAATTCCTCTTCGTCAGTAATTATAGCCATAGATCCATTTATTAAATAACTATTTGATGAAGTAACATCATCACTAAACTTTTTTATAACAGTACTAATATCATTTTTTTTGCAACCAGTAAGCATCAATATTGATATAGCAAATATAAATAGTTTCTTCAATTTAAATTCCTTCCTTTTCTATTTAAATAATAGTTATATCTAGTTGAAAATATGAATGTATATTTAAAATATTTTCGTTAATTAATATATATAGAAAGGAAAAAATATGATTACAGTACAAAAAATAGCGCTATTTTTTACTATTGTAGGTGCCCTAAACTGGGGAGCAATCGGATTTCTTGATTTTAACTTTGTATCTACAATATTTTCTGAAAACGGAGCTATAACAAATGTTATCTATTCGCTTGTTGGAATTTGTGGTTTAATTAACATAGGTCTATTAATAACTAATTTAGAGCATGAAGATGAGCATATAGATAGAAAAAGAGCAACTCGATAAGAATTGCTCTTTTTTATTATCCATTAGTAATCTTTATTCCAATATTGTTTGTTACGACAAATGATAGTCTTGGATCTTGATTATCTATTTTAACTTCTACATCATATGTTCCAACGCCATATTTACTTAAATCAATGTAAGCATTTATATCTTCAGGTTTAATATTATCAATTACTGACTCAACACCTTTAACTTGAACAATAATATCATTATTCGAAGTTGAATTTGCTATTAAATCTCCGCTTAAATTTCTTGGTGTAACAGTTTCAGGTTTAATTTCGATTGTTTTTTGTTTTTCATCAGCAAATGATAAATTAATAGTTGCCATATCAGCGCTCATATATTTAACACCTTGAGGTTTACTTAAAGATACTGTATATGACTTAGAATCATTATTTCCTTGACCAGCAACATTAACAGTTACAGGAACACTTTTTATATTACCTATACTTTCTTTATCTCCATATATTTCAATAGAGTATGATTCACTATTATTTATTAATATTTTAGAAATAGCTTTACCAGTTATAAGTTTACCTGTTGTATGAACACTAATTGGAACTGTCATGCTGTAAGTATCAAGTTTTATAGTAGCATTTAAAGTACCTGGAACAATTTCAACATCACTTAGTATTTTGCCCTTAGAATCGTAAGCAACTAGAGGAATGTTTTCAAGTTCAAATGTTCCAGCTTCTTTTAAATCAGAATTATTTAAATCAATTAAAGCTTTGACAGATGCAACCTCATCAAGTCTTTCTTTGCTTCCCTTAATAACAACTTCTGATTTGGCTAGTTCAACGCTTTCAACACTTAACTTAGAGTTAAGTTTATTAACATTTAGTAGTTCATAAGTTACAGTTGAAAGAACACTTATTTTATCTTTAATAGTTACGTTAACGTAAGTTGGATTTAACTTATATGAAAGTGATGAAACAGATTTTGTATATGTAAGTTTAACTTTGTGAGACATGCTGCTTGGTTGATAATCAGTTAAATCAAGAATTACTTCATGTTCACCAAGTTGTTTTGCTAGGTATATATCACTTTTTCTACCAGTTAGAACCATATCAACTGTTTTAGGTACACCTTCAACAACATATGCTTGTTCATTGTATTTTACTGTAACAGGTATATTAGTGATAACTTCTGCATCGTTTTCAACTAAATTAATCACTTTAGAATCAATTAAGAAGAACATGACTATAGCAAGAACAAGAGATGCATATACCAAAAACTTAGGTCTATTTATTAATCGATTAAGATAACTTTTCCCTTTTATCTTTTCTGTAATATTATAAATAAAACGACTTATTGGTGTAATAAATAACTTATCGATAAAGTGATATATCGCTTTAACGATAGAAGTAAAGAAATTTAGTACCTTACTCATCTTTATCATCACCACTTTCTTTTTCATCTGCTTCATAGAAGATTTCAGCTTTTGGACTTAATTCTTCTATTAAAACCATACGAAATTCATCTAGTGTTAGATTATAGTTAAGTGCGCCATCACAAGCAATAGAAAGTCTACCATTTTCCTCTGATACTACTAAAGCAAGCGCATCGCTTTCTTCAGCAATACCTAAAGCAGCTCTATGTCTTGTACCAAGACGCTTGTTAAGTGATGGATCCATACTTGTTTTAAATACAACACCAGCACATGTTATACGATCTCCCTGAATAATAACTCCACCATCATGAAGTGGTGCGTTAGGGAAGAATATTGTTTCTAATAAATCACCTGTTAAATCAGCATAAACTTTTGTAGCAGGGTCAATATATTCTTGAAGAGATACTTCTCTTTCAATTACTATTAAAGCACCTATACGATTTCGTTTTAGATACTCTACAGCTTTCATGATTTCGAAAACAACTCTTTCTCTTTCATCAACAGTTAGTATTTTATGACGACCTAAAAGTTGAGTTCTACCAATAGATTCAAGAACACTTCTAATTTCAGGTTGGAAAATTACTATTATTGCTAGTGGTCCCCACTGAACAACATACTCTAAAATAATTCCAACAGTATAAAGATTTAATATATTACTTAATAGTTTAAATAAAAGAATTAAAATAACACCTTTAAAGATTAAAACCATTTTAATATTATTTTTAATATTTTTAAGTATGTAGTAAAAAACAAGCCATACTACACAAATATCAATAACTTTCGTAAAAATAGACCATAATATAGACCAAGTCATAAATTCACTCCTATTCTTGTTTCTTAATTATATCAAAAAAGTGTTTCATAATCTATAGTTTTATATAAATTAAAAAAATATAGGTTTCCCTATATTTATTTTTAATTAACGTTTATTTCTTTCTTCTTCAGCCTTTTTTTCAGCTTCCTCAATCATTTTATCGTCTAGCTTCTCACCAATCTCATCAGCTTTGTTTTTTCTTCCTTCTACATAAATTCCTAAACAAGAAATTAGAAGAAAAATAGCTAATATTATAAATATCCAGTAATAATTTGTTATAAGTGTCATTATTGCTTTCATTTCATCACCCTTTTTTATTCTATTACTAATGATTGTCCTTCTGGTTGAATTTGAATAAATGTGTTTCCATCATTAACCTTTAATTTTGTACCATCTTCAAATTTATAAATTGTTTGACTACTTCTAGAAGATTTTTCCCAAGTTATTGGTACAGCGTATCCTTCAGAAATATAATATCCTGTTCCGCTACCAACATTATTAAGTGTTTGTCTTCCTTTATTTTCTCCATCATTTAAATCAGTGTTCTTAACTTTGTAAGTAATAATGTTTTTAAATTTAAGTTGTTCTTTAGTTACGTAGTCTGTATGTTCTTTTCCGTTAACAAATCTCTTATATAGTTTGCTTTCAGGATCATACTCATAACTTGAAGTTGTACTATTAGAATATTTAATAGATACTTTATTTGCTGCAATAGCATTTTCTTTAGTTTCAAGTTCAATAGGTTTAACACTATAATCAAGTAATAAACCGTAGCCTGACTTATATTCAGTTCTTTTAGAGCCTATCCCTTTAGCAAGTTTTTCTGTACTTGCAAAAAGAGTATGTTCAGTAGAAACAGGAAGTGATTTATCTCTCCAACCAGTTGATCCTTCAGAAACAGATATGCGATCTACACCTAATTTACTGAAGTCAGATTGAGCTTGAGGACTTTGACCATGATGAACATAAATAGCATCATTTTCAAGTGCGTAGTCTAAGTAATAATGTCTTGCACTTCTAATAGGTCCAATTCTATCAACATCAGCATCTTTAAACAAAGCAAGATATCTAGTAATACCACCTTCAACTATCATTTCATAAACAATATATGCTTTATCAAGACCACTTTGATAAGGTCTTGCAGCCCATAAGTTATTAATCATAACTGCATATGGTCTTGTTTTTGATTTAACATCAACAATTTGAACTTGTGGCTCATCTTCTTTTTTAACTTCGCTAGATTTATTATTTCCATCTTTAGATTTTTTACCAAATAATTTATCTTTAAACAAAAAGCAGCATACACCACCAGCTATTAATAATACGATAACCCCAATTATTATTATCTTTTTAAAATTTGATTTCTTTTTCATTTTTATACTCCTAACAATTAATATTATAACAAATAAAAAGAACTATTAAAACAATAGTTTATTTAAATTAGTAAATAATTATAAATTATTTGCTCTTTTTAAATCTCTTTCCTTAATAGTTTCTCTTTTATCATAAGTTTTTTTACCTCGACATAATCCAAGTAATACTTTTACCTTTCCTTTAACAAAATACATCTTTAAAGGAACAAGTGTTAATCCTTGAGTCTTAATTTTTTCGTTTAATTTTTTAATTTCACTTTTATGAAGAAGTAGTTTTCTCGTTCTTCTTTCATCATGATTAAACTGATTAGCTTCAAGATAGTGTGCTATATAAGTATTAAGCAAAAATACTTCATTATTTTTTATAATTGCAAAACTATCTTTTAAATTGGCTGAACCTTTACGAATTGATTTAATCTCGGTTCCAGCTAAACTAATACCACACTCGATTTCTTCCAAAACAAAATAATTATACTTGGCGTCTTTGTTTAGTATCTCCATTTTGTTCCTCCTTTACTTCAAAGTCAACCATAGAGTTTTCCTTTGATGCACTTGTACAAACAATATGAATTCTATCACCAATGCGATATTGCTTTTGAGTATGTGTACCAACTAATGCCATAAGATCAGGAACAAAGTTATAGTAATCATCAGTTAAAGACCTAACGTGAACTAATCCTTCAACCAAATTATCTAGTTGAACGAAGAAACCAAAATTATTAACTCCTGTAATAATTCCATCATATTCTTCTCCAATATGTTTTTCCATATACTCTGCCATCTTCATGTCATCAACATCACGTTCAGCATTAATAGCAGCCTGTTCTCTTTCACTAGAGTGTTCAGCGATTTGAATTAGCGCAGAATTATAATAATTTATAGTGCTCATAGTAAGATCGTTTTCAAAAATATATGATCTTAGAAGTCTATGAACTGTTAAGTCAGGAAAACGTCTAATAGGGCTTGTAAAATGAGTATAGCAATCACTTGCTAAACCAAAATGTCCTATATTATCTTTTGAATATATAGCTTTTTTCATACTCCTTAATAGATAACCAGATAAGATTTTAAACTCTGGCTTATCTTTTAATTCATACAACATTTTTTGCATTGTAAGTGGTGTTATAGAACTAAGTCTTGTATCAAGTTTGTAACCAAATTGTTTTACTAAACTAACAAATTCAGCAATTTTTTCAGGATTTGGTTTATCATGAACACGATATATGAATGGTAATTCCATATTACCAATATATGAAGCTACAGATTCATTAGCAGCAATCATAAAACTTTCAATAAGTTTTTCTCCATCTCTATGTTCAACTTTAATAATATCTATTGCTTCGCCTTCATCATTTTGAACTATCTTTGGTTCATCAAGTTCGAAGTCTATATATCCTTTTTTTGTTATAACATTTCGTAAAAGTTTAGCTAGTTCATTCATTTGAAGTAAAGTATCTTTATATTCTTCATATCCTTCAGGAACTTTTCCATCAATTAATATTTCATTAACCTTTTTATAAGACATTTTTTTGCGGCTTTTTATATAACTTTCAAAAATATCTGATGTTAAAACATTCCCTTTTTTATCTATCTTCATTTCGCATGAAATGGTAAGTCTAACTTCGTTTTCATTAAGTGAACAAATACCATTTGATAATTTATGAGGAATCATAGGTATAACAGTATCAGCAAGATAAGAAGAAGTGCCTCTTTCAAATGCAGCATCACCTAAAGCAGTATTTTCTTTAACATAATAACTTACATCTGCTATATGAACACCTAGAAGATATCCATCATCAAGTACCTTAAGACTTATGGCATCATCAATATCTTTAGTATCATCACCATCGATAGTAAATATCATCTCGTTTGTTAAATCACGACGATTAACAAGATCCTTCTCAGTAACTTCTGTAGGAATACTTTTTAATTCTTCTTCAACTTTAGGTCCAAAATCATCATAAATAGCATAACGATATGCAATCGTTTTAATATCCATTCCAGGATCATTTTTATGACCTAAAACTTTTAAAACGGCTGCATCATAAAAATTACTATCTAGTTTCTTACCAATAGATAATAAAACTTTGCTGCCATCAACACATTCATTAGTTGTTGCTGGATTAACTTTAAATTTTAAAGTAATGCTTTTATCATCAGGAACAAAAATTGGAAGTCCTTTATTATTCATTTCAATTGTTCCAATAATGTTTCTTAAATCTCTTTTTAAAACATTAATGATTCTGCCTTCAGGTTTTAAACCAGTTTTTGTTAATTCACATTCAACATAATCATTATTAATTGCTCCATTTAAGTTACTTTTTGGTATATAAATATCATCCTGAAGTGGTAATACAACAAAACCAGAACCTTTTTGATTAATAGAAAGTTTACCACAAAAAATACCTAAATTTTTATGTAGGCCATATTTACCCTTATTAGTTTTATGAATCTCTCCATTTTGACTCATAGTTTCAAGTTCATTATTTAGTTTTTGTAAATCTTCAACAGATTCTAAACCTATAGCATGATAAATTTCCATAGGTGTTAATGTTTTTTCATTTTCTAATATGTCTAAAATTTTCTCTTTCATGTTAATCTCCAATTGTACAAGTCTTTACCCCTTCGTTATCCCATGAAATAGATATTGAAATATTTCTTGCAACTTTTTCATCAGTTTCAGGATTTATCAAATCTTCTGAAATTAATCCTTCATCAATCAAACTACCAGATGAAACTGAACAAACTGATGAACAATTTAATGCTTTATATTCTCTATTAGACGCCAAATCAATATAAACACAAGCAGCATCTTGAAGTTGTCTTTCAAATTCAGCTTGTCTTTTTTCAATATTGTTACTTGCCATTCTAGTTATGTTAACAGTTACTATTATTGATATAATTACCATAATTGAAATGGCTGCAATTAGTTCAATTAAAGTAAAACCCTTTTTGTTCATAAGACCACTTCCTTTATATATTATATCACTATAATAAAAAATTAAAAAAGATAAAGTTTAATTATCCTTTATCTTTTACATTAAAAATAATATTAATGAAATTATGAAAAATAATATACCAAGGCATAAAGTAACACGGCTAATGAAAAGTTCAACGCCTCTTTCTTTCATGTTTTGGAATAATGTTTCATTTCCTCCAGTAATTATTTGACCTGCATCACTTGCTTTATTACTTTGTAAAAGTACGATTGCAATAAGTAATACAGAAACTATTAATAATATTGTTTCTAACATTTTAAATCACGTCCTGTCAGTTAATAATTTAACATATATGACCTTTTAAATCAAGAAAAAAACTACCTTTTAAGTAGCTTTTCCTCAATTCTAAGTAACTGATTATATTTACTAATTCTTTCACCTCGACTAAGTGATCCAGTTTTAATATATGGAATACTTAATCCAACTGCAAAATCAGAAATAAATGTGTCTTCTGTTTCGCCACTTCTATGTGAAATAATTGGAATATAATTATTCTTTTTAGCAAGAATTAAAGTTTCAATAGTTTCTGATACTGTTCCTATTTGGTTTGCTTTAATAATAATAGCATTACCAGCGCCATTTTCGATTCCTTTTTGTAAACAATCTTTGTTAGTTACAAAAAAGTCATCACCAACAATCATTATTCTATCACCAAGAAGATTAGTCATTAATCTTAAAGAGTCAAAGTCGTTTTCTTCAAATGGATCTTCAATACTTATAATTGGATACTTATCTATCATTTCTGAGTAATATTTAAGTAAATCTCTCGAAGATATAACTCTGTTATCAATTTTATACATATTTGTATTTTGATCATACATTTCAGATGCAGCGCAATCAAGTGCAATAAAAACATCCTTACCAGGTATATAACCTGACTTTTCAATAGCACTTACAATATATTTCAGTGCACTTTCACAGTTATTAAGTGCAGGTGCAAATCCTCCCTCATCACCTACTGCGGTTTGATAGCCATCATTTTTTAATATCTTCTTTAATGTATGAAAAATTTCAGATCCAGCTCTTAATCTTTCTTTAAAAGTAGCAACAACTGGAACTATCATAAACTCTTGTATAGCTAATCCAGAATCTGCATGAGCTCCACCATTAATAACATTCATCATTGGTATAGGTAAAGAAACTTTGTTAGTAGCAAGGTATTCCCATAATTCTTTATTTTCGATACCTGCAGCAGCTTTTAAAGTTGCTAGGGAAACGGCCAAAGTTGCATTAGCACCAATCTTTGTTTTATTTTTTGTACCATCAAGTTTTAACATTATATTATCAACAGTTAAAACATCAATTTTTTTTCCAATTAATTCAGGTCTTACAACATTATTAATATTATCAACAGCGGTTTTAACACCTTTACCATGATATCTATTTTCATCACCATCTCTAAGCTCTAAAGCTTCACGGGATCCGGTTGACGCTCCAGATGGAGATGATGCACGATAACACTTGTTATCACTAGTTATTAAATCTACTTCTACAGTTGGATTTCCTCTGCTATCTAATATTTCACGAGCAATTAAATCTTTTATCACTTTTTCCAACACCCTTCTATATTTAGTATAGACAAATCAAAAAAATTAAACAATAAAAAAAAGCAACGTTTACGTTGCTTATTTACTAATTACTTTTTTTAACAATAGCTTTTTCGTGATCATTTAATAAAACAGTATTTGCAAACTCTAAAATTCCAAATAAAATAGCAAATACACCACATTGTTCGTTAATTGACATAGTGTTAAATGGTCCAAAGAAAACTATAATACCTAAAAATAATATAACTAACGATGTAATAAGAGTAACTAAAGCTGCAGAATCTTTTACTTTATATAGTTTTATAGCTACAACTAATTTTTGAAGAGCACAAACCATTATAAAAATTCCAAAGTAAGTCATTATAGAGTTAGCTAAATTTCCAGGATTAATAATAATTAATAAACCACTAAGTGAAGCTAAAATTCCAAATATAACATCCCAGTTTGATAAGAATATCTTTTTCTCACGACTACTCATCCATACAAAAATAGCTCCTGTAATAATAAATGTAACACCTAAAGCTTTTTCAACTGTAGAATATTTAATATAATTTTTATTATAAAGTACTAAACCGATAACTATAAATGCTAAATATAACACCAATCTAGTTAAATTATTTAATCTATAATCACCGATTTCAGATTTAGAAAGTTTTGACATATTTATCTATCCTCCTAGCATTAATTATACTAAAACTAAATAATAAGTCAATTATCTTTTGATTTTTAAATATATTATGATATAATATATTTCCCACAGGGGAGATGATTGTATGATTACAGAGATTACTGCTAATGAATTCGATCGTTATGCAATAAATCATTCACTGGGTAATTTTCGCCAATCATCAAACTATGCAACTTTAATGGCTAAGAATGGATATGAAAGAAAGTACTTAGCTTACTACAATAAAAACGAGGAAATAGAAGGTGTTACACTTCTTTTAATAAAGAAAATTAAGCATATATTTAAATATGCATATGCACCTCAAGGATTTTTAATTAATTATAAAGATCAAAAACTAGTAAAAAGTTTTACTAGTAACATAAAAAAATACGCAAAGAAAAACCATATAATATTTATTAAAATAAACCCTGAAATACCAACATATATATATGATAAGAACCTAAAAAAACATGAATTAAGTAATCATGAAATAATAAACACTTTAACTAATAATGGATATCTAAAGCTTAAAGATAATTTATATTTTGAATCATTAATGCCAAGATATAATGGTATTATCAATTTAAAAAAATATAATGATGGTAAACTAAACAAATCAACAAGAAACAGAATTCATAATGCTGAAAGAAAAGGATTAGAAATTGAAACAACACAACAAAATAAAATTAAAGATTTATATCCTTTTATAGAAAACAAAAAAAGAAGAAGAAATTATTTATATTATAAAAACTACTTTCAAATATTTAATGATTCTTTAGATGCAGATATATTCTTAGTAAGTTTAAATTATGATAAATTTCTAAAAAATAGTAAAGAAGCATTTGAAAATGAACAAGAAAATAACAAATTAATAACTGAACAATTATTTAAAAATAATAATGAGGTTAATCTTAGAAGAAAAATGAATTCTGATAGAATTTTATCAGATTTAAAAAAAGATGTTATTGACGCAACATATGCTGAAAAGAAAGAGAATTTATACATTGCCGGAGCAATGTGTATAAAATACAAAAATCATGTTCATATTATAATTAGTGGGTATAATGAATTATATAAAAAATTAAATGCAAATTATTATTTGCACCATGAAATCATAAAGTATTATCAAGATAACTTCGATTACCTTGACCTTAACGGGATGTCTGGTGACTTTTCCGAAGAATCACCTTACCGAGGTTTAAATACTTTCAAACTAGGTTTTAACCCAACAGTATATGAATTTATTGGAGAATTCGATTTGGTAGTAAACCAAAAATTATATGATATTCTTATAATGTTAGGTTTTATACAAGAAGAATTTAGAAAAAAGGATTAGTAAAAAACTAATCCTTTTATAATGCATAAAAAAATGTATGTTTAAAACATACATTTTTAAATTCTTTAATTATTATTCAATAATTTCAGATACAACTCCGGCACCAACAGTACGTCCACCTTCACGAATTGAGAATTTAGTACCATTTTCAAGTGCTACTGGAGCAATAAGTTCAACAGTCATGTCAACGTTATCGCCAGGCATTACCATTTCAACACCAGCAGGAAGTTCGATAACTCCTGTAACGTCTGTAGTTCTGAAATAGAATTGTGGACGATAATTTGAGAAGAATGGAGTATGACGTCCACCTTCTTCTTTGCTTAGTACATAAACTGAAGCTTTGAATTTTTTGTGTGGAGTAACAGATCCAGGTTTAGCTAGAACTTGTCCTCTTTCAACGTCTTCACGAGCGATACCACGAAGTAAAGCACCTGCGTTATCACCAGCTTGAGCAAAATCAAGTGATTTTCTGAACATTTCGATACCAGTAACAACTGTTTTCTTAGTGTCTCTTAAACCAACGATTTCAACTTCATCATTTAATTTTAATACACCACGTTCAACACGTCCTGTAACAACAGTACCACGACCAGAAATAGTAAATACGTCTTCAATACTCATTAAGAATGGTTTGTCAGTATCTCTTTCTGGAGATGGGATGTATTCATCAACTGCAGCCATTAAATCTCTAATAGATTGAGCAGCAGCTTCGTCTCCTTCTAATGCTTTTAAAGCAGATCCACGAATAATAGGACATTCAGAATCAAATCCGTATTCTCCTAATAATTCACGAATTTCCATTTCTACTAAATCAA
>JAFZWF010000016.1 GCA_017617435.1 Bacilli bacterium
GTCGGGATTATTATTGATATTATTGTTGTTATTATTATTGTTACCACTATTATTATTAACACTTGATGTATTTTTCCCAAGAAAAGTATTTATACTTTTTTGAATATCAGGTAAAAAGAATGCTATAGCTAAAAATGCAGCAAGTACTAAAAATACAACGCCTGAACTTGTTGATTTATTACTATAAACCCCAACAGTTGTTGGAACAAGTTCTTCATCTTTAATAACAACGTTTGAAACCTTCTTCTTTGCCATTCTTTATCCCTTCTTATCTAAAAACAATTATAGCAAAAAATAAGCAAAATAAAAAGGAATTTTAATCCTTTGGTTTGAAAATACAAGTGAAAATAAAAGAAAAAATAATCGTTGATGTTAAAACAAGTGAAGATTTTTCAAGCATGTTTGCAAATAGTCCTATAAAACCATTAGAATTAAAGCCTCTTAGTCCTGATTCATATAAAGAATTACCAAAATTAGATATAAGAACTATTGCTCCCATTTCACATTTTTTAATAAATAAATTATAAACATTAAAAAATGCAAGCACAGCACCTAACAAAGAAAATAAACTGGTAACATGGCCTGGTGTAAGCTTTGTATGATTAATAATCATTTCTGCGATTAAACATACAAAACCACTAAATAAAAAAGCATATAATATACTCATCTTATAACCTCAATTCCAATAGCATGACTTATTCCTGGTATAGGTTGTTTTTGATTAACAAGTGACCTAGAATGAAGAGCCCCAGTACCAACAAGTAATATTTTTTTATACTTCTTATTAAGTAATACATTATAGAAAAAATATAAAGGTAGAACTGTTGGTCCACTAGCTCCATCATTTATTTCACAAATATTTTTATATAAATTTTGTCCGGCGTCTATAATATTGCTTGCATCAATATCATACTCTTTATTTAAATATTCTTTTAAAATATATACACCTACTTCTCCTAAGTCACCAGTTAATATAACATCATAATAAGATGCTTTATGTTTAAAATTATCTAAATGATTTTTAATAACTAAAGCTGCAGATGGTGCCATTACGGCCCCTATATAATTAGCATCTTTAATTCCATATTCAATAGGATAACCAATTGTAGCTTCTTTTATTTTGATATTACTTTTTTTAGATGTTAATATAGATCCAATTGCACAAGTAGCTGTAAATGTTGAATTAGGATTTCTTAAAGCTCCATACTCAACAGGATAACGAAATTGTCTTTATGCAGCAAGATTATGACTTGATGTTACATTGACTATTTTATTTGCAGCACCAGAACTTATTAAATTGCTTCCAATTATTAAGCCTTCAATAAAACTTGAGCAAGCAGAATAAATCCCGATAAGTGATATATTAACTTTATTTGTTGCATATGTTGTTGAACATATTTGATTAGTTAAGTCTCCCCCAATAATTAAATCTACATCATTACAACATTTACTAAGTAAATTATCTATTATTTCATTTTCCATTTTTATTTGACACAACTCAAAAGTTTTTTCACCATAATAAAAATCTTTTATATATCTTTTTATCTTTTTAATATTTCCCTTTTTTTCATTAGGACCAACTATAGCATCAAAATCTGATATATAAACATTATTAAATGATAAACTAAGCACTTATTATCACCTTCAAAATTATTAAAATAAAACTACCTACCACCGAATACAAAATAACGCTTCCTGCAAGATGAAAAAAATTACTACCTAGACCCGTTATTAAACCATCTTTTTTAAAATCAATTGAACTACTTGTAACAGAATGAGCAAAACCCGTTGTAGGGATTATTAATCCTGACCTAAACTTTTTTATTAAATTATCAAAAATACCAAGAGCAGTTAAAAGTGCTGTTACTCCAATCAAAAGTAAGGTTATAATTCCTTTAACATTAGTGCTTGATATATTTGTAAACTTTATAAATACTATATATATAATTTGAGAAAAAGCACCAATTAACCCACCACTAATAAAAGAAACTAAATAGTTATGAAGCCATTTATTTTTCTTTTTATATTTATCTACTATATCTTTATAAACAATTTGATTCAAAAAATAATACCTCCTAAAGGTATTATTTAAAATAAATGTTAAGTTTATACTAACAATGTGATTTTTTTCTCATTCTTTGGAGTCCTTCTTTTTCTCCTCTAGAAACACTCGATTGAGACATATGCATTAATTTTGCGATTTCTTCTTGAGAATAACCATCAAAATATTTATAGAAAATTATTCTTTGTTGTTCATTTGTTAAAGACTCAATAAGCTCACCTACTTCAACACCTAAATATGAATCATATGTTTTTATCGTGTTTTCAAGTGAAGAATCTTCATATTCATAATTAATACTTAAAGTAGTTTGCATATAGCTTAAAGTATTTATTATATTGTCTTCATCAATATTTAAATATTTAGATATGTCAGTAACACTAGGTTCCCTATTTAGTTCTTGAGTTAATAAAACCTTAGTTTTATTAATTAGCGAATATAACCTAATAATATCCTTATTAATTTTAAAAGGTTTATTAATGCTATTAAAATATTCATATATTTCTCCATAAATATACATTTTAGCATATGTTGAAAATTTAACGTTAAGATTATAATTAAAGTTTTTCTTTGCCTTTAATACTCCAAGAACACCTTGCTGATATAAATCATCTATTAAACTTTTATTATCAGTAAAAGTATAAGCAATTTTATAAATTAAACCTTCTAAAGACTTTATATCTTCATTTTTCATATAATCGATCCTATCACATCAAAAGCCTTCATTTCATTTTCTACTCTTTCTATCTGAAAATGATTTATCTTTTGATTAATTATTTTTGATGTTTCACATAAACAAATTTTACCCTTGATACTTTTTACAGCACACTTTAAATTTAAAAGTGAATCAAGACCATAAATATCAATATCGGTTACCTCATATAAATTTATAACTACATATTTTATTTTCTGCTCTAAAACTTTAGGGACTAAAAAGAAATTAATTTTTTTCGATATAGCACGATCCAATTTACCTTTAAGTCTAATAAACAATATGCCTTTATTATATTCTAATTGCATTAATATCACCTGTTAAATTGCATTTTAGAATAAAGAAAAAAATAATTCCACACATTCGACAAAACATATCAAAAAAAGTAGTACTTTTTGTACTACTTTTTAAAATTTTCATTAATTGTCATTGATGCGCTATCGATGGAACTTTGATCTGGAATCATAACATAAAGTTTATTTTTTGTATATGAATACGTATATTCATATCCGTCTGTACCATCTAGATTTAAATATGTAATTTTCCACTTTATGTTTTTATCAAGTTGCATCTTTATAAAATCAGTTATTTCTGAATTAGTGAAATTAGTTACTAAACTTGGTTTTAATGATTTTATTAAACTTGAATATTTAGTTAAAACAGACTTAGTCAAAGATTTATTAATTATTGCAGTTAAAACAGCTTGGTGGTTTTCACCTCTTGATTTATCTCCCCTAGGTAATGCTTTTCTTTCTCTTGAAAAAGATAATGCTTCTTTACCATTTAGATGATTTATTCCTTTTTTATAAGTAAATCCATCTTGAGAAGTAAATGCAAACTTAGAATCAACATCTATACCTCCAAGTTCATCTACAACTTTAACTAAAGAAGTAAAATTAACCTTTACATAATAGTTAATTTTTATATTCATAAAGTCTTCTATGGTTTTTATTGATGTATCAATTCCATATATACCAGCATGAGTAAGTTTATCATATTCATTTTTATCATATAGTTTAACATAATAATCTCTTGGAATAGAAGTTAAAATAATTGTATGATTTTCTGGATTTATTGTTGCAATTAAATTTACATCACTTCGAGAAACACTGTTTATATTTCCATAAGTATCAATTCCCGAAATAAATACATTAAATGGTTTTTTAGTAATATTTACACTTTTTTTAACTTCTTTTTGTTTTATATCAACCGTAAAATTATAAATCGTTTTAGAGTTTGATATAAAATCAGGATTTTCATCTTCAAGAATTCTAAAAACAGAGTCTTCAATAATAATAATTTCAGCTTGTTTTTTAATTAATTTATCAGATAAATCAGTATATAAAACTACTTTTTCATATTTAAAATTAACATCTTTACTCAAAATACGGATTACATCTTCACTATATTCGTCAACTAATGTAATTTTTTTACCATTTATATCACTTAATTTATTAATCTTAGAATCATTTAAAACCATTACATGATAATTAAGAGTTTTATATTCATTCTTTCCTATTTTCTTTAAAAAATCGATGGTATTAAGTTCATATATAATTGCAACAATCATTATAAACATATAACAAGTTGTTAAAAGGCCGCCAAAAATTCTAATAAGAATTTTTGAATTAAATAATAAAATACTTAATACGAAATTTATAATAGCAAAAACACCAACTAAAATACCAAAATAATTATTTGGTAATATATCAATGAATTTTATTAAACCAACAGTAACTATGGTTAAAATAAGCATTGATACAAATAAATATTTAATTAATGGTGATTTTTTTACTTTCTTTCCTTTTGTCATATAAAACCAACACCTGTATGAGTATTATAACAAATTATAATAAAAAACAAAACCAGATTTAAATTATCTGGTTTTGTTATCAATCATAAAACGTTTCACTTGAATTACTTTGAAGTTGACATGCATATTTAAATACATATAAAAATACAAACATCATTAATAAATCAACTAACCCTGTTGAACTAAAATCAAATGGGTTTCCTAGTTTTAAAATAGCATCAAATATAATAATTCCTATTATTGGAATAACTATAGCAACTATTTTATATTTTAAAGTATTATATATAAGTTCTAGATTATCAGATGTAAACGGAGTTTTCTCACTACTAATGTTTTTAAATAATTTCTCAGCATATTTTAAAATTATTGAAGTTATAAATAAATAAGCAACAATAATAATAAAATAAGATTCAGTATATCCAATTAATTGTTTATTAGAATATTTATCAAATTTATTTACAATAAAATCATAAACCTCAGTATCTTTATCTGAACCTATTTTTTTACCATCTTCATAAAATATAGTTTTGTTACCATCTTTTTTAATTTCTAGTTTTCTATCACTATAACCAATTATAATAGAATCATTTTTTATTTTTGTATGATTAACAATTGTTGGAATAAAAGACATAACAATTATAATTGCTATAATACCAACATAGATAAATACTCTTCCAATCTTATTAAGAACTGCTATAAATTTACTTAATCCTCTAACAACTTTTCTGTCATTATCATTAATTTTAATCTTTTCCATATTTTTACTTCCTTTTTTAAACTAACTTATTTTCTTTGCATGTAGCACTATTCTTTTTTTACCCAAGTTTGCACATGATGATAGTGTAAGAATTGTATCGTTTTCATTAACATCTACTCCATAATCATATACAGATCTATTTTTAATAACGTTTAAAAATTCTTTATAATCATCATCAGTTGCAAAATCCGTTGTAATATAATATTCCTCATTATCTATTTTATATGTTGAAAAAACATCATAATAATGAATTGCATTTTTAGTAATAAACATAACCTTATGGTTATCTTTATTTAAATACCATTCTTCTGTAATAGTATTTTTAAGAGTTCCAAACATACTATCATCTGCCGTATTATGTCCATAGATAACTAAATTTTTATCCGTTCCATCTATTTTATTTTTATAATCAGCAAATATCCAACCAGATATATTTTTTTCCTTATTAAAATTATGATTTAAATAATAACTATTATTATTTCCTTTAACAACAACATAATCAATATTAGTTCCATCAACATTTACATAACCAACTACATCACTATTAATCTTACTTAAACCATCAAAATCAATATTATATTTTTCATCTTTATCTACAACAACATATTGCTGAAGTGTTTCTTTAATAATTTTATTTTTATTATTATCTTTTTTCCATATAAGTATTTTCATTAATGAATATACTGCTAGAGTAGAAAAAATAATAATAAATAAAATATATACTATTTTAGATAACTTAAATTTTTTCTTCATATTATCTATTCCTTTATATCAATATTATATCAAAAAATTAAGTTATTAAATACATTTTAATTTATACCTGAAGAAAAAATATTTATGTTTCTTTTAAATAGTTTTATAAAACTAATTTTCTTTACCTCTTCATGAACAACTAGATCTTCTTTAAATATATTTCCTTTATTATCAGTTACTTTAATATTTCCTATAGAACTTCCATTTTTTATTGGATATTTTATATCATTATATTTAATATCATACTTGTACTTAACTTTGTCATCATCTAAATTAGTTATTTTTACAATGTCATTTTTTAAATATACATTAACTTTATCTTTATTAGATAAATATAATTTTTTTGAATCAATAATTTTGCTTTTATCTAATATAACTTCTTTTTTTACTGTATTAAAGCCGTAATTAAGAAGTTTTAAAGTATCTTCTGTTCTTTTTTCAATAGATTCTTCACCCATAACAACGCTAATAAATCTTAAATTGTCTTTTTGTGAAGTAGCTGTTAGGCAGTATCCAGCAGATGAAGTATAACCGGTTTTAAGCCCGTCCATACCTTCATAAAACTTAACAAGTTTATTTGTATTTACAAGCCATATATTAGATCCATCTTTCTTTTTAAAATAATCTTCATATTTACTTGTATACTCTAAAATTTGTTCATGTTTTAAAAGTTCCCTTGCCATAATACTCATATCTCTAGCTGATGAATAATGATTTTCTTCATCAAGTCCATGAGGATTCATAAAGTGTGTATTTTGTAAGTTTAGTTTTTTTGCTTTATTATTCATTTCCTCAACAAATTTTTCTTTTGAACCAGAAACTTTTTCAGAAAGAGCGTAAACGGCATCATTAGCAGATGCTATTGCTACAGCTTTTAAAAGTTCACCAACTTGATAAACTTCTCCTTCATTTATGTATACTTGGCTTCCACCCATACTTGCTGCTTCTTTTGATACGGTTACATCATCAGTAAGTTTGATTTTTCCTTCATCAATTTTTTCCATAATTAATATTAAACTCATAATTTTCGTCATAGACGCAGGATTTAACTTTTCATCTGGATTAAGTTCATAAATTACATTTCCAGTTGATTCTTCGATCAAAATTGCTGATTTAGCACTAAGTGATAAAACATCTGCTCTAACAACTAAATGAAATAATAAAAAACTAATTAAGAAAAATAACATTTTTTTCAATAAAATCACCTAATAAAAATTATGTTAATTTTAATTTTTTCATGTCATTTTTTGTAAATAAAATATTACATACTTAAAATTACAACAAAGGAGTATGATATAATTTTTATGGTGATAATATATGAAGAAAAAAAGAATTAAAAAATTACCAATATTTATTCTTTTAACAATAATCATATTAATAGCAGGCTTTTTAAATTTTAATAATACTGACAATAAAAATAAAAGTGGTAAAACTAAAAATAGTTACTCAGAAAAATCTATTTTAAAAATGGAAGAACTTGGTATTAAAGATAATGTTAACTTAAAAAAATATAGCAAAACACTTGATATAGCTATATTTGATGAATATTTTCAAAGTTCATACCTAAAAGAATATGAACAAATAGAATATGTTGAAACAGAAAATTTTATTGATCTAGTTAATATATTGCTTGATCGAAAATATAGTGCTAAAGATATAGGAAACATTATTAAAGAATATACTAAATGTCCTAATTTTAGTAAATACAATTTTGAACGATATTTAACATACAAAGAAAAAAATAATAATCTTGATTACCAAACAGTAGTTACAAGAGTCAATATAAAATTAGATAAAGAATTTTATACAGATACAGAACCAGTAAAAAATCCAGATAGTTTGTACGTTGTTGTAAATAAGTACAACTACTTAGATTCTAGTTTTGTACCCAAAAATTTAAAACCACTATTTAATAACTCTAACGCAACTATGGTTCAAGAAGCAGCTGATGCATATCAAGAATTAGTTGAAGCAGCAAAAAAAGACGGTATTACTTTAGTTGCAACAACAGCATATAGGTCTTACAGTTTCCAAAGTTATTTATATAATAGTTATAAAGAAAAAGATGGTCAGCAAGCTGCTGATACATATTCTGCAAGACCTGGGTTTTCAGAACACCAAACAGGACTTGCAGCTGATTTAAATGATCCAAATTACTCTGCTAGAAGACTTTCACCAAGTGATTATGAGTGGCTTAAAAATAACTGTGATAAATACGGTTTTATTATAAGATTCCCAGAAGGAACAGATAATATAACTGGTTATCAAGAAGAAGACTGGCACATTAGATATTTGGGTAAAGAAGAAGCTAAAAAAGTAAAAGACTCAGGTCTTACACTTGATGAATATTATGATTTATATTTAAAAAATAAGTAAAAAAAAATCACTTCAATATGAAGTGGTTTTTTTAATTTTCTTTTTTCTTTGAATCTTTTTTAGATTCTTTATCTTCTTTTCTTTCTGGTTTTGGAAGACATTCTTTTCTTGATAAGTTTAATCTTCCTTTTTGGTCATAACCTTGAGATTTAACAACAATCTCATCACCAACTTTATATAAGTCAGATGGTTTTTCTACTCTTTCCCAAGCAAGTTGTGATACATGTACTAAGCCTTCACATCCAGGCCATAGTTCTACAAAGCATCCAAAGTCTTCTACTTTAACTACTTTACCAGTATATACTTTTCCTTCTTCAACTTCTCTTGTAATATCTTCTATCATCTTTCTTGCTTTAGCAATAACATCTTTATCAGTGTGGTAAATTAAAACTCTACCATCATCATCGATATCAATTTTAACAGCATTAATATCACTTACAGAAACAACATTACTTGATTCTTGAATAATTCTTGTAATTGTTTCTCCGCCTTTACCAATAACTTCTTTAATCTTATCAGGATTAATAGTAAATTGTTCAATCTTAGGTGCATATTTAGATAATTCTTTTCTTGATAAGTTTAATCTTCCTTTTTGGTCATAACCTTGAGATTTAACAACAATCTCATCACCAACTTTATATAAGTCAGATGGTTTTTCTA
>JAFZWF010000017.1 GCA_017617435.1 Bacilli bacterium
AACGTAAATACGATTTTCATTTTTAGCCATTTGTAAATAACCTCCTTTTTTCAGGTCCACATGTATTATATCAAAAAAGTTTTAATTTTCAAACAAAAATTCGGTTAAATCATGCATAATATAACGATTTATTGGCACTTTATAAATACCTTTTTTAATATTTGACGAAATATTTGGACTTATAACAGCAAATGTATATATTGGACTTGCATATGGAGCAAAACCAATAAAGGCTGTTGAAGTAGAGTTAGTTTCATATATTCCATCATTATCTTTATCATATAAAGTTTCACTTGTGCCTGTTTTTCCTGCTCCATCATTATTTTTAATATACCCTTTTCCTGTCCCGTTTGTTACAACTTTATTTAAACCATTATGAATTCTTTGCATATTCTCTTTATTTATATCTACATTATCAATAAGTTCTTGATTCTTCTTAACAAAAGATAAGTTATATCTACTTCCTTTAGTTGCAAGTGTATTTGCATATGATAAGAGCTCTACTGGAGTATAAGAGTCATACTGGCCTATTGACAAATTTAAAAGTAAATCTGGAGCAACTATACTTCCTGTTATACCCGTTTTTTCACCAGGTAAATCAATATAAGTTTTTGAACCAAGCCCATAAGACTTAAATATAGTTCGGTATTTATCAAAGTCTTCATTAGTTGCACTTATCTTCATGTTATAGGAATAGTTATAACCCATAACTTTAATAGCATTAATAAACTGATAATAATTAGATGATTTTTCTAATGCTGATATATCATCTATATACCCAAGTGGAGAAAATGAACATTTTTTTGTGTTCAAATATAATTTAACACATGAATCATTTATTTTCTTTCCAGGAACAATAACATTTTCATGATAAGCAACAGTATTAGATGCTGCTTTTACAACTGATCCTACAACAAATGAAGATGATATTATCTCATTTGTAATATCTGAAAGTGTATGATCACTATTAATTCTTAAACCTAAAGCAGCAACGATTTCACCTGTTGGTCTTCCAACTAAAACATATGTTCTATCATAAAACTCAGTATTAAACTTACCCTTAGTTTTAAGCATATTTTCTTTCATTATTTCATATAGTTTTATTTCTATATCAATATCAATGTTAAGATATATATCTTTTCCGATTTTTTCATCTTTAACTTTTGTTATGATACCATTATTATCAATTTTATATAAAGCTTTTTCACCCTTTAAAACATCTTCATATTCCTTTTCTAAATAAGATACACCTACACTATCAGATAGTTCATAACCTTTATTTAAATAAAAATCTTTATTCTCTTTTTCAATCTTACCAACTTTACCAAATATACTTTTTAATATATCCCCATATGGATAATATCTTTCATAAATATATTCACCTGAAATACCCGGTATATTTTCACTTAAAATATTAAAATAATCTTCATCAGATATATCTTTAAAGATTATTTTTTTGTCAAAAAAATAATCTTTATTTAATAAGCTATATATCTTAGCTACTTTCTCATCTTCTTTATTTAATAAATATAAATAATTATTAATTATGTTATTTATAGCGATATTTTCAATATCGCTATAAGAATATATATTATTTAAATATTTATTATATTCTAAAGTAGAAAGATAATTTTTAATATCTGTTGTTTTTAAAATATAATTAGCTTTTTCTTGGTTAGTTAATGTAAAGTTATCTGGTAAATATTTGCTTAATTTTCTTGATATAGCTATTTCATTATTAAAATCTGTATTATCAAGTTTATTATAAATAATTACTCTTTTTTTAATGTTATCAACAAGAATTTTACCATTTACATCAAGTATTCTTCCTCTTGGTGCAGAAAGTGAATAAGTATATTTATTATTAATTTTATCTAATTTATTTTTATAATATGATTTTAAATGATAATTTAAATAAATAATTCTCATTATTATTATAAAAATAATAATAATGATTAAAATTAATGATTTTTTTATTGTAATCACCATTATTAGTATTCATTAATTTATTTTATTCATACTATATATTAGGTGAAGTTATATATGTATAGTATGATAGAAAGATATATAAATAAAATGACTAAAGAGGATATTTTAAATTTTGCAAATAAAAAGAACATAAATTTATCAGAAGATGAATTATCATTTACTTATGAATTTATTAAAAAAAATTGGGGCAAGATATTATCTAATCCCAATTTACTTGATTTAAATCGTTATAAAAACAATTTTAGTGAAGAAAACTTTATTAAAATTAAAGAATTAATTAAAGAATACTACACTAAATATCATCGTTTTATTTAAAAACATCTTTGTTAAAAACTCCAGTTTTTAACATTTCAATTTCTTCTTTATATGGAGGAATTTTTGTTTTTTCGTTTATTTCTATATAAGGTGTTTCTAATATTTTAGGAACACTTTTTAATTTTTCATTTATTAAAACGTTATATAAAGCATTAAAACCAATTGTACCAAAGCCAATATTTTCATGTCTATCTTTATGAGAACCAAGTTCATTTTTAGAATCGTTTAAATGGATGCATTTTATTTTATCAATTCCGATCTTTTGATCAAATTCATTTAAATATTCATCAAAACTATTAACACTATAACCTGCATCATTAATATGGCACGTATCAACGCACACGCAAAGTCTTGGATCGTTAACTTTATTAACTATTTCAGCCATCTGATCAATATTTCTTCCACATTCATTTCCTTTACCAGCCATAGTTTCAACTAAAATAGTAACGTTATTTGTTTTAGATAAAATTATTTTAAATGCTTCAACTATATTTTTTATACCTTCTTCTTGTGTTATGCCTACACTTGAACCAGGATGAACAACTATTTTATTAACACCTAATTTTTCACATCTATTAAGTTCTTCAATTAAAAAATTAATACTAAAATCCCATTTTTCAGGAATTGCTTTACTAGCAAGATTAATAATATAAGGTGCATGACACACAATATTATCAAATGAAATATTATTATCTTTAGCTAAAGATATTGCTTTTTCTAATAAAACATTATCTATTGGTTTTCTAACTGTATTTTGAGGAGCACCAGTATAAAACATTAAAGCATTTGCATTATAACTAATTGCTTCTTTTAAAGATCCATAAAGTTGTTCTTCACCAAAAGATACATGAGATCCTATAATCATTATTATCACCTATAAAAATTATACCATAAAAAAAGATAAGATTTAATACATCTTACCTTTTTCAAAATTCTCACAATTTTTATATCTAGGACTTGCATATTTAGCATCAAGAATACCTTCTTTATCAACATGTGAATAAGGTTCATCACTATTATAAACATACTTACCATTAGATACATAAACATATTTACCTGATCCTTCAATGTTATCAGAATTTAATTTAATAATAACTACTCCATTGTAATTCTTACTATCAGAATGAATAATTTCATGAATATCAATACATGAATCAATGTCTACTGAATTATCAGTTATATAGTCAGTTATATAATTATCATCAACAACTTTTACATATTTAGCAACTTCATCAGCGAAACCATTTCTGTTTGTTCTGTTAACTAATGGGATAATTAAATAAAATATTAAAACTGTTAAAACTATAGCAAGACTACCAAGTTTTACATAATCAACTATATCTCGTTGCTTTTTAGTCATATTCACACTACATCACCATACTTTACATATACATTATACTATAACACATATTATTAATAAACAAAAAAGAATGCACTTTTAGTGCATTCTGTAAAATCAATATTAAGATTCTGTTGAAAGTTTAGTACAAGATGTAGGTCTAGTACCTGTAACACTAGTAGCATCTTCAACATTAGCAAGTTTAATGTTTGAACCAGAACGGTTATTTAATGCATATTTACCATTAGTTATATATACAGTAGCTGTAGCAACATCAGTAGTTGAGTTAACTGAAACTTGTACCCATCCATCGTAACCTGTATCTTTCTTGTCAATATAATTTTCATTTAACCATTTAACTGTGAAACAAGTTGATGTAGTTCCTTCCATAGTAGATGCTACGTAAGCTTCAACACCAGCTTTTGCATATGCGTTTGCTTCATCAACGAATGCATTTCTTTTTGCTTTATTCATTCTTGGGATAACAGCTGTAACAGCAATTAAAATTACAACAGCTAAAATTACGATAACAGCAAGTAATTCAACTAAAGTAAATCCTTTTTTATTATTTTTCATATTATTATTTCTCCTTCTTTATATAAAATATTCATTATTATGAACAAGTTGTTTTATTTAATGAACCATCCTTAGTAACACTACCAACAGCTAAATCTTTAACTTCTGCTGAAGTTAAGCCAGGGTTAGTAGATGACGCACCTTTGATAGTAAATTTTTCTCCAGATGATTGTTTAATTTCAATCTTCCATTCGTCATTTGCAGTTGCTCTAAATACAACTCCAGTATAAGTCATATCTTTTTTATCGATATATTGACCTACAAGATCATTTACCAAATAGCAAAGACCATCTCCTTGTTCTTCAAGAACAGATTTTTCGTTTGCAGCTTTAATGAATGCAAGTGCTTCATCCTTAAATGCATTTTTCTTAGCTTTATTCATTCTTGGTATAACAGCAGTAACAGCTATTAAGATAACTACAGCTAAGATAACGATAACTGCAAGTAGTTCTACTAATGTAAAACCTTTTTTATTGTTTTTCAATTTTCTTTCCCTCTTTCTATTTTATACATTTATTATACATTGAGGAAAATTAGAAATCAATCACTAAATTAATTATTTTAAACTACTTAACACTTCACTTAACACTTCAGCTTTATCAAGTGTATTTTTCACCTTATCTTGTGGTCTTAAGCGATATTTCTTTTTTATATAACTAACAAAATCTTTATATCTATTTGGATTTCTTTTTAAAACTTTTATCCATTCACTATTCTCTTTTAAATATTTATAATAGTCTTTATTTTCTAAAAGTTTTTTTATAATTAATTGATGCATTTAATTAATCCTCAAAAAATTTATCAAGTGGTTTAGGTGCTAGAGGCTTTTTAATAGTTTTTACACCTTCACCCACTTTACCTGTTAATTCTCGAACAATACTTAAGGCTTTTTGTGCTGTATTAATATGACCTTTAATAGAGTTCATATCTATATTCTTTACAATATCTGAAATATTATTCAAGTTTATAGATCTATCTGTTAAATACTCTTTCCATATATTTTCATCTTCACCATAAAGATCATACACTTCATAAAGTTTTTGAATACTTCCATCATTATCTTTTATATAATTTATTAATTCCGGTTTAGATTTAATAAATTCTTTAAACATTTCTTTTTTATCCATAAAAAATCACCTTACTAAATCTTATTAATAAGGTGATTAATTTAAAACTTATATTTTAAAGTCATCTATAAAATCATCTAAAGTAAATTCTTTAACACTTGATTCTGCTTGCATGATTGGTTCATCGGAGATGATAACATCATCATCACCTTGATCATCATCAGGTGTTATAGCAACATCTTTTAATTTTATAATATTTGTTTTAATAAATACTTTTTCTACTAAATATTTAGATATAATAGAACCTGTTGATTGTGTGTCCATAATAGGAATATCACTATTTTTTATTTCCCTTATTTCACTATCTGATTTTAAACATATTTGATCACGTGATTCAGAAGTAAAGGCATCTATTACATAGTAGTTTTGTGTTTTTACTTTTTTCATTAAAAGCATACCTTTTTTAGCTCTTGTCATCATATATAAATCAGATAACTTAATTCGTTTACATGTTTTATTATTTGTTGCAATATTTAAGTATTCATCATTATCTTTAATAACAGATAAGGATACTAATTCATCATCTTTTAAGTTTATTCCTTTAACGCCAGCAGCTTTTGCACCGATTGTTGGAACTTCACTTAATTTATATTTATCATAATATCCATTTTTAGATACCATAACAACCGGTGAATCACTTTGACACTTATAAACACTTACTAGTTCATCTTTATCATCTTTAAGTTTCATTGCTGTAAGTGGTTTTGAGTATCTTGATACTACAAATTCTTTAAGTTCTGTTTTCTTAACCATACCATTTTTAGTAGCAAGAACTAGTAAAGTATTATCACTATCATAAATGACTGATGAAACTACTTTTTCATCTGGTGATAACATACAAATATTATTTATATGTTTACCAAGTTCTTTCCACTTACCTTCAGGTATTAAATGAATAGGAATATAGCAGTATCTACCTAAACTCGTAAATACTAATATATTATTAAGAGTTGTTGTATCATATAGACCAATAACATAGTCACCTGGCTTCATAACAGTTTCTTCTTCATCAGTATATGATTTAGGAGATACTCTTTTTATATATCCTTCTTTGGTTACAACAACAACAGTATTTTCTTTAGGAATCATATCTTTCATATCAATCTTGATATCAGATATTTCATCTCTGATTTCTGTTCTTCTTTCATTACCATATTCTTTTTTAATCTCATTTAATTCTTTTTTCATATGAGATTTTAACACAGTTTCGTCATTTAAAATACTATTTAAAAGTTCAATTGCTTTTTTTAAGTTTTCTTGTCTTTCAAGAAGTAAATTAACATCTGTATTAGATAGTTTATAAAGTCTCATATCAACAATTGCTGTTGCTTGAAGTTCAGTGAACTTAAATTCTTTAACTAAATTCGTAATGCAGTCTGTTCTATTTTTAGATGCTCTAATTAATTTAATTACTTCATCTAATATATCTACAGCTTTTAAGAAACCTTCAACAATATGTAGTTCATCTTCAGCTTTTTTTAGATCAAATCTTGTTCTTCTTAAAATAACTTCTTTTTGATGTGCTATAAAAGCATCTAAGATTTCTAGAAGTCCTAATTGTTTAGGTCTTCTGTCACATATAGCAACCATATTAAAGTTATAGTTTATTTGTAATTCTGTATTTTTAAGTAAATAGTTTAGTATAAGTTCAGCATTAGCATCTTTTTTAAGTTCAATAACAAGTCTTGCCATATTTTCTTTATCAGACTCGTCTTTAACATCCACTATGCCTTCTACTTTTTTATCGATTTTAATATCCTCTATTTTCTTTCTTAGAGGTTCTTTTAAAACGTCATAAGGTATTTCATGAATGATAATTCTTTGACCTTTTTTATCACTTACAATTTCCGTTTTAGCTTTGAGTACTACTTTACCTTTACCAGTTTCATAAGCTTGTCTTAAACCGTCTTTACCTTCTAATACTCCACCTGTTGGAAAATCTGGTCCTTTAATAATACCTAAAATTGTATCAAGGCGAGAGTTTGGATTATCAATTCTATGTATAGTTGCATCAATAACTTCAGTTAAGTTATGTGGAGGTATATTAGTTGCATAACCTGCAGATATACCTTGAGATCCATTAACTAATAGATTTGGAAAGTTTGCAGGTAAAACAGTTGGCTCTAAATAATCATCTGAATAGTTAAGTGCCATTTCAACTGAATCACGTTCAATATATTTAAGCATGACACCAGCAAGTTTTGTTAGTCTTGTTTCAGTATAACGATATGCAGCAGGTCCATCACCATCGATTGATCCATTATTACCATGTATATCAATAAACATTTCTCTCATTTTCCATTTTTGAGACATGTTTATCATAGCACCATATATTGATGAGTCTCCATGTGGGTGATATTTACCCATAACATCACCAACAGCTTTAGCACATTTTCTGTATGGTTTATCAAAAGTATTTTTATCTTCCCACATTGTATATAAAATACGTCTTTGAACAGGTTTAAGTCCATCTCTTACATCAGGAAGAGCTCTATCTTGAATTATAGATTTAGAGTATCTTCCAAATCTATCACCCATTATATCTTCAAGAGTATAATCATATATTTTTTCAACTATTGTTCTTGTATCTACTTGTTTTGCCATATATAACTACCTCC
>JAFZWF010000018.1 GCA_017617435.1 Bacilli bacterium
AGATTAACTTGCTTAATAAGTGGCGGAGCAGGAGAGATTTGAACTCTCGCGCCAGTTTCCCGACCTACACCCTTAGCAGGGGCGCCTCTTCAGCCTCTTGAGTACTGCTCCATAACCAAGTCATAGAATAATTTTACAATATAAATGATATCTAGTCAACAAGAAAACGACTCATAACCGAGTCGTTTAATTTGATGTTGCTGTACGAATGCTATCAAGATATTCATTCATTATCATTATATAATCATTTCCAGCATTAATATTATCTTGTGATAAACTTATCATACTATCAACAATAACTACTTTAGCATTATAATCACTTTTTAATTGTTTTATTAGATCAGTTTCTTCATCAGTTGATAACATAAAGATAGTTGAATATTTACCGTTTTTAAAATTGCTCTTTAAAATATTTAAACTATTATTTTTGTTATTTTCTTCATCTTTTAAAGAAATAACATTAAATCCATAACTTGTTAGGTATTTAAGTGTATCATTAGATGTAACAATAACGTTTTTATTATTTTGTTTTGCATTGTTTGCAATATTTCTAAGTTCTGCATCCATTAAAGAAACAGTTTCTTCTAATTTTTTATAATTTTTATCAATCATTTGTTTAGTATATTTATTACTAACATAATTTTTTAAACTTTCTTTAACGTTTTTACTAATCATTAAGAAGTTATTTGGAGCAAGCCATAACTCTTCAACTCCATAAGTATATTTTAAACCATAAGATATGTCGATAATTGAAATCCTTTTATTACGATTTATAAAATTCTTAGCTATATCTTTTTCTTGAGTTAATCCGTTATAAATAAATATATCTGCTTTAGCATATTCTTTTTCTTGCTTAGGTGTAAGTTTAAATTTATTTAAATCAACTCCATTTGGATATACACTTGTTATTGCAGCATTTTCAGTATAAAGAGTATTTGCAATAAATGTAATTGGATAAACGGTTGTGTTAATTGTTATTTCTTCCATGTTTTTTTCTCCAAAACAACCTGTTGATAAAAATATTGCTAGAGAAAGGATAACACTATATATAATTTTTTTCATAATTTATAAACTCCTTTTTATTTAACTGGATCGTACCCAAATTCACCTTTGGGATGACATTTCTTTAATCTTTTTAAACCAAGTTTTATACCTTTAATCGTCCCATATTTATTTATTGCATCGATCATATACTGTGAACATGTTGGATTAAAGCGACACATACTATGAGAATGTAGTGGTGTTGCTTGGTATAACTTTATAAAAAAGATAGGTATCTTTTTCATTATCTCACCTATAAGTAATTGTACTATAAATTATTAAAATTGTAAAATAACTTTGGACTTTAATTTCATATTTGATATAATGTATATAGCTTATATTAAGGAATGATAATATGAAATTTTTGGAAAAATTTAATATAAAAATTAATGATGCATCACTAATTGATGTTGCTCTTACACATAGTTCTTATTCTAATGAGCATGTTTCAGAAAATTATGAAAGACTTGAATACCTAGGAGATGCGGTTTTACAACTTATTGTTAGTGAGTATTTATATAAAAATACTTCACTTCCTGAAGGAGTAATGAGTAAAACTAGAGCAAGTTATGTATGTGAAAAAGCTTTAGTTGAATATGAAAAAAATATTGGCTATAAAGAATATATTAAAGTTGGTCATGGCCAAATAGGTCATGTAAATGACACAATAGTTGCTGATGTTTTTGAAGCAATACTTGGGGCAATTTTTCTTGATCAAGGATTAAGTGTAGCAAAAAACTACATTTATGAAATAATTATTCCATATATTGAGGGTGGTTATCAATTCTTTGATGACTATAAAACTAGATTACAAGAAATGGTTCAAACAGAAAAAGAATCTGTTGAATATCGTGTAGTAAATGAAAGCGGACCTGCCCATGATAGAACATTTGAAGTAGATGTTATTATTGATGATATAGTATATGGTCACGGTATAGGTAAATCAAAAAAAGAAGCAGAACAAAATGCTGCCTATGATGCTTATTCAAAATGTGCAAAATAGAAGGTGAAATAAATGTATCTAAAGAGTATTAAAGCTCAAGGTTTTAAATCATTTGCAGATAAACTTGATTTAGAAATTAAAGATGGCATTACAGCTATTGTTGGACCTAATGGTTCGGGAAAAAGTAATATAGTTGATGCTGTAAGATGGGTAATGGGTGAACAATCAGTAAAATCTTTACGTGGATCAGATAACATGACAGATGTTATTTTTTCAGGTTCAAAAGATCGTCCAATGCAATCAAGAGCAATGGTTGCTTTAACATTTGATAATTCTGATCACTACTTTAATAGTGAGTTTACTGAAATTGAAGTTAAAAGAATTGTTTATCGTTCTGGTGAAAATGAGTACATGATAAATGGAAGCAAAGTAAGACTTAAAGATATTACAAATCTATTTATAGATTCAGGCGCAGGTAACGATTCATTTAACATTATTTCACAGGGAAATATTGCTGATGTTATAAATTCAAAACCAGAAGCAAGAAGAACTATTTTTGAAGAAGCAGCTGGTGTTTTAAAGTATAAAAAGAGAAAAGAAGAAAGTTTAAGAAAACTTGATCGAACAAAAGAAAATTTACTTCGTATTAACCTTGTTATTGACGAACTAAAAACAACTGTTGAACCACTCAAAGAACAAAGTGAAATAGCAAAAAAATATGTTGATTTTAAAGATGAACTTAAAGAAATTGAAATTGGTTTAATAACTAATGATATTTCAAATATAAATAGTCAGTATCAAGTTCTTAAAGATGAAATTAAAGAAATGCAAGATTCTTTATTAGATAAAGAATCTCAAAACAATGCTGATAGTGCATCAATAGAAAAATTAAAAACTGAAATAACAAAATTAGAAGAAAATATTTCTGAAAAAAATACAAATTTAATAAAACTAAATAGTGAACTAGCAAAATTAAATGCAGACAGAATTATGATGATTGAAAGAAAGAAATATGATTATGATAAAGATCAGATTTCTAATATCATTATTAGTTTAAAAGAGGATATTTCTGCTTTAAATAAAGATGTTAAAATTTTTGAAAAAGACATTCAAGATTTTAAATCAAAATATAAAGAAGAACTAAAAATTAAAGAAAAACTTGATAATGATTTGCTTCAAAATAAAGTTTCAAAATCTACTATAGTTGCTAAACAAGCAAATGTAAGCAAAAATATATTAAATGTTGAAAATAAAATTGATATCGTTGAAAACAATATTGCTTCAAATGCAAAAGTTCCAGCATCTGTTCAGTCCATACTAAATAATCCAAGATTTTCTGACGTATTTGGAACTATATCATCACTTGTTGAAACCAGTGATGAATATACAAATGCTCTTGAAACAGCTTTAGGAGCATCTGCTAACTTTTTAGTAACTGCAAATGAAAAGGTTATTAAAAATGCAATAAGTTACTTAAAAGAAAATAATTTAGGAAAAGCAACTTTTTTTCCAATCAATATTATAAAGCCACGTTATGTCGATAACGAAATGGTTAATAGATTAAATGAAGTTAATGGTTACATAAATACATTAAATAATTTAGTTAAATGTGATGAAAAATATCGCGATGTAATTGATAATCAAATTGGTAATGTAATTGTAGTATCTGATATGGACGCAATGAACATGATTGGTCGCATTATTGACTACAAATATAGAATAGTAACGCTTGATGGAGAAATACTTCATGCTGGTGGATCTGTAACAGGTGGTTCTTCAAAGAAAAAATCTTTAATTTCCGAAAAAAATGAATTAGAACAATTAAAAAGAGAACTTGAAAATTTAAAAAGGGAAGAAGCAAACATTGCTAAAGAATTAACAAATTTAAATACTGAAGAAGAAAACATTACAAATAATTTAAATGAATCCGAAAGAAAATTAATATCATTTAATGAAGTAATAAACCAAAAAGAGTCACTTCTTGAAAACATTAATAAAAGTTTAAAAGAGAAGGAAGAATCATTAAAAGCACAAGAATCACTATCAACTAATAAACTTGATAAAGAAATTGATACAATAATAGATAACTATAATAAAGTCTTAACTGAAAGAGATTTACTTGAAAAAGAAATTAATAATTTACAAAACAATAAATTAGAATTATCTTCAAATTTATTAGAAGAAGAAAACAAAATTAAGAATCAGAATTCTGAATATAATAAACTATCTAACGAATTAAAAGATAAAGAAATCCAAATAGGTAAATTTGATGTCAAACTAGATAATTTGTTATTAAACTTATCAGAAAATTATCAACTAACTTACGAAAAAGCAAAATTAGAATATCATCTAGATATAAATGAAAACGAAGCTAGAAGCAAAGTTAACAAGATTAAACGAGAAATAAATGCTTTAGGAGAAGTAAATATTGGTGCAATTGCAGAATATGAAAGGCTTGGCCAAAGATATGAATTCTTAACAAAACAACAATCTGATCTTGAAACTGCTAGCCAAGAACTTCTAGATGTTATAGATGAGATGGACAAAATTATGGTTGATAAGTTTGAAGTAACTTTTGAAAAGATTAAAGAAGAATTTGCTTTAGTATTTAAAAAGTTATTTAAAGGTGGAAAAGGGATTTTAAAATTAACTGATCCTGAAAACATATTAACTACTGGAATTGATATCATTGCAGAACCTCCTGGAAAGAAACTAAACTCAATAGCTTTACTAAGTGGGGGAGAAAAAACATTAACTGCAATATCACTACTTTTTGCAATACTTAATGTAAAAACTGTTCCATTTATTATATTAGATGAAGCAGAAGCTGCGCTTGATGAAGCAAATGTAGATACATTTGGTGAGTATATCAAAGAAAAGAAGGATAAAAGCCAGTTCATTTTAATAACACATAAAAAAAGAACAATGGAATTTGCTGACGTGCTTTACGGAATTACAATGCAAGAATCTGGTGTTAGTAAAATAGTAAGTGTTAGATTAGAAGATAAATAAAAATATCGTACAAACGTACGATATTTTATATTTCTCTCATTTGATCTGCATCTTTATATGGACATTTAGGATTTATGTGGTCAGTAAATAAAATACCATTTAAATGATCAATTTCATGTTGGAAAGCAACTGATAAGTCTTCTCGAACCCTAATAGTAAATTCTTTACCATCTTCATCAAAAGCTTTTACAGTAATTCGTGCATGTCTTGGAACTATACCATCAACTTCACGATTAACACTTAAACATCCTTCACCTTCACCGACATAAATCATTTCTTCACTCATACTTACGATTGTTGGATTAATAACAATGTATTTATCAAATGTTTTATCATCATTTTCAGAACATATAACAAAAGCTCTTTTAGGAATACCAACTTGAACAAATGCAAGTCCCATTCCTGGTCTTAAATTATATTTTTCTGTGTATTCATCTATTTGACTCATTTCCAAGTATTTAAGCATATCATGAAGCATTTTTTTATCTTCAGTGCTCATTGGAAATTTGATTTCTTCTGATACAGTATGAAGTAACTTATTTTTTTCATCTAAAATTGTGATTTCAGGTAACTTCATAGATTTCAACCTCACTTTTATCGCATGTATTGTATCAAATATTTTATAAAAATGCAAAGAAAAAGAAAGGAATTATCCTTTCAATTAATTATTATGGTTGTTATTAAAGAAGTTCCATCCTGAACCAATGATAATTACAAGTAAAATAAATAATACTATCCAGATAGCTCCGCTAGAACCAAAACCTTGTGTGTAACCTACAAAACCATTATTACCACATGGTGTTTGATATCCTCCAGAGTAATATCCATTGTTTCCGTAGTAATACATAGTTATACCTCCTTTTCTTACTCTACTATAATATATTAATAAGTACTTAATTTTGACATTGTTTTTTACTCATTGTGTTTAGTTTTCTACTTAGTTGTGATATTATTATAGTAGGTGAATAATATGAGAAGGGTACTAAGCAAAATTGATAAACCATTATTAATAGCTTTTACTATTTTAACTTTATTTGGATTATTAATGATATATAGTTCATCAAGTATTTCTGCAGTACTTAGATATAATAAACCTTCATATTATTTTTTTGAAAAGCAACTTATATTTGTACTTCTTGCATTTTTTGTTGGCTTTGCATTTGTTTTAAAAACTCCAACAAAGTTTTATAAAGGTGTAGCATTTTTAGGACTATGTTTAAGTTTAATAGTATTAATTTCTTTAATTACAAAAAGAGTAATTACAAATAATGCATCTAGTTGGTATAAATTAGGTCCCGTTAGTATTCAACCAAGTGAATTTGTTAAATCTTTTTCAATTTTAACAATGGGATATTTTTATGGAAGGTATTTTTCTAGAAAAAATCCATCTTTGATTGGAGCTTTTATACCACTTGCATTTTATATTGCTTGTGCTGTTTTAATAATGTTACAACCAGACTTTGGTAGTGCTGCAATTTATGCTGGAATCGTTGGATCTATTTTCCTAACACTTCCATTTAAAGATAAAGTAATGAAATATTTTAAGTACGGATCTTTGATTATTGTTGCATTAGGATTATATATTATGATGTTTAATTCCTCACTTCTAACACATACGCAAGAATCACGATTTAATTTTAAAGCACCATGTTCAAGATATACTGAAGAGACAGGTTATCAAGTATGTAACGGATTTATAGCAATAAAAAATGGAGGCTTATTTGGTGTTGGCCTTGGAAATAGTACACAAAAATATTTATACCTACCGGAAAGTCACACCGACTTTATATTCCCAATAATAGTTGAAGAAATGGGACTTCTTGTTGGAATTACAATAATACTAGTTTATGCATTTATTTTATATCGAGTATATGTTATTTCAAGAAATGCAACTAATTTAAGAAATCAAATAATATGTTTCGGTGTTTTTATATATTTATCGCTGCACATAATAATTAATCTTGTTGGAATAACAGCTTTACTTCCTCTAACAGGTGTTCCACTTCCACTTCTAAGTTATGGTGGAAGCTTTGCAATAAATGTCATACTAATGCTATTTGTTGTCGAAAGAATAGCATATGAGACGAATTACGAAAAAAATTTAAACAAATTGCGTAATATTTAAAGGAAATTTCATATTTTTCGGAAAAGTATATTAGTGAAAGGAGAAAAATATGAATTTTTTTTATGATTTAATTTTAAAATTTAAAAACTATATTATTGGAGTTGGAATTATTTTAGTAGTGTTTGTTTTAAACGATGTTTTACTTGTAAATATACTTAAAAACACTAATAAAAAGAGTAGTTATGATTCTGGTGATAAAATTGCTTTTGAAGACTCTAGTTTAGAAGAAGTTGATAAAATTACAGAAAGCATAAATAAATATAAAGTAGATATAAAAGGTGAAGTCAAAAAACCTGGTGTATATGAAGTTGATGCAAATATGAATATAAATGATGTAATAATCTTGGCTGGTGGTTTAACAAAAAAAGCAACAACAGATAATATTAATTTAAGTCGAAAAGTCAAAGATCAAATGGTAATAATTATACCAAATATAAACGCTAAGCAAGAAGAAAAAATTACACAAACAAACTGTTCTAAAACAAGCGATTTAGATGCTTCAGCAAAAAATAATGTAATAAATAATGATGCCGAAATAAAGCCAACAGAACTTGCAACAAACAGTGAAAATATAGTTAACCAAAGTGATAGTATAAGTGATATAACTGTTGATGAAAATCAAAACCTAGAAGATGGTAAAAAATTAATATCAATAAATAGTGCAACACTTGAAGAACTACTAACTTTACCAGCAATAGGAGAATCTAAAGCAAAAAATATAATTTCATATCGAGAAAAAAATTGCTTTAATTCAATTGAAGACATTAAAAATGTATCTGGTATAGGTGATTCTGTATTTGAAAAAATCAAAGATTACATTACTACTTAAGATTATTTTAGTTATATTAATAGTATATAACTGTATATCGATTATATCTTGTATAAATAAAAAAGAATTTAATAAAGATAAATTAGATAATATAGGAACCATTACTAATTTAAAAAAAACCGAAAACAAAATCGTACTTACTATAAATTCTAATAAGAAAATTCTAGCTTATATAAGTAATTCAAAAACATCACCTTTGATAGGTGATGTTATTAATTACAAATATGAATATAAAGATATAAATAATACTTATATAATAAATAGTTTTAATTATGATAATTATTTAAAATCATTAAATATTTATAATGTTATAAATATAACAAGTTATAAAAAAGTAGGGAAAAATAAGTTATATAAATTAAAAAAATATATTATTGATAGAATAGATAGTAAAAAAAGTCGCAATTACATATATGCTTTTTTACTATCTGATAAATCGTATATAGATAGTAATGTAAAAGATTCATACAATTTTAATGGAATTAGTCATATGTTATGTGTTTCTGGATTTCATATTTATTTTTTATTAAATATATTAAAAAGTTTATTTAATAAATTTAAAATCAAAAAATATATTTCAGGTATTTTTATATTTATATTTTTGTTAACTTATTTGTTTATTTCTGATTTTTCAATTTCATTATCTAGAGCTTTTTTATTATATTATTTAAATTGCATAAACAAATCTTTAGATTTAAAAATAAACAAATATATTATATACATACTAGTTTTAAATTTATGTTTACTAAATAATACACACACTATATTTAATACTGGATTTTGGTATACATTTTCTTTAAGTTTCTTTTTAATAAGTTATGAAAATAACGAAAAACAGTCTTTTAAGAAAAAAATAAATTTATCTATTTTTATGTTTATAGTATCAATTCCATTAACTATTTATTTTAATTATCAAATAAATCTATTAACAGTTATTTATAATATCATCTTTTTATACCTCGTATGTTACATCATATATCCACTTTGTTTTATATCAATATTTTCTAATATAGCTGATATAGTTTTATTAAAAATATCAAGATTTTTTGAATTAGTTAATATAAAATTAAGTGATCTTAATATGTTTAAAATTGTGTTTCCAAAACCAAACATAGTAATGATTATATTTTTATACTTACTTATATTTTTATACCTAAAATATAAAAAAAATAAAATAATAATATTTTACATATTAACATTAATAGTAATAAAATACCTAATATATTTTGATAGTAGTAGTTATGTATATTTTCTAAATGTATCACAAGGAGATATGGCTGTTTATATTACAAGCAACCATAGAAGTGTCAACGTCATTGACACAGGTGGTCTTGAATATAATAAATATTTATATAAAAATATTGAATCGTTTTTACATAGTGTCAGTATTAAAAAAATAGATAATTTAATAATTAGCCACGGTGATAACGATCATATGGGAGAAGCAATTAATTTAGTTAATAATTTTAAAGTAGAAAAAGTAATATTCAATTGTGGAGAGTTTAATGATTTAGAAAAAGATTTAATTAAACTTTTAGATAAAAAGAAAATACCATATTACTCATGTATAAAAGAATTAAATATAGATAATAGCAAATTATATTTTTTACAAACAAAAGAATATGATAATGAAAATGATAATAGTAATGTTATTTATACAGAGATAAATGGTTATAAGTTTATGTTTATGGGAGATGCATCAAGTACTACTGAAAAAGAGATATTAGATAAATACAATTTACCTGATATAGATGTTTTAAAAGTAGGGCATCATGGATCTAAGACAAGTTCAAGTAAAGAGTTTATAAATGATATTAATCCTAAATACTCAATAATTAGTGTTGGAAAGAATAATAGATATGGCCATCCTAATAAAGAAGTATTAAATAATTTAAGTGATTCAAAGATATATAGAACAGATTTAGATGGCAGTATTATGTTTAAGATTAGGAATAATAAATTACAAGTTGAAACATATGCACCATAAAAAGGAGTAGATATGAATTATTATAATGAAATAAAAAATAAGTTAATTGATAATGAAATATATTCAAAAGTAAAGGACTACACAAAGGAAAGGTACAAAGTTATCACGTATTTTGAAATAGGCAAATTATTAAATGAAGCTGGTGGAAAATATGGGGATAACATAATAGATGAATATTCTAAAAAGTTAGTTATAGAAGTTGGTAAAAAGTATAATAGAAGGACTTTATTTAGAATGAAGAAATTTTATAATGTATTTAGCAATGACAAAGTGACAACAATGTTGACACAATTGACTTGGTCACATTATTTACTATTATTATCGATAAGTGATTATGATGAAATAATATATTATATAAACATATCTAAAAACAATAATTTAACGCAAAGACAATTACAATACAAAATAAAAAGTAATGAATATAGAAGAATACCTATTGAATCAAGAAACAAATTAAATAAAAATGAAATTCTTAGGCCAAACGATTTAATCCCTAATCCAATAAGAATTAAAAACAGTAATAATTATGAAAATATATCAGAAAAAACATTACAAAGACTAATACTTGAGGACATTGCATCTTTTTTGAAAGAACTTGGAAATGGATTTACATTTATAGATAATGAATATCCAATTAAATTTGGCAATAGATATAATTACATAGATTTGCTTCTATATAATATTAAATACAAATGTTATGTAGTTGTTGAATTAAAAGTAACTGAACTAAAAAAAGAACATACAGGCCAGATTATGGTATATATGAATTATATTGATAAAAATATAAAAACTATTGAAGAAAATGCTACAGTTGGTATTATTATTTGCAAACAAGATAATAAATATGTAATTAAATATTGTTCTGATGAAAGAATTATTTCTAGAGAGTACGAATTAGTATGATATAATACATCTTGAGGTGTATTTGTAATGACAATTGAAAGAAAAATAAAGATTAATGATAGATATCACTACTTTTTAGGAATTGAATTAATGTATAACGCAGATAACTGCTTATGTAAAGCTGATGGTAGTTATTTTGATATGGGAGATTTAAGCATTATGATTGATGAATTTGAATCCAGACATGAAAAAGATTCAAAAGAAATTATATATGATAAATTAAACTCATATATGAATGATATCATTTATTTATATGATAGATTTCCATTTGTAAGTTACATTAAAGATGTGACATATAATGATGAAGGAAAAATAACTTGTGTTGGTTGCATATCTAAAGCTGAAATAATAAAATATATAACTAACAATAAAATTGAAATAAATAAATGGGATAATAGTAATTGCCGTTGCCCTTTATTATATGAATAATAATATTGATTAATGAACTATATATGATATAATATACGTCAGGTGAGAAGAATGAACGAAAATATAACTTATAACATTAGTTATGTTAACATGAAAAAAATTGTAAAAAATTATTTTATAGCACTTGGAAGAGATGTAAGTTTAAAAATTAATAATGAAATTGATAGTGACAGATTTGCCGGAACAGTTGTATCATCTTATCAATTAGTTGAAAAAAGGACAATTGCAGGTGTTGAATCTAAAACTTCCATTGATTTTTCTATTGATGACTTAAAATCTATAATTAGTTCTGTTTTAGAGCAAAGTGGTCAAGAATTAATAAGTCTTAAAGATAATGCTGCTACATGTTTTAAAATTGAAGGTTATGGTATGGGGGAACATGAAGTTGAAACCATAACTAATAAGTCATTTACTATCACTTCAAAAGAAGTAAAATTATCTCGCAAAAAATAATGTGTAAATATAAGTAACTAGAAATAGTTACTTTTTATATATAATTTTATAATTATAATAAATTAAAAAACTAATTATAATATTATGATATAATATTTCTAGTTGTAAGGATGTATTTATGAAAATAGGTTTAATTATATCTGATAGTCATGTATATGTTAAACAAACCATAGAAAAACTCTTTGGTAATTTTTCTGATGTGATTAAATATGACTTTGCAAACACTGAATTAGATGAAATTCTATACGAATTTTCATCAGTAAATTTATTTGGAGATACAAAATACATTATTATTGAAAAAGCAGATGAAATATTTTCAAAATCATTCGAATCAGATGATTTGATATCTTATTTGAAAAATCCATCAGAATTATCTAATATTGTTTTTGTAGCTTCAAAAGTAGATAAAACAAATGAAATATATAAGTACATTTTAAAAAACTATCAAGTATTTGATAGTTCAGAAAAAAAATATAATAATAACATTATTGATGTAAAAAAATATGTTAAAGATCATAAGTCTCATATATCTGATAAAGCAGTAGAATATATAAAAGATGCAACTCTAAATAATTATGATTTAATGATTAATGAAATTGACAAATTATTAATTTTGGGGAAAGATAATATATCAGATGAACTTGTTTATAATTTAGTTCCCCTTACACCTGATGGAAATACAAATAACTTTATTGATGCAATTTTACTTATGGACGATAAAGAAGCATTAAAATGCATTAATAACTTCGATATATTAAATGTTGATTTAACAAAGATGATAGCATTAATAGCTTGGAATGTAAGAGTTATATACTTGATAAAAACAAATAGAAAAGATAAAGTTAAATTGGATGACGTTTTAAAGATATACAAGATTCCTGATTTTAAATACAACAAATATGTTAGAATGGGAAATATTAGAAGTGAAGAAGAACTAGAGAATATAATTATTGGTCTATCAAATATTGATGAAGGCATTAAAAGTTATAAGATAACAAAAGAAAATGTAGGTTATCATTTACTTAATTTATTTTGTTTATAAAAAAAGATAATCAATTTTATTGATTATCTTTAATTTTTTCTGTATTTTTAAAATTTAATTTAGCAATATGATTTAATTTTTCAAAACCATATTTTTTTACGATTTCTTTAGCAGCTTCATCAACTTTATCTGATGCACCTTTTGGAAGATTAAATCCTATTTCCTTTGATAGTTCGTTCATTTTCTTTAAGAAAATATATCGACTTATAATGCTTGATGCAGCAACACATAAGAACTTATCTTCAGCTTGTGTATAAAAGGAAATATTTCTTACAATTTCTTTAGCGTCTTTAATATATTCATAGTACTTTGCTTCTGGAGTAAACTGATCTATAATAATTTGTTCATATGGATACTCACTTTTTATTAAATTGAGTAGAACTTTATTGTGTAAGATTGCTTTAATTTTGTTCATATTAATATCATCAGTATGAAATTTATTATATGATTCATTATCAAAAATTAGTGTAGAATGAGGAATCTTTTCAATTATCTTTGGAGCAATTTCAATTATCTTTTCATCGGTAATTTTTTTAGAATCTTTAACACCTAAATCAATTAAAAACTGTTCGTTTTCTTTTGAAACAAAGGAAGCAGTAACAATAATAGGTCCGAAATAATCACCAGTACCAACCTCATCAGAACCAATAGATGGTTTATTAATAATAGGTTTTTCATCATATTTATCTTTTTTATCGCTTGTTTTTTTGTCTTTACCAGTTGTAATATCAATAACTCTGTTATTAAGGTGTTTTTCCATATCAATCCATAAATTTGCATCTATATCAGCTGATACACCTTGAAACATTATCTTACCTGATTCATATAAGGTGATAACAGTTCCATCCATTTCTTGAGCTTGGAAAACAGCATATGGAGGAGTTTTTTCTTTAAACATATCTTGATAATGTTTAATAACTTTATCCTTTAAATTATCACTTAATTTAAATACTATTGTCATATTTTATCTTCCTTTACCTAAAATAATTTTAACATATTAATCTTCTTTTTTCATTAAGATTATATTATAATTAAGTAAAGTAAGGATGTGATAGTATGACAATACTTGATGGAATAATTATAATATTATTTGTGCTAGGAATTTGGTATGGAACAAAAAAGGGATTTATAAATGGAGCACTTTCTTTAGTTGGCCTTGCATTTATAATTACATTTTCATTTTTGTTTCACACACTAATAGCTGATGTTTTATTAAAAGGAATGCCTTTTTTAAAATTTCATGGAGCATATAAAGGTGTAACTTCATTAAATATTTTATTTTATGAAGCTATTGGTTTTATATTAATATTTATCTTTTTATTAAGCATCCTTGGTTTAGTTCTTAAAATAACGGGAATACTTCAAAAGATTCTTGATTATTCAATTGTTTTAACTTTACCATCAAAAATATTAGGTGTTCTTGTAGGTTTTGTTAATTCACTTATAGTTATATTTTTATTATTATTTATATTATTAAATATAAATTCAACAAGAAAATATGTTCACGAATCAAAAGTTGGTTCAGTAATTCTTGAACGAACATTCTTGCTTTCTAGTGCAACAGAAAAATATTATAACGCAACTGAAGAAATAAATAATGTAATGGATAATTGTAAGAAAAGCAAAAATAAAAAAGCATGCAATACTAACGTAGCAAATATCTTAATTGATTATAAAATTATAAGTCGCGACAAAGTTATAGAATTAATAGATTCAGGTAAACTAAAAAATATAAAGAGAGAAGGAATAAAATAATGATTAAACATTTAGGAAAAATAGAAGATTTTGAAAAAGAAATTAGTGAAGAAGTTATTGTTGATTTTTATGCTGATTGGTGTGGACCATGCAAAATGTTATCACCAGTTCTTGAGGAGACAAATTTTAATGTTCTCAAAGTAAATGTTGATGACTTTCAAGAACTAGCCATTAAATATGGTGTTATGTCAATTCCAACACTAATAAAATTTGTTAATGGAAAAGAAGAAAAAAAGATAATTGGTTTTCATACTAAAGAGGAATTAGAGGAAGAATTTAAATAAAAAAACTTGCATTGCAAGTTTTTTATTTTGTCACTTCAGATCCAGCTGTATTATATGCTCTAAGTAATCCGCCAGCACCAAGTTTTATACCACCAAAGTATCTAACAACTACAATTAAAACATGATTTAAGTCTTTTTTATTGATAATATTATAAAGTGGAAGTCCAGCTGTACCAGATGGCTCGCCATCGTCGAATTTCTTTTCTTGACCATCTATTTTATATGCATAAACAATATGTTTTGCTTTCTTATGTTCTTTTTTAAGTAAATCAAGAATTTCATCTATTTCTTTAGTGCTACCTACTTCATATCTAAATGCATAAAATTTTGATTTCTTTATTTCATATTTATATTCAGATATTAAATTCATATATCTCACCACATTTCAATCTTATTATACAATAATTTTACCTATTTGTAGTATAATAAGATTTATAAATGAAGTGGTGATATATATGGATAAAATTAAAGAACTATTAAAATCTGTACCTCATCTTCCAGGTTCATACCAAATGAAGAATAATAAAGGTGTTATTATTTATGTTGGTAAAGCAAAAGATTTAAATAAAAGATTGCATTCTTATTTTAATGGAAGAGTAACCGGTAAAACAAAAATAATGGTATCAGAAATTGATACATTTGAGTATATAGTTACTAATACTGAGGTTGAAGCATTTCTTACTGAAATTAATTTAATAAAACATTATGATCCAAAATATAACATTTTACTTCGAGATGATAAAACTTATCCATATATTGAATATATTTCAAAACCATATCCTAAACTTAAGGTATCAAGATACTTAAGTGTAAAAAAGTCAGATAAAAAATATTTATTTGGTCCATATCCAAATGCATACGCTGCAAGAAGAATAGTTAAACTATTAAATAGATTATATCCATTTAAAAAATGTGATAGTATGCCAAATAAAGTATGCTTATATTATCACATTGGTGAATGCCTAGGTTACTGTCAAAAAAACATTGACCAAGATAAACTAAGTCAAATGGAAAATGATGTTTTATCTTTTTTAAAGGGAAACACTGAAGTTATAGTAAATAAAATAAAGGAAAAGATAAAAATTGCGTCTGATAATTTAAACTTTGAATTAGCAAAGGAATTAAAAGAGGAATTAAATTATATTAATATAATCTCAGAAAAACAATTAATTGTTTTAAATGATTATGTTAACCGTGATGTAATTGGAGTTTATTATTCAAATAGCAGTCTTTCTATAAACATATTATTTATAAGAAATGGTAAATTATTAGAATCACACAATAAAATTATTGATGTTGTATCAACCGAAAGTGAAGATTTATCATCATACTTAGGTATGTTTTATAAAAATCATGAAATACCTAAAGAGATATTACTTTATAAATCTTTTGAAGGAATAAGTGTTCTTGAAAATTTATATGATATTAATTTTATTATTCCAGAAAAAGGAAAGAAGAAGGAATTAGTTTCACTTGCTTGCAACAATGCAAAAGTATTTTATGAGCGTGAAATGAAATTAATTGATAATAAAGAAAAAAGAACAAAAGGTGTAAATGATGAATTAGGTAAGCTTTTAGGTATTAAGAATTTAAGTCGAATAGAATTGTTTGATAATGCTCATTTATTTGGCACTTTTACTGTAAGTGGTATGGTTGCATTTATTGACGGTAAACCATGTAAAAACGCTTATAGAAAATATAAATGTACGGAAAACATTAATGATGATTATCATGTAATGCAAGAAGTAATTTATAGAAGGTATTACCATGCGTTAGTTGATCAAGAAAATTTAACAGATTTAATATTAGTTGATGGTGGTTTAATACAAATTAATGCAACTAAAGATGTTCTTTCTAGTTTAAATCTTGATAAAAAAATTAAAGTTTGCGGACTTAAAAAGAATAAAAACCATAAAACTAGTGCACTTGTTGATGGTGATACACTAGAAGAAATTAATATAGAGAAAAATAGTGATTTATTTAATTTTTTAACTTTTATGCAAGATGAGGTTCACCGATTCACAATTACTTATCATAAACAAATAAGAAGTAAAGGGCTAATAAAAAGTTACTTAGATGATATTCCTGGAATAGGAGATAAAAGAAGAAAAGAATTAATTAAAAAATTCGGTAGTGTTGTAAAAATGAAAGATGCATCTATTGAAGAATTAAAAGAAATATTACCAGATCAAGTTGCATCAGATCTTTACGAAAAACTACATAAATGATTTACACATTATTTTCATATATATTTACACTAATTATTTTTCAAAAACGTTAGTTATAGTAAAATAATATTAAAGAAGGTGTAAATATGAAAAAAATCAAAAATCTTCTATTTCTAGGAGCACTATTATTAATACTTGCTCCATTTAAGGCAAAAGCTATTGAAGCAAATCCATTAACTCATTTAGAAGTTGAAACCACTCAAGGTACTGGTAACTTTGATCTTTCTGGAGGTCAAAAATCTTTCTCATTTGCATTGGCAACTCCATATTCGTATGCAAACATTATTGCAAAATCTAGTAATGAAACATATGTAATTACAGGTGCAGGCCACGTTGAATGTAAAGAGGGGTTAAATACAATTAATGTTGTTGTAACAGATCCATCAGATAACTCAAGTGTTACATATACGATTAATTTAAACTTTAAAGCAAAAGATAAAGTTGCAGTTGTAAATTCAACAACTCAACAAGAATCAACAGATACAAATCAAGCAGCAGGTGAAGAAAATCCAAGCACTGGTTCATTTTTAAATTATTCAACTATATGTGTTGCAATGGCTGGTGGAATTTTAATTTTAAAAGGTACTAAGAAATCAAAAAGACTTTATTAATACAAATACAAATAATCATTTGCATATGATATGCAAATGATTTTTTTTATGCTAAAATAATTATTGGTGAAGTAAGATGTCAGTTGAAAACAAATCAAATAAATACATATTAAAAAAAACTAATGAATATAAGTATCTTTCTCCTGAATATACTTACTATTTAATAACCGGTAATAATACAAAATACTATGTAAAAACTAAAAGTCCAGTATTAAAAGAACAATTAGTTTTCGAAGATAACAACGAAAAATTTTATGCTAATATATCAGGAACTGTTATGGGTCGAAAAATTTTCGAAGATAAAAATTATTTAGTAATTAGAAATGATTATCATGAAAAATATAATTTAAATAAAACTTTAAGAAAAAAAATCAATAAACTTACTAAAAGAGAAATGCTTGATATTTTAATTAATGCAGATGCATCTGATTACTCATCTAACATTAAGTATTTTGTTAATAATTTTGATTCAATTGATAGCTTAGTATTAAGTTTGTTAATATGTGAAGATTCTGATAAGATTTATTCTGAGGTTTTCAATAAATATAATAGTGACATTCTTGAAATATTTGATGCTATAAGTCAAGTTTTTGAGATTAAAAATCCAATAATAATATTAAGTGATACTGACGATAATAATATAGAATTTGTTACAAACTTATCTGGAATGTATCCTGATATAAGAATTGTTTTGTCTCATGATAAATATCCAGCATCACATCCACTTTTAATAACAAGAAAACTTAATTTAAATAACGCGCTTGTTTTAACATCAATGGATTTATATTATTTGTATTCAATTATAAAAAGAAATAAAAAAGTATTTGAAAAGACTATTTATATTACAGGAGAAAATTTAGAATTTAATTATTTAGTTGATACAAAACTAAATGTATTAGTAAAAGATATTTTTGAATTTTGTAATATAGAAACTACAGATGAAGATATATTGTGCAAAAATAGTGCGATTAAAGCTGAGATTATATCACCATTTGATATTATTGATTCAACAGTTGATTCTATAGTAATTGCTAAAAAAACATGTGAAAAACAAAAAGAATGTATTAACTGTGGATTATGTAACAAATATTGTCCTCAAAACATTAATCCTCAGATATATAAATTAAATAAAAAACCTTTCCCTGGTAAATGTATTGACTGTAATATGTGTTCTTACATATGTCCAAGTAAAATTAGAAAGGATATATAATTATGAATAAAAATTTCATTTTTATTAAAAATAACAATCAAACAATTTTATATTACATATCATTTATTCCTTTAATTATATATGGTTTATATAAAAATGGTTATTTACTAGTAACAAATAAATATTTATCTTCTTTTGATGCATATAAAATTATTCTTTACCCACTAGTGTGTACACTAATTGGAATTATCTTTTCTTTAGTGTTTAAAAAAAGACAAAAAGAAGTTATAACATATGCTTTATTAATGGGAGTTGCAGCACCATATAATTTTAATATGTATCTATACTTTTTATTAGTGTTTTCATTTATGTTTGTTGTATCTTTTGTTCCAAATAAATATAAAGTAAATGAAGTAGCATTTCTTATAACAATTTTTATTGCACTAAATTATTTTTCTAAAAGTTACAGTATTTTTAATCCTATGGAAATAACAAATAAATATAGTTATACACTTGTTGATTTATTCTTTGGAAGAGGAGCATCTTACTTATTTACTTCTAGCATTTTTTATATGATTTTTTCTTACTTTATTTTATCGTTTATAAAAACATATAAAAGAAGTATTCCAGTAATAGCATCTTCAGTATTTATTATATTAGTTATTACTTATATGTTAATAACAAAAACATATTTAAATAATATAAAATTACTTTTAAATGGAACCACAATATTTTCTTTTGTATATCTTGCAACTATAAATGAATCTAGTCCATCAACAAAATATATAATGTATATTTATGCAGCACTAATTGGAATACTTTCATTTGTAACAATATATTTATTCGATATTTATACTGGATCTATTATTTCTGTTTTCATAATAAGCGTTATATACCGAATTTATGAGATTATTCGACAAAATAAATTCTTGAAAAACGCATAAACAAATGATATTTTAAAATTATCTTTCTCACAGACTTTGCAGGTTTGTGAGTTTTTTGTCTATTATTGTAAAAAATGAAAAAAATATTATTATTATTTATATCTATTTTTAGCTTTAGCATTATTGCTAGTGCATCAGATTCATTTTATATAGGTTTTAAGGTTGATAATATAAGGTATGTTAAGGATAAAAACGGAAAAATTGTTTATTCTCCAGAGTTTAGAGCAATTCAAAAAAATGGCACAGATGAATTAGCTTATTGTATTCAGCCAGGTGTATTAATATCTGATGGAAGCTATGAACCATTTGAAGAATACAACGAAAAGTTCAATATAACCAAAGAGCAAATGGAAAATGTTAAAAAAATAGCTAGGTATGGTTATTTATATGAAAATCATACAGATATTAAGTGGTATGTAGTTACTCAGTATATGATTTGGCATGCTGTAATGCCAGAAAACTGGGATATATATTTTGTTGATGAAAATAAAAATCGCATAAGTGATATGTTTAAAAACGAAATAAACGAAATAAATAATTTAGTAAGTAATGCTCATGAAGAACCAGATATTAGTAAAAATTATGAATTTAATTATCAAGAAGATATTTATATTTATGATGATAATAACTTATTAAAATTTTATGTTCCATCTTCTGGAAAAATAGTAAGTAATCATTTATATATAAATAATAATCTTGCCCCAGGGGATTATAGTTATAATTTAAGTTTAATTAATAATAAAAAGCCTATATTTTATAATCATCAAACAGGTCAGGATTTATTTACACAGGGTGAAATTTTAAAAAATAATATAAATTTTAATATTCACATAACTGCTGGAAAGTTAAGTATTAACGAGTGTGATGAAGAAACTTTTGAAAAAGATTTTGTCGGTGGAACATATGAAATATTAGATATTGATGACTCTGTAGTTGAAGAAATAACTTGTAAAGAAAATGAAGAATGTTTATCAAACATTCTTCCAATAGGTTCATATAAAATAAGAGTTAAATCTTTAACTGATGATTATGAACTAAATGAAAACATATATGATGTTTTAGTTACAGATCAAAACACTAGTAATGTTTCTGTTTGTTCTTTAAAAAAAGAAAGAAATATTAATATTAGTAATATTTCACAAACCAATTTAAATATTACTAATAGTGATAATAGAGTTTATAATAGTTTTACTAATGTAATAAATAATACAACGAATGTTATAAATAATATAACAAATACTAATGTCGTAAATAAATATATTTATAAAAAATATAACAGTGATAATACTTTGCAAGTAAATAGCACTATAACCAACGAAAGTAGTGCAAGTAGTGAAGTGAATATAAATAATAGTAAAACAAATACTAATGCTATAGATACAAAGACTATAAAAACCTGTATAAAAGATTGTGTTTGTAAAAAAGATAATGACATAAAAAATACACTGTTTAAAGAAAATAAGATAGATGAATTTAAAACTATTGATGTACCAAATACAAAAAAAGATTCTTATGTGGTAATATACATAGTACTATTTGCTCTAATTACGTATTATTTTGGATTTATACATAATGAAAAGCATATTTAGTTACTTTATATATCTACTTATACCTGTATTATTAATTACAAGTCATTCAAATATTGTTGAAAGTAAAAAAACGGATAAAAGTAGAAATGAAATAATAATTTATATTCCCAAGATAAATTTAAAGAAAAATATATATAGTTTTAATGATCAAAAAAATGATGTTAATAAAAACATATTTTTAGCAATTAATTATGATTTTAATACTTTAAAAGGATCTACTATTCTTGCAGCTCACTCCGGAAATAGTGAAGTAAGTTACTTTGATGATTTAGATAAACTTGGTTTAAATGACGAAATAATTATCGAAACTAATAATAAAATTATAAGTTATGAAGTGGATAAAATATATTTAATTAATAAGACTGGTAAGTTTAATTATCAAGACTATGATAAAGGTGTTTATTTAATAACTTGCTCTAAAAAATATAAGAAAAAACAACTAGTAATATACGCAAAAAGTAGAAAAATAATAAAAAAATCGGCTTTTTTTTAAAAAAAGTTGATTTTTTTTCAAAAAAAAAAGGAAATTGGGCATGTAGCGGATATAAGTATTAGTGTAGAGGTAAAATAGATGGCATATATTGATGAAAATAAAATTAACGAAATACGTAATAGTGTGAATATTGTTGATATCATTAAAGAATACGTTCCTTTAACAAGTAAAGGGAAGAATTTTTTTGGTGTGTGCCCATTTCATGAAGATCATGCTCCAAGTATGAGTGTTTCAAGTGATAAGCAAATTTATAGGTGCTTTTCATGTGGAGCTGCTGGAAATGTATTTACCTTTGTTAAAGATTATGAAAATGTTTCTTTTTTAGAAGCTGTATCAATAGTCGCAAGAAAAGCCGGTATATTATTTGAATATACTGATGTAAAAAAAGATGTTACATCTAGTAAGAATGCAACAACATATAAAGTCTTAAATGATGCATCTAAGTTTTATCAAAATAATTTGTTTACTAAAAACGGTGAAACCGCACTTAAGTACCTAAAAGATAGAAATTTTGATTTATCTTTTATAAAAGAGTTTGAATTTGGTTTATCTACAAATAATAATTCACTATATAATTTTCTAAATAAAAAAGGTTATAGTGACAGTGATGTAGAAAAAGCAAGACTTATTTCTACAGAAAAATATACTCATGATATATTTGTTAACCGAATTATGATACCGATACATGACCTTGATGGTAATGTAGTCGGTTTTACGGGCCGAATTTATAATCAAAGTGATGATGCAAAATATATAAATTCAAAGGAATCAGAAGTTTTTCAAAAAGGTAAGATATTATTTAATTACCATTTAGCAAAAAACCATATTCGAAATCAACATGAATTAATAATTGTTGAAGGAAATATGGATGCATTAAAACTATATGCATCAGGTATTAAAAATGTTGTAGCTTTAATGGGAACTGCACTAACTATAGATCAAGTTAATGTAATAAAAAAACTTCGAACGAAAGTAATATTAATGATGGATAGTGATAATGCTGGAAAATTAGGTATGTATCAAAATGGAAACATACTAAAAGCAAACGGTATTGATCCATTTATAGTTTTACTATCTGGTGCAAAAGATCCAGATGAATATATTAATAAGTTTGGAATAGAAAAATTTCAAAACTTACTTAAATCACCAAGTAGTTTTTTAAATTATAAACTTGATTATTTTAAAGAAAATTTAAACTTAGATGACGTAAGTGACTTATCAAAATATATTAAACTGGTTTTATCTGATTTGAAAAAAGAACCTGATAAAATTCTTGTTGAAATCACATTAAAAAAGCTATCTAAAGATTATAACTTGGATTATGAAAATATGATGCAAGAAGTTGAACTAAATAATGCTAAAGAAACTAAAAAAATAATCAAGGAGGAAAAACAAGAAAATCCTCTTAAAAAATTAGATGAAGCTGTAGCAAGTATTCTTCTTGCAATGATGACTGACGGAAAATACATAAAATCATTTATTAAGCAATTAGGTGTTTTCCCTGAAAAATGGCAGAGAAATCTCGTAAATGAAATTAGATATTATTATGACAAGAATAAAACAATTAATACAGCTGATTTTATAACGTATCTTGCAAATAAATCTGATATGCAAGATATTGTTACAAGAATAATTTCAAATTATGGTGATATCGAAATTACAGATGAGCTATTTAATGAATATATAAAAGCAGAAAAAAGAAAAATTCTAACTGCTGAAATAAAAGAAATAAAAGAAAAAATAAAAGGTGAAAAAGATATAAACAAAAAAATCGAATTAGGAAATGAACTAACAAGATTAAAGAAGGAAGTGGATAATAATGGAGACAATTAAGACATTAGAAGAAAGAGAAAAAGAGTTAATAGAACTTGGTACTAAACAAGGATTTATAACTTATGAACAATTAGCAGAAAAATTAAAAGGACTAGATATTGATGCAGACTCACTTGATGAATTATATAACATGCTTATCGAAAACGGTATCGCTGTTGTAACAGATGAGGAAGATGCTGAGTCTGGTTCTGGATCTGGAAAGATGAACATTTCAGATGAAGAAGAACCAATTATTTTAGCAGATGAAGAAATTACAAAAGATGTAAATATTAATGACCCAGTTAGAATGTATTTAAAAGAAATAGGTCGTATTAGTTTGCTATCTCCTGAAGAAGAATTAAAATTAAGTATTCAAATTGCAAATGGTGATGAAGATGCAAAACAACAACTTGCTGAATCTAACTTACGTCTTGTTGTAAGTATTGCAAAAAGATATGTAGGACGTGGTTTATTATTTCTTGATTTAATCCAAGAAGGTAATATTGGATTAATGAAAGCTGTTGATAAATTTGATTATGACAAGGGATATAAATTTTCAACATATGCAACTTGGTGGATTCGTCAAGCTATAACAAGAGCATTAGCAGATCAAGCAAGAACTATTCGTGTTCCTGTTCATATGGTTGAAACAATTAACAAAATGGCACGTATTCAAAGACAAATGACACTTGAATTAAATCGTGAGCCATCAGAAGAAGAAATTGCTAAAAAGATGGGTATTAGTGTAGATAAGGTAAGAGAAGTAATTAAAATAAGTCAAGAACCAGTATCTTTAGAAACTCCTATTGGTGAAGAAGACGACTCACATTTAAGTGACTTTATCAAAGATAAATCAAGTATGTCACCTGAAGAATATGCAACTAACGAAATATTAAAAGAAGAAATCAAAAACGTATTAATGACACTTCAAGAAAGAGAACAAGAAGTTCTTGAACTTAGATTTGGACTTGTTGATGGAACATGCCATACACTTGAAGAAGTTGGTAAAAGATTTAATGTTACTCGTGAACGTATTCGTCAAATTGAAGCAAAAGCTTTAAGAAAACTTCGTCATCCATCAAGAGCAAAAAAACTAAAAGATTTTATGGTTGATTAATGATATCAAAAAGACTAAATTTAATAGCATCATTTTTATCTAAAAATGATAAAGTTCTTGATGTTGGAACAGATCATGCACTTTTACCAATATATTTAATAAAAAATAATCTAGTTAGTAGGGCAGATGGTTCTGATATTTCTGATAAAGTATTATTACATGCACGTAGTAACGTTGAAAAATATAATTTATCCGAAAAGATTAATTTATATCTTAGTGACGGTACAAAGAATATTAACATTAAAGAATATAATACTCTTGTAATTTGTGGCATGGGTTTTCACACGATTAAACATATTTTAGATGAAACTAATTTAGATAATATCGAAAAATTAATTATACAAACTAATAATCATTATTCTGATTTAAGAAGTTTAATAAATAAATTAAATTATCAAATTGCAAGTGAAAACTACATCTGTGATGCAAATAAAGATTACCTGATATTTAATATAGTAAAAGGTTATCAAGATTTAACAGATACTGATATAATTTGTGGTTTATATAATAAAAATAATGTTGAATACTATAATAAACAAATTGTAAAATTAGAAAAATTATTATCCAAAGTAAATATAAAAGAAAAAAAGGAATTAATAATAAATAAAATAAATATTTACAAAGAATATCTAATTAAAGAAAAAACTGAGGAGAAGAAATAGAAACTATTTCTTCTTTTTTATTTGTAGTATTATTATTTTGTTTAATTTTAATTTTATTAAAATTGAAATTAGATATTTTATTTTTAATATTGAAGAATTTATCTAAAATAGGTTTAGAATTTTCATAAATAGGAATAGCTTTTTGTAGAGAATCAAGAAATAAATTTGCTTTACTTATAAGATTATTTAAAAGAAATTTTTGGTTAAACATTATATCACCACTTTGATATATATTATGCAAAAAATAATAATTAATGATTTTTCAAAATTTACTTTTACATACATATTATGATGTGTTATAATCATAGTAGTATAGAGTAGAGGTGGATTGGTGTGAATAATGCTTCAGCTTCAACGCAAAATAATTTCATGTCAATAATATTATTTCCTATAACTTTATTTTACCTTATAGTTAAAGGTTTCATTTACGGTTTAAAATATTTAACTGTAGATTTTTTCATGTCTTTAATTAAACACACCCGCATCAAATCTGAGGAAGTTATTAAAGGTATTCAGTACCACGGTGATAAAGAAGAAGTAATAGCAAAAAGAGAAGAAAAGAAAGCAATAAGACAATCTCGTTATAAATACTCAGTTAAATATTTACAAAAACTAGAAAATGAAAGAGAGCAACTTAATCAAGAACTAAGAACAACAGGAGCAGTTAGAAGCGAACAAGCAATAATGTACAAAGTTACAGTTCGTGGTAAAGATGGAAGAATTGGTACAGAAATTTTACCAGGTCTTTCTAAATCTGATATTAATGCATTCTTAGTAAATGAAGGTTATGAAGTATATCAAATTAAAACATCAAGATTTATTAATTTAGTTTATGGTAAATCTAATTTTACAAACACACAAATGCGTGTAAAAGATTTACTATTCTGGTTAACACAGTTATCAACTTACCTTAAAGCAGGTATTACTTTAACAAATTCTGTTAGAATATTAGGTGAGCAATTAGGAAAGAAAAATAGATCAAGAAAAAGAGCATTCCAATCAATTGTTTACCATTTAACTTTAGGTGAAGATTTTTCTGTAGCTCTTGAAAAACAAGGAAAAATGTTCCCAGGATTATTAATTAATATGATTAAAGCTGCTGAAGCAAGTGGTACATTAGAGGAAACACTTGATGATATGGCAGACTATTATACTGAAATAGATAAAACTCGTAAACAAATGATTAGTGCTATTATGTATCCAGCAATTATATCTGTATTTGCAACAGGAGTTATAATATTTATTTTAGTATATGTTATTCCAAAATTTACAGAAATATATAGACAGTCAGATCTGGAAATTAAAGGTCTTACTAAAGGTATTTTGAACGTAAGTGATTTCTTGAAGAATAATTACTTAATTATTATATTAGTCATTCTTCTTATAGTATTTGCATTTTCTTATTGTTATAAGAAAATTAGAGTATTTAGAACTAAAGTTCAAATATTTTTAATGAAATTTCCAGTTGTTAAAAATTTAATAATTTATAATGAGTTAACAATATTTACAAAAACATTTGCATCACTATTAAAAAATAACGTATTTATTACAGATAGTATTGATATCTTAACAAAGATTACAAATAATGAGATTTATAAAGATATCATGTATAAAACAATCGATAATATTAGTAAAGGTGAAAATATTTCTGAATCATTTAAAAATCACTGGGCTGTTCCAGAAGTTGCATACCATATGATTGTAACCGGTGAATCAACAGGTGAACTTGCATCAATGATGCAAAAAGTATCAGAATATTATCAAGAACAACATCGAAACTTAGTTACTAACTTAAAGAACTTCATTGAACCGGTTTTAATTTGTTCACTAGCACTTGTTGTTGGATTAATAATAGTTTCTGTTTTAAGTCCAATGTTCTCATTATATGATGCTATAGAGTAGGGTTTGGTTATGATATATATTTTACTAGCAATTTTAGGATTAGTTTTTGGATCATTTTATTTAGTTGTTGCAACAAGGTTACCTAAAGAAGAATCGCTTGTTGTATCAAGATCACACTGTGATAACTGTAAACACATTTTAAAGTGGTATGAACTAATTCCTGTTATTTCTTATTTAATGCAAAAGGGTAAATGTAGAAAGTGTGGTGCAAGAATTAGTATTCTTGCACCTCTTATTGAAATAATTACAGCAGTTTCATTTTGCTTACCATATTACTTATATAGTTTTGATTATCGCTTTTATGCTTTACTTATTTTGCTTTCATTAACAATAATAATATTTATAAGTGATTTTAAATTTTATATTATTAATGATGAACCATTGTTTATTTCAATAATAGCAATATTAGTGCTTAAATACATATATTTTGGTATTAAACCTACAGGAATGGCTGCACTTGCAGGAATAGTAATGTTTACCGTTTTCCTTTGTGTTAAACTATTTGGTGATAAAGCATTTAAAAAAGAATCCCTTGGTGGAGGAGACATAAAACTTGCAATTTTGTTTGGTGTAACACTGGGAGTTAAGCTTGGATTATTTGCTTTCATTTTATCTGCATTTATAGCTCTTCCATATGCTGTTATAGCATCAATGAAAAGTAAGGAAGATATTGTTCCATACGGTCCATTTTTGATACTATCACTTGTGCTTGTATTTATTTTTATGACAAAGTGTAGTGAGTTAATTAATTATTTATTTGCAATATAAAAGCAAGAATTTAAATTCTTGCTTTTTTTATACATTATAATGAATCAACGTAAACATTATTAGTTGGATTTGCACTTTGAATATTTTGAAGTGTTGCAAATGCTGGTTGAATAATTTCATCATTAACAACTGGAGTAGGAGTTTCATTTATTACAGGTTGAACACTAGGTTCTACAGAAGGTGTAATAGATGGTTCTACAGTTGGTTGAAAATTATTTACATTTTCAACAGGTTCTACATTTACAACCTGTGGTTCATTTACTACTGGAGTAGGATTAATATTAGTTTTTTCTTCTTCTTTTGTTTCATTTTCATTTGCTAGATTTTTCATAGCGTTAAGTGCGTTACTTAATAATGAATCATTAACAGTATTACTGTACTGACTATCTTCAGCTTTTTCGTTTACTGGATTAGAATTTGTAGTACTTTTTCGATGACCTGTTAATGCAGCTTTAATATTTTCATCTTCATCACCAAGGTCTTCATCAATATCAATAATACGAAGAATTTCTTCGAAACTTGTATATCCAGCTAATACTTTTTCAAGACCATCTTGAAGTAGAGTACTTGCAGAAAGTTCATCACGATTATACACAAGATGTCTAAGTTCATCTTTAGATATATTATTTACAATTCCATCTCGAATTTCTTGATCAATAATTAATACTTCATGAATTGCAATACGACCTTTATAACCTTGAATACATTCAGGGCAACCAACTGGTTCATAAATTTCTTTAATATCTTGACCCAATACTTCATGGAAAATTACTTTTTCATATTCAGATGGTTCTCTTAATTTACGACACTTTGGACAAAGTCTTTTACAAAGTCTTTGAGAAACAATACCTGTTAAACCAGCACCTAATAAGTATCTTTCAACTTCCATATCTGTAAGACGTTCTATTGTAGATAATGAGTTATTGGTGTGGATTGTTGATAATACTAAGTGACCTGTGATAGCAGCACGAACAGCGATTCTTGCAGTTTCATCATCACGAATTTCTCCGATCATTATTATATCTGGGTCTTGACGTAAGATACTTCTAAGAGTATTACCAAATGTTAAACCAATCTCACTCATTGTTTGAACTTGGTTAACACCTTCAATTTTCATTTCTACGGGGTCTTCAACAGTAATAACATTTCGGTTAGGTGTATTAAGTTTTTGAAGCATTGCATAAACAGTAGTTGATTTACCAGTACCAGTAGCACCTGCAACAAGAATAATTCCATGAGGACTTTTTATAATTTTGTCTACTTTTTGGAAATTATTTTCACTAAATCCAAGATTTTCTAGACCTGTTGTACTCATAGAATAGTCTAAGATACGAATAACAATTTTTTCACCATCAATTATAGGTAGTGAAGAAACACGGAGGTCTAAATCATAACCATTAATACTTTGCTTAATTGCACCATCTTGTGGAAGTCTTGTTTCAGTAATATTCATACCAGCCATAATTTTAACACGAGTAACAAGATTTTTCTTAACAGAATCTGGAGCAATTGCATAATCAATTAATTCACCATCTATACGAATTCTGATATGCAAATTATCAGGATATGGATCGAAATGAATATCGGATGCATCATGTTTTGCGGCATCTGAAATAATTTCGTTTACAATTTCAACGATTGGTTTATTATCGTAGTCAAATTCTTTAAACATTGTATCACCGTCTAACCCTTATACTAAAATTAATTATACAATATATATTATTTGCTATCAAGTGTTTTAAACTATTAAAACTAATATTTTTTTGATTTTTTAAAATAATATAAATAGACACGGTGATTAATATGATATGTATAAAAAAATGTGGTTTAGTGATTCTTTTAACATCGATAATTTATATTGTAATACTAGATTTTTTATCAAATAATAATCAAGTTTCAAAGGTGGAATATATTCCAAAATACCAAGAATTATATAATGAGTTAAAAAACGATTATGAACTTATGCAAGAATATTATAGTTTTACACCTGCAGAAATTATAAATATTTCGTTTAATAAACTAAACAATATATTTTTAATTAATAAAGGCCTAGAAGATGGAATAAGTGAAAAATCATTTGTTGTTAATAATGAAGGATTAGTTGGCGAAGTTGTTAAAACATTTAAAAATTACTCGGTTATTAGACTTATTTACTCAAGCAAAACTAAAGTTGCAATCGAAACAAACGATTGTTACGGTACACTTAATGTAAAAAATAAAAACATGATAATAAATGATCTTATCAATTGCGAAAATGTAAAAACAGGTGATCCAGTTTTTACTTCAAAATATAATTATTCATCATCAAATATATTAATTGGTTATATAAGTAAAGTACTTAATGGTACAATTTACATAAAATCTGTAATTAATCCATATAAGTTAAAATATGTAGGAGTAATTAACGATTAATAAGCATATTTATATATAATAGTAACTATATTTATATTGGTGAATAACTAATGAAATATAAACTTGTTTTAAAAAAGAATATTAGAAATGCTTTAAATAGAATTCTTGTTACACTTATGTTTATTTTACTGTTATTAATCATAAATAAATCTAATCCTAATTTTGTAAAAAAAATTAAAAATTCACTTTATAATAAATCTATAAATTTTATTAAAATTAATAAATTAAGTAAAAAAATAATAGGTAAAGAAGTATTTTATTATCAAAATAATAGTGATTCACTAAAAGTAATTAATAGTGATATAGAATTAAATACTGTTCATAAATATTTTGATGGGGAATCATTTAAAGTTAGTAAAGATCTTCCAATAGGAACTATAGAAAGTGGAATAGTTGTTTTTATAGGAAATAAAGATAATTACCATAATACTGTAATTGTTCAAGGAACTGATGGCTACAATATTTGGTATGGAAATTTAAAAGATATAAATACAAGTTTATATAGTTATGTTGAAAAAAACAGTTTAATTGGATCTGCAGATGGTGAAGAAATATACTTACTAATTGAAAAAGATAATAAGTTATATACATATGAAGAATATAAAAAGAATTAAAATAAACTTTTTAACATATTTATTTTTAATATTATTTATATTTTCAGGTTATAAAAGTATAGTTGTTTATATATCCTTAGTTTTTGTAGTTCATGAAATTGGTCATTTATTTTTTTTAATAATCTTTAATATAGAAATATCTTCGTTTTCTATATATCCCTTCGGTGGAATAATAAAATTTTATGAAGGCATAAATATAAAATTTTATAAATCACTTCTAATAAATTTAGGTGGAATATTATTTCAATTAATATTGCTTTTGTTAAATATAATATTTTTTAAAAATAGTTATATTAAATATTATAATAATCTTTTTTTGTTCATAAACTTAATTCCAATAATTCCATTTGATGGAAGCAAGCTATTATTATTAATATCATCTAAATTAATTTCTTATCATAGTTCAAGAAATATTTATATATTTTCGAGTATTTTCTTATTTATATGTCTATTAATATACCAAATTAAAGTATCTAGTTATAATATTATGTACTTATCATTTATTTTTTTTAAAATAATTGATGAAGTAAAAAATAATCAATTATTTATTGATATGTCAATAATCAAAAAACACTTAAAAAACCATCGTAAGTTTGTCATACTTTAATTGTAAAAAAGTTTGACAATAGTTCTAATTTTTGGTAAAATTATCGATGTTTGAAGGGCTTTCCGGAAAAACCGCACTAAAAAGGTTTTAAAAACATGTTCATGTACCTTAAAGGCGTGACTCAAAATATTTAAAGGAGGTATTGTATGAAAGCTATATTTGTTACAGGTGGTAAACAATATTATGTATCTGAAGGCGATGTTATCTACGTTGAAAAATTAGATAAAGAAGTTGGTTCAGAAGTTACATTTACTGATGTTTTATATGCTAATGGCAAAGCTGGTACTCCATATATTGAAGGAGCAAAAGTTGTTTGTTCTGTAGAAAAACAAGGTAAAGCTAAAAAGATTGTTGTTTTTAAATTTAGACCTAAGAAAAAATATCGTAAGACTCAAGGACATCGTCAACCATATACTAAATTAGTTGTTAAGAAGATTGCTGCTTAATGATTAAAGTTAGATATAACGAAGAGTTAACAAATTTAAAAATAACTGGGCATGCTAATTATGCCGAATATGGAGAAGATATTGTTTGTTCAAGTGTTTCAAGTATTATAGTAACAAGTATTAATATTGCTCATGAATTTAACAAAAGTGTTAAATATAGTGATGATGGTAACACTGTTATAATTGAAAATAATACTAGTGATAAAAATGTACATTTAGTACTTAAAAATATGATTGAAATGCTTAAAGATTTAGAAAGACAATATCCAAAGAATATAAATGTTAGTAAAGGAGAATGAGTAATGTTATATATTAGTTTAAATATACAAAGATTTGCACACGTTAAAGCGCAAGGATCTACTCATAACGGCCGTGATTCAAGAGGTAGACGTTTAGGAGCAAAAGTTGCTGACGGACAAGTTATAAATGCTGGTTCTATTATTTATAGACAAAGAGGAACTAAGATTTATCCAGGAAAAAACGTTGGTATGGGTAAAGATCATACTCTATTCGCACTTATAAATGGTGTAGTTAAATTCGAAAGATGCGGAAGAAGTAAGAAAAAAGTTAGCGTATACGAAGCTTAAATTTTAAATATCACATTTATGTGATATTTTTTTATTCTATTAATTTATCTTTATTTATGATAATATTTACCTAGAGGTGCTTTATAGTGAGATATAACGTTGTAAAAAATGCAAACAGCATATTAGAAAGTAGCGACTACTTAGTAAAAAACCCATCGAGTTACAAAAATAAATGGAAGGATTTATTTCATAATAATAATCCTATTTGTCTTGAACTTGGAATGGGTAGAGGAAGTTTTATAATTGATATGGCTAAATATCATCCAAATATTAACTATATAGGTTTAGAACTTGATAGTTCTCAAACAGCAACAGCAGTTAATAAGCTTAGTGGTCAAAATATTAAAAATTTAAAATTAATCTGTGCAGATGCATCTAAAATAATTGATTTTTTTGGTAAAGAAATCGATACAATTTATTTAACATTTTCTGAACCATGGCCAAAAAAACAAGATGAAAAGAAAAGATTTACTCACGAAAGTTATTTAAGGCTTTATGACAGAATTTTCAAAAAAAATAAGCACATAATCATGAAAACAGATAATAAAATTTTATTTGCATCAGCTCTTGAGAGTTTAAGTAATTATTGGTATGTATTTGATAAAGTAAGTCTTGATCTACATAATGATGAAAGAAAAATAGAAAACATTATGACAGATTTTGAAAAACAATATTTCAAAGAACATCGCCAAATATATTATCTTGACGCTTATTTTGATAACTAGAATTTTTGACAAAATATCGAACGTATGTTAAAATATCTTTTCACAAATGAGGTGATTATTGTGACAGAAAATTTAACTATGAAATATCAAAATAAATTACACATGATAATGAATTCTAAGAAAACTCCGTATGGAACAGAAAATGAAAAAGGAAAAACATTTTTAAAACAACTTAGAAATTCTAAATATACATGTGTTGTTCCTCTAAATAAAGATGAAACTCAAATTATGAGAACTTTACTTAGAGTTAATAGTGAGCATAATTATCCAATTGATAATTTATGCAATATTTATAATATTGATAGAACAAAATTAATGAATAAAATAAATAATATATTCATTGTACTTGAAAAATATTTTTCATATGAAAATGATGAATCAATCAAATATAATGAATCAATCAATGATTTTAACTATAACTTAAGTATTTTTGATTGTGATTTTGAACAATCTACACAAAATATATTAAGAGCAATTGGTTGTGTTTATACACGTGATTTATCACATAAAAAAATGTCTCAGATAAAAAGTTATCTAACATATGATGAATATGAAAAACTACTTGATTTTCTAGCATTCTATGGTGTTCTTTTTGATGAACAACTTGAAAAAGTAAGAAAATAAATAAAATTAGAGTATTTACTCTAATTTTATATTATTTATAAAAGAAAAGGGTGATTAATATGTTTGTTGATGAACTAGTTGTAAAGTTAATAGCTGGTAAAGGAGGGGACGGATGTACCTCTTTTAGACGCGAAAAATATATTCCAATGGGAGGACCTGATGGTGGTTCTGGAGGTCGTGGAGCAAATATAATTTTCAAAGTTGACAAAAGTTTAAAAACTCTTATCGATTTAAGATATAAAAAAATAATTAAAGGTGACAAAGGCGTTAACGGTAAAGGAAGTAATCGAAACGGTGCAAATGCCGAAGATATAATAATAAAAGTTCCTGCAGGAACAACATTAATTGATATGGACACAAATTTAGTTATAGCAGATTTAATACATGATGACGAAGAATTTATCGTAGCTCATGGTGGCCGTGGAGGAAGAGGTAATAAGGCCTTTGCCACGATGCAAGATAGAGCACCTAAAATGAGCGAATATGGTGAACCTGGAGAAGAAAGAATAGTTAAATGTGAGTTAAAAGTTTTAGCTGACGTTGGACTTGTTGGTTTACCAAGTGTTGGTAAAAGTACTTTTTTATCTGTTATTAGTGCATCAAAACCAAAAATTGCAGAATATCATTTCACAACATTAAGTCCTAACTTAGGTGTTGTAAAATTAAAAGATCATCGCTCTTTTGTTATGGCTGATCTTCCTGGATTAATAGAAGGAGCTTCAAAAGGAGCTGGTCTTGGTCATAATTTCTTAAAACATGCATCACGAACAAGAATTATTGCTCATATAATAGATATGGGTGGATATGAAGGAAGAAATCCAATTGAAGATTATGAAATAATTAGAAACGAATTAAAAGAGTATAGTGATAAACTTGCAAATAAGAAAGAAATTGTTATTGCTAACAAATGTGACTTACCTAACTTTGATGAAAACTATAAAGCATTTAAAGAAAAATATCCTCACATAGATATCTATAAAATAAGTGCGTTAAATAATATTGGTATCGACGAAGTGTTAACTAAAATTGCTGATACACTTGATGAAATTGGTGTTGAAGATATATATGATGAAACAGATTATGAATCACACGTTATATATAAGTTCAAAAATGAAAAACCATATACAATTACAAATGATAATGGTGTATGGATAGTAAAAGGTGAAGAAATAGAAAAACTATTTAAAATGACAAAGTTTACAGAGGATGAATCTGTCATTAGATTTAGTCGCAAGTTAAAAGGTATGGGTGTTGAAGAAGCATTAGAAGAAGCCGGTGCCAAACGTGGAGATGACGTTCAAATACTAGATTATATGTTCACTTTTAAAGAATAGAGTTTAAAAAATAGAACTCTATTTTTTTCTTTTTTACATGTATATCACTAATATATTTTATGAAAAAGTAACAAAATTGTTACTTTTTTTAGTTTTATTTCATATAACGACATATTTCTCATTATTTTAATATATTATAAGTCACTCGAGGTGATACTTATGTATGAGTATATGAAAGGGAAGATAATTTTAGTAACTGAAAATTACATTATTTTGGAAGTAGGAAATATAGCATATAGAATATATGTTACAAGAAATAGTTTTAAATTAAATAGTTGTGTACTTCTTTACATTTATTATTACTGCTCGGAAAATATTAAACAGTTATATGGCTTTAAGCAAAAAATTGAAAGGGAAGTATTTCAAAAATTAATAAATTTAAAAAGTATAGGTATAAAAACAGCATTTAATATATTAAAAAATGACAGTTATGAAACGATATTAGCAGCTGTTTATAATACGAATTATGATTTTTTATTATCACTTAATAAAATTAATGAGAAAAATGTTGACTCACTTATTAAAGAAATTAAATCTATAAAGTATAAGGATAATTTTTCGATTGATAACCAGTTTTATGTAAGTTTAAAAAGTTTGGACTATAATGATTCAGATATATATAAATCATATAAACTAATAAATAAAGATCAACCTATAAATTTAATGATCAAAGAAGCAATAAAAATAATTGAAAGTGGTGGATTAAATGAATAATGAAGAGAGTAATACACTAAGACCACTTAACTTTGAAGAATTTATAGGTCAAAAAGAAATAATTAATAACTTAAAGATATATATTCAAGCCGCAAAGTTAAGAGATACATCACTTGATCACACATTGCTAGTAGGTCATGCAGGACTTGGAAAAACCAGTTTAGCATATCTAATAAGTTATGAATTAAATCAAAATATTATTGTTTTAAATGCAAATTCTATTGAAAGGCCAAAAGACTTGATAATAACTTTAAGTAAACTTAATGAAGGTGATATTTTATTTATTGATGAAATACATGCTCTTAGCAAAAATTGTGAAGAAATCTTATATTCAGCAATGGAAGATTTTTACATTAACCTAAATGTGAAGAATGATTTAAAAAAAGAAGTGATTAGATTTGATCTTCCACCATTTACATTAATTGGGGCAACTACAAAAGTTGAAGATTTATCAAAACCACTTCTTGATAGGTTTTCAATAAATTTTACTTTCAGAAAATATAGTGTTGAAGAAATTACTCAAATACTATTTAATGCATCAAAAAAATTAAATACCACTTATAAAATGAGAGCTTTAAAATTAATAGCATCTGTGTCAAGATTTACTCCAAGAGTAGCACTTAATTATTTAAAAAGAATAAATGATTATTCTTTGATTGATAATTTAAAATATGTAGATCACATATACGTTTGTGATATTTTAAATAAACTCGGTATAAAAAATAAAGGATTAAAAGATCTTGATATAAGATATTTAAAAATGCTTCATTTTGACTATGATGATAAACCTGTTGGCATTAATACAATTTCAAGTTTTTTAAATGAAAATAATAAAGTTATAGAAGAAATGGTAGAAAATTATTTAATTGAATTATCTTTTATAAGAAAAACCAGTAAAGGTAGAGTTATAACTAGTAAAGGTATAACATTTTTGAATAGTCTTCATAAGAAAAAATTATGAGTGTTTTTAAAAATTTATAGTATAATGGTTTTGTAAGTGAAAGGAAGTTTTGGTTATGGAAAATAATAATGAAATTCATGAGTTTAAAGAAGAATATCTTCATAACAATCGAGTAAGACGAATTAATAATGATCGCGCTTGCATGTTATCAGCTATTACTTGGGCACAAAGAAGTAAAGACCCTTCAAGTCAAGTAGGGGCATGTTATGTTAATGCTGAGGGAAGAGAAATTTCAATTGGTTATAATGGTGCACCAAATGATTGGCCTGATGAAGAGTTTCCATGGGGAAGAGAAGTTAATAAAATTGGTATGAATAATACCAAATATCCATATGTTATACACGCAGAAATGAATGGAATTCTTAACTATGGAGGTCTTGGAACAGATTTTAAAGGTTCAACACTTTTTGTTACATTATTTCCATGCTCAAATTGTGCAAAATTTCTTGCTCAAAGAGGCATCAGCAAAATAGTTTATTTAAGTGATAAGTATAAAGGAACAGAAGATAATATTGCTGCTAAAACATTGTTAAAAAAAAGTAATATTGAATACGTTCAATATACTGAATTATCTGAACAAGAAGTTATAGATTTTATTGATTTAATCAATCCTTTAGATAATGGAAAATCAAGGACTAGAAGATAATATGAATATTAATGATTTTGATTACAACTTACCAAAAGAATTAATAGCTCAAACTCCTCTAAAAGAGAGGAGTTCTTCGCGTTTATTAATCCTTAATAAAGATAATGGTAAAATAACTCATGAACATTTTTATAACATTATAAATTATTTAAAACAAGGCGATGTTCTTGTATTAAATGATACCAAAGTTATTCCTGCACGTTTAATAGGTGAAAAAGAAGATACTAAAGCCGTTATTGAAATTCTTCTTCTAAAAGAGTTAGAAGAAAATAACTGGGAATGTCTTGCAAGGCCATGTAAAAGATTAAAAATAGGAACTATTGTTTCCTTTGGAAATGGTGTTTTAAAAGCAGAAATTACTAAAAAACTTGAAGACGGAATTGTACATATAAAATTAATCTACGAAGGTATACTAATGGAAATTCTAGATAAACTTGGAACAATGCCACTACCTCCATATATACATGAAAAATTAAAAGATCAATCAAGATATCAAACTGTATATGCAAAAAATGTTGGTTCAGCAGCTGCTCCTACAGCAGGCCTTCATTTTACGAATGAATTATTAGAAAAGATTAAAGAAAAAGGCATTATTATTACGTATGTTACACTGCACGTTGGTCTTGGTACATTTAGACCAGTTGAGGTTGATAATATTTTTGATCATAAAATGCATAGCGAGTTTTATGTTATGGATGAAAAAACGGCTGAAATACTTAATTCCGCCAAGAAAGATGGACGTAGAATCATTGCTGTTGGTACAACATCAACAAGAACGCTAGAAACTATTTCATCAAGTAATAATGGTACATTTAAAGCTTGCAGTGGTAACACAGATATATTTATATATCCAGGATATAAATTTAAAGCTATTGATGCATTAGTAACAAATTTTCATCTTCCAAAAAGTACACTTGTAATGCTTGTTTCAGCACTTGCTGGAAGAGAAAATATATTAAATGCATATAATGAAGCTATTAATGAAAAATACCGTTTCTTTAGTTTTGGTGATGCTATGTTTATAACAGGAGATGATATATAGTGAAAGTAGAATTTAAAAAAGTATATAATGATCCTAAAACAAAAGCTAGATTAGGTAAAATAATATTTAATGGTAAAGAGTATGACACTCCAATGTTTATGCCTGTTGGAACTGCTGCTACTGTTAAAACTTTATCTCCTGAAGAAGTTAAAAATCTAGGTGCTGGAATTATTCTCTCAAATACATACCATTTATGGCTTAGACCTGGTGAAGATATTGTTGAAAAAGCTGGAGGGCTTCATAAATTTATGAATTATGATGGTCCAATTTTAACTGATTCTGGCGGATTTCAAGTTTTTTCACTTGCAAAACCAAAAGATATAACTGAAGAAGGTGTAAAATTTAAAAACCATTTAAATGGAGATTCATTATTTTTAACACCAGAAAAATCAATAGAGATTCAAAGAAAACTAGGTAGCGATATCGTAATGAGTTTTGATGAGTGTGTAGGTTATCCATGCGATGAAAAATACATGAAAGATAGCGTAGATAGAACATTAAGGTGGGCAAAAAGAGGTAAAGATGTATTTAAGGGTGATAATCAAATTCTTTTTGGTATAGTTCAAGGCGGCTATTATGAACACTTAAGAAGATATTGTGCAGAAGAACTTGTTAAGATGGATTTTGATGGTTATTCAATAGGTGGAACCAGTGTAGGTGAACCAAAGGAAATAATGTACGAAATGGTAGAAATGTCTACTAAATATTTACCTGAAGATAAAATTAGATATCTAATGGGTGTTGGTGATCCAATAGATTTAATAGAAAATGTAAAAAGAGGTATTGATATATTTGATTGTGTATCTCCAACAAGACTTGCAAGACATGGTCATGCATACACTAAATATGGTAAAATTAATTTAAAAAATAACAAATATAAAGATGACTTTTCTCCAATTGAGGAAGGATGCAATTGTTATACGTGTAAAAACTTTACAAAGGCATATGTAAAACATTTAATTAATGCAGAAGAATCGTTTGGAGCAAGACTTCTTTCAATTCACAATTTATCATATCTAATGAATCTGATGAGTGAAATCAGAAAAAATATTAAATCATCAACATTGGAAGAATTCAGAGATGAATTTGTTAAGAATTATTATAAAAAGGACGCTGATAAAAATGATGAATAGAATATGTATTGTTGGTTCAATCATCATTATTGCAATAATGATTGCGATTCCGACATATTTTAATGTTAAAAAAAATCATGAAGATAAACTTGTTCTAGTTACAAGAATGGAAATTACATCAGCAGCAAAAAAATGTTTCTTAGATTCTATTTGTACAGGAAATGAAACTACATTAAAATATCTTTATGAAAAAAACTATTTAAAAAAACAAGTAGATCCTAAAACTAAAGAATATATTGATGAAAATAATAAAATACTTTATCAAAATAAAAAAGTTGTCGTAGATTTTATTTAAGACAACTTTTTTGTTTGTTTTTACCAAGAATAGAACCTGATATCGATAAAGTTAATATTATAAAGTAATAAATTATAGTTTTAAAACTAATAGTACTAAGAGTTATTATGTTAATAGTAAGTAATATAATTAAAATTTTAACAAATGACCTAATACCGCATTTATATCCTTGAACATTTGTTTTTAAACCTGATAAAAATGCGTATATAAAAACTAAAATAAAGTTAATAATACTTAATAGTGTTGTGCATAAACTATAGTTACCACCAAAATATTCAATTAATGTAAAAATTATACTGAGTAATAATAATGAAGTTACATATATGATAGTAAATTTAAATTTGTTTATAAAGTTTTTCAAATAAAATCACCTAATAAATTATATTGTATGACTAAAAAAATATACATAAACACATAATAAAGTTAGGTGATTATATAAATGGAATTATCAATAACTATATTTAGAACTTTATTTTTCTATTTTTTTGTAACTTTTTCGTATAGGATCATGGGTAAAAGAGAAATAGGTCAGCTTGGAATAATAGATTTAATAGTTTCTATATTAATAGCAGAACTAGTAGCTATTAGTATTGAAAATACAAATGATTCTATATTTCTTACAATAATTCCTATATTACTACTTGTTATTGTTGAAATTATATTAGGGTTTATTTCTGTTAAATCAAAAACTTTTAGACATGTTTTAGAAGGAAAACCAACGATGATAGTTTGTGATGGTAAAATAAATTATCATCAAATGCTAAAACAGCGATACACAATCGATGATTTACTTTTTAATATGAGACAAAAAGAAATTAAATCAATTGAGGATGTTGAATATGCTTTTTTAGAAGCAAATGGGAAATTATCTATTTTTAAATATGATAATAAAATTAAAAACAAAGTTTTTCCACTTCCACTAATAATTGACGGAAAAATTCAAGAAAAATATCTATATAAAATACCGTTTTCTAAAAAAGAAATATTTAATATGTTATTAAATAAAAATATAGATATAGAAAATGTATTTTATGGCTTTTATAAAGATAAGAAAATATTTATTATTGAGAAGGATAGTAAAAATACTTTCTTAAATAATAAATACATAGAAAAACAACAAAAATAATATTTATAATTTCGCTAATAACTAAACTATAAAAACCAACATTAAATATAATTAAAAGAGTTAATGAAACATATTTAATAAATAAACCTAAAGTTGAAATTTTTAAAACTTTCTTTTCTTGATCTAGGCTTTGAAGTACTGCCATAAGAGGTCCTTCTAAATAAAATAAAACAAAAAATGGAAGAAGTATTTTAAGATATTTATAACCACTTCTTGTTTTATATAAAATGTCCATTGTTGATTTTCCAAAGAAGTTTAAAAAAATGACGTATATTGAACCACAAATTAGTATTAAACAAACAATTTTGTTAATTATTTTTTTAATACTAATAAAATCCTTGTTAATTTTCTTTTTACTAATAAGAGGCACTATATTAAGTGAAATTGAAGCAAGAAAAAATGATGGAATTGTTAAAAGTGCAATTACATATCCATGAAAATAACCATAATTAAGTCTTATAAAGGTAGCATCTGCGTTTTTATATATTAAAAGATTTGTTAAAATAATAGGTTCAAAAAAATATCCAATACTCCCAAGTAATCTTGCTGAAAGAGTAGGAATAGATATTTTAGTCATATTATGAGCACATTTACTATCATATTTATATGATAAATTTTTTAGATTTATTTTTTTAGGAAGAAAAATAAATAGTGTGATAAAAGATATTATTTCACAAATAAAATTTATAAATAGATAAAAAGAAACCCCATATAATGTTCCTTTTAAAACGATTTTAGGTAAAAATATGACTATCATTATAAGTTTAATAATTTCTTCAAAAGTATTTGATAACACTATTGGTTTAACGTTTTCTATTCCAAAAAAATATGCTTTTATAATGCTAGTTGTAGAAACAAAAGGTAGTGAAAAACAAAGAATCTTAATTAAAATACCACATCTTTTTTCATGAAGAATATAGGTAGAAAAGTAATTTGCAAAAAGTAAGAATAAAACAATTATTAATAAATTTATCATCATTGTAATCCAGAAGGATGAAAATAATATTTTACTTTTTCTTTCTTTATTTTCTGCTATAAGTTTTGTAACAGCAAGAGGAAGAGCAAAGGATGAAAGTGTAAGAAGAAGTGTATATGTAGGAAAAACCAAAGTGACAAGTGAGACACCATCTTCTTTTAGAAATCTTGTATATAAAATTTTTACAATAAACCCGAGTACTTTGGTTAAAAATCCGCCCATAATAAGTATAAAAGTATTCTTTATAAATCTATTATTTTTCATTTTTCACCTTTAATAAAAGCTTCATATGTTATATAATATATGTAGGAATAAAAAAATTAATGAGGGATAAATTATGGAACAAATAAAATTTAGTTCTGTTGACGAACTTTTTAATCGTCTTAAACCAGCTTTTAATACAAAAATAGGTGAGTTAAAAGCAAAAAATATCAAATATATTGAAGTAAAAGATATATGGGACTATCTATCTAGAACTAAATGGTCACGTGAAACTAATTTAGAACTTTGTGACATGGTTAGTGATATCTTAAATGTTAATGAAAATGATTTATTAAATTTTATTAATATAAATAAATAAGGATTGATTTTATGGAAAATGCAAAACCCATTTTTGATGAGTTGCTTGAAAAGCTAAAAAAGAGTAATAACTATACTGAAAGTGATATTAATCTTATTAAAAAATCTTATAAGTTTGCATGTGAAAAACATAAAGATATGAAAAGATTATCAGGTGATGATTATATTTCTCATCCTCTTTCAGTTGCAATGATTTTAGCAGATTTAAACTCCGATGCTCTTACAATTTCATGTGCACTTCTTCATGAAGTCATGAATAATGGTGATACATATTATAATGAAATAGAATCTAAATTTGATGAACAAACTGCAAAAATTGTTGATTCAATTTCAAAAATAAATAAGCTTGAACTTCCTGATGAATCAGAATCTTCTGCAATGTATTTAAGAAAAGTATTAATTGGTCTTGCTGATGATGTAAGAGTTTTATATATTAAACTTGCTGATAGACTTCATAATATGAGAACAATATGGGCAGTAAATCCAGAAAAACAGAAGAAAAAAGCAAACGAAACTTTATCTGTATTAGTTCCAATTGCTCATAGACTTGGTATTAATTCAATTAAAAGTGAGCTAGAAAATTTATGTTTAAAATACTTAAAACCTGATGTTTATAAAGATATAGAAGATAAGCTTAACGAATCTAAAGAAGACTTAAAAGATTGTCTTGATAATATGATTGAAGAAATTTCTGATATTTTGAATGAAAATAATGTTGAGTTTGAAATAAAGGGAAGAGTTAAAAGTATTTATAGTATTTATAACAAACTTTATAATAAAGGAAGAACATGGGACGAAATATACGACATTCTTGCTCTTCGTGTATATGTTGAAAAAGAAAGTGACTGTTATTTAACTGTTGGTTTAATTCATTCAAAATTTAGACCTGTTCCAAGAAGATTTAAAGATTACATTGCAAATCCAAAAGAAAACATGTATCAATCACTTCATACAACCGTATTTGGTGATGATGGTAAATTATATGAAATTCAAATAAGAACATATGAAATGGATGAATTTGCAGAAAAAGGTTTAGCATCACATTGGTCATATAAAGAAAAAGGATCTAAAAAAATTCAAAATATTATGGAGCAAAAACTTGAGATGTTTAGATCAATTATTGAATCATCATCTGAAGATGATTATGAATATAACTCTCAAGTTCAAAAAGAATATTTTGATGATCTTATTTATGTGTTTACACCAAAAGGAGATGTAGTTGAACTTCCAAAAGGATCAACTCCAGTAGATTTTGCCTATCGTATTCACTCTGATGTTGGTGATAAAACAGTAGGAGCTATCGTAAATGATTCAATAGTTCCACTTGCATATGAACTAAATGATAATGACATAGTTCGAATTAAAACATCAGCAAGTGCATCACCAAATAAAGACTGGTTAACATTTGTAAAAACTTCTCAAGCAAGAAATAAAATAAGATCATTCTTTAGTAAAAAAGACAAATCAATTTACATTGAAAAAGGTAAAGAAGCTATATTTAAAGAACTAAGAAGGAAAAATATTCCTCAAGCAGATTTCTTAACCGATGAAAATATATCAAAAATACTAAAAGATCTTAAACTTAATGATATCGATGACTTATACTTATCAGTAGGTTCAACTAGATATACAGCTGGTTACATTGTTAATCTTGCAACCGAAGATAAAGAAACAGTACAAGATGCATTAATTGAAAAAATTAGAAATAATAGTAATAATATTCAAAAAGAATCATTTAATAGTGACATTATTATTGACGGTGTTGATAATGTTCAAGTTAACCTTGCTAAATGTTGTAAACCTATTCATGGTGAACCAATTATAGGGTTTATTACTAAAACACAAGGAATATCAATTCATAGAATTGATTGTCACAATGTTATTGATAAAAATGAAAGATTAGTTCAAGCATCATGGAATGATAAAACAAATAATGTTTATAAAACTGATTTGGTTATTGAAGTTGATAATGTAGGTAATTATCTTCTTGATATTATATCAACTGGTGCTTTGATTAAAGTGTATGTTGATGCGGTTGAGTCACACCAACATGAAGATAAAACGGTATATGACATCACTGTTAAAGTAAATGACTATGAAGAATTAGTAGAATATATAAAAGAACTTAGAAAATTATCATTTGTAATTAATGTTTACAAAAAGAAATAGAGGTGAATTAAATTATGAAAGAAAATTCTGATAACTTACAAAATAGTAAGAAAAAGAATTACTCTTTTAAAACTAAAAGAGCGGATATTAAAGCCACTTTTTACAGTTTTATTAATTTGATTCGCAACATTCATTTAGCATCAGTTACAAAAAAGGATTTAGAAAAACACTATAGTGACGAAAGTGGAAATATGCTTCTAACAAACGAAGAAAATGAAAGATTTTCTAAAGTTGATTATGAATTATATCTAACAATTAAAGGAAGAAGATATAATGGAATAATGTCACCATATTCTGATGAAAAAAATCAAGAACTTAAAAAAGAACTAGATAGAAAACTGTATGAACATATTTATACTGTAAGTCAAATATGTCCATATATAAATTTTGATAGAATCTATAAAAAAGCTAAAAATGTAGTATATAGAGTAAGAGAAATTCATGGTGATCATGAAGAAAATATAAAGGGCGCAAGTTTTGTTGATTATCCTATTATTAATCTACATTTAGATAAAGATAGTAAAAATGTATATCACAAAGAAGTAATAATGACTCATGAATTTACACATTTTTTATGCAAAAAGCCAAAAGAAAAAAGAACATACTATAATCACATATCAAGTTTTAGAAATGAAGGAATTACACAATATCTTACAATTATGTCTTTACTAAAAAGAAACAAAGATAATAACTATATTAATTATGCACGAGGTATTTATCCTCTTAATTTAAAGTACACTGATATATTAGTTGATTTTCTTGGAGATAACGTAATATTTACATCTTATATTAATAGGGATAATTTATATATAAATGAAGCTATAAAAAATGAAAGTGATATACATAGCGCTGGAGAATTCAATATAGATAAAAAATTCCTAGCAACTCTTTCTTATGAAGAAGATAATTTTCACGCTTATTTGTATCAAAAGAAAAAAGTTAACAATAAACTTACAATGAATGATTTTCCATACATGTGTAAACTTTTAATGTTTATATCAAGTGTATATGATCTTAATCCTGATTATATAGTAGCAGAAGAAAAAAAAGAAAAGATAAAAAGATTTTTTGAAGATGCAGAATATACTCTAGAAAGTTTATATAAAATGAATATTGACCAAACTAACCGTAAACATGGTTAATTTGGCTTTTTTTAATGCAAATTAGTTGTTTTTTTATAAAATTATGGTACTATAGTCAGTAATAAATTGTTGATTATTCACCATATGTATATTCATAAAAATAATTTATGAAGGGTGGTTTATATGGCTATTCAAAAAGAATTCTTTGGTTATGCAATTCAAAGTGTGGATTCTAATACAATTATTAGAATACTTAATGTATCTGATTTAGCGCCTGTAATGAGGAAATACATACGCGAAAATTCACAATTTAAAAGTGCGTATTCAGATAATATTTCCATGTTAATTTTTAATTCGTTATTTAATAGTAACGAGGAATTGACTTGCTGGTTAATTAATGTTCTAAAAACAAGAGGAGTAAATGATTCTAGATTAGATGGAACCATTGAAACAAAACTTTATTATGCAACAGATGAAAAAATTGTAAATCGTGAACGATTAAACGGATATTTTTCTAAATTAATCAATGCAAAAAAGAATTATTACGAGTTACCATTTATATATTCGTATCAATTAAAGCAATGTGAAGAAGATAAATCACATGTTTTAACTCAAAGAGATTTAATAAATCCATTTTTTGCTCAATTAAAACTAGCAAGTGGAATTAAAATAAATACTGATGATGCTAAGCGAACTATGAAATCTAAAGAAGAAATAATAAATAACAAATCAGTAGAATTATACGATGTATATGAAGCAGCTAAATTACTTTCATCAAAATCAATTAGTTCTATTAAAGATTCCCTATTAATTCTACTTCCATATATTTCTTTAAATTATTCAACAATCAATGATTTTAATATTTCTGAGTTTAATGAAAAATTGAGTGAATTTAATAAATTGGTTCTAAGTTTTTCAGAATCAACAACTCCTGAAAAACTTACAAAACTAAATCAATTCCGAAAATATATCTATGAAATTATTAAAAGAATAAATTTTAATAAACTATATAAAGTAAGTGATAATAGCGAATTTGATGAGCTATTTAACAAGATATTTGCTTCATACGAAAAGAAATTTAACCAATTTACTCAAAATGAAGAAGACATTGATAAAAGCAAATATAACACATTATCTAAATACGAAAAATTAGATACTATGATAAATTATTTTAAAAATAAAAGAGTTAAAGGTGAACTAGATTATAAAGTATCACCTGATGATCCAAAAAATATAATAAAACTTGCAAAATATTTAAGTGAATACGAAATAATTAAAAATAGCGATATGTTACCTGAACAAACGAGAAAAAGAACACGATAAATTGACATTTGTTCGATATTTTACTATAATAAAAACTGTTTTAAAGGGGTGATATCATGTCAAATGATAAAAATAGACCTACAATTTTAAAATTTAATATAAAGTATGTCGATACAGATAATATTGAACATATACTTGAAGTAAGACCTAAGGATTTAGGTATTGATATAGCTGGTTTAAATAAAATTAAACAAAGATATATTAATAAAGAAGGTAAACTAACAGTATATGAAAATCCTTATCCAATAAGAGATATAAATTATTGGTTCTTCTTAGTGTCTGCATACTGTAAGAATTCCAAAGATTTAGCTAATTATTTAGTTAGTAAATCATTTGAATATCATAAAAATGTATTAATGAGCAACGCAAGAAATCGTCAAATGGCAAAATCAAAAGATGAACAAAAAGCTGAATTAAAAGCACAAGAATCTGCAAAAAGATTTGATGATAAAGTTAAAAACGCAAATAAAATTAAGGAATTAAAAGAAATCACTTTAAGACTAAGTGATTCATATATGAAAGCATACCATACATCAGATTATAGTCTTCAAACTGGTGATGGAAACGAAATATCAATTCCAATTTTATATTCTGATACATATTTACAAAGTAATTGCTATCTACCACAAGATGAAATTAACAAAAAACCTTTCCAATTATTTATTCATCCAATTGAGTTAATAACATCTAGAGATGCACTTGTTAAATGTATTAAAAGATTTTTAAATGTAGATGAGTCAAACTTAAGTGCACAAGATATTGAATTTAGAAAAACAATGAAAAGATATATTTCTAAATATTTATATGATAATTTAAATGCATCTAAAGAACATATTTTTCATTCACCTGAACATGGTGATTCACATGATTTAATAGAAAGAATTAATAAAAAATTAATCTTAAGAAGATCTTTAATAAATAATAACAAAGATCTAGATCAATTCATTTTAGATGTATTAAATGATGCTGAAGATAACTTACTTATTGGTTGTTATAAAGATGGCTCAATTAATTTCTATGTCTTTATTACAAACTTTATAACACAGTTAAAAACTCATGAACTATCTAAAGCAGTTGATAAATTTGAAACAAGAAAATATGCCATAACTGATGGATCAAAAAAATATAAAGATGGTTTTTTTGAAGAACTTCATCAAAAATCTCTTGAGGAAGTATTTATAAGAGAAGAAAATAATTATCATAATCAATTACTTAGTGAAGTTAATGAAAACAAAACAGGTAAAACATATGAATCAGTAACTAATGAATTACTAGATTACTACAGAATTTATTATCCTGATTTAACTGATGAAGAAATATATGAAACATTTATTAAGCCTGATAATGAAACTGATATAAAAAGATCAAAAGGTATTAAGTAAAATTAATACCTTTTTTAATCACTTATAAATTGACTATTCCTTTATTTTAAGGTAAAATTAACATGTAAATTTAATTTTTCTACGGAAAAAATAGATTAATAAAATATTTTATTTAAGAGAGGGTTACAAATATGCTGAGAGTAACCTAATAAAATTATTAATTTTTGAACAGTTTCCATATAAGTAGAAAACGCTAATTTGGCGATAAAAAATAAAGAGTACCTAAGTAAAGTAAGGTGGCACCGCGGAACTATAGTTTCGTCCTTACATTATTTAGGTTTTTTTGTATTTTGAAGGAGGAAATTAAAATGATAACAAAACAAAAAGGAACATATGATATTTATGGAATTGAAGCAAAGAAAAGGATGTATGTAAATGATATATTAGATGCACTTTGTCAAAAGTATAATTATTCTAATATTGTTACACCTGTATTTGAAGCATCTGAACTATTCCATAGAGGTGTTGGTGAAACAACTGATATGGTTCAAAAAGAAACATATGACTTTAAAGATAGAGGAGATAGAAATATTACACTTAGACCAGAAGGAACTGCTGGTGTAGTTAGATGGTTTATTGAAAATAAAATGTATGGTAATATGACTGATCCAGTTAAAGTTTACTATAATATGAAAATGTATCGTTATGAAAGACCTCAAAGTGGAAGACAAAGAGAATTTACACAGTGGGGATTCGAATGTTTTGGTTCAGACGATGCACTTGCTGATGCTGAAACAATAAGTTTAGCTTATAATGCTTATAGATTAATTGGTCTTGATAATGTTACTATTAAACTTAATACACTAGGTGATAGTGAATCAAGAGAAAATTATAAAAAGGCTTTAAAAGAGTATTTAGAACCACATATTAAAGATTTATGTCCTGATTGCCAAGAAAGATTTAATAAAAATGTTTTAAGAATTTTAGATTGTAAATTTGATGCTGATAATGAAATTCTTAAAAATGTTCCAACTATTAAAAATTATTTAAATGAAGAATCTTTAAATAGATTTAATAAGTTAAAAGAACTTCTTGATTTAATGGATATTAACTATATTGAAGATGAAAAACTCGTTCGTGGACTAGATTATTATACACATATGGTATTTGAAGTTGTTTTAGATAACTCTTATGCTCTTGGTGGCGGTGGAAGATATAATAACTTAGTTGAAGCATTAGGTGGTCCTTCTGTTCCTGCTGTTGGTTTTGCAATGGGTTATGATAGAACAATGCAAATGCTTGATGAAAAGGATGTTGAAATACCAGTTAATGATGATGTTGATGTATATCTTTTATATGTTTCTGAAGATGAAAAAGATACTGCAGCTTACCTTGCACAAGATTTAAGATTAAATGGTTTTATTGTTGAAACTGATTTAATGGGTAAAAGTTTAAAAGCACAATTTAAGAGTGTTGATAGATTTAATTCTAAATATTTAATTGTACTTAATGATGAAGATTTAGCTAAAGATGAAGTAGTAGTTAAAGACAATAAAACTAAAGAAGAAGAAAGAGTATCTATTAATGATTTAGTTGATTATTTAGATATGCATATGTAGAAAGGAAACCAAATAATGAAAAGAACTTTAATAAATAATTTAAAAGAAAATGAAGAATCAAAAATTTCTGGTTTTGCGACTAAAATAAGAGATACTAAATATATGATATTTGTTATTTTAAGAGATAGAACTGGATCTATTCAAGTTTCAATAGATAAAGCAAATAATGAAGAAATTTGTAATCAGTTAAATGGTATTATTGCTGGATCTGTTTTGGAATTTGAAGGTAAAATGGTTCTATCTGAATACGTTAAACAAGGTGGTAAAGAATTTTTACCAACAAAGTTTAATTGTTTATCAAGCGCCGATGCATCACCACTTGAAGAAAATGCCAATATAGATACAAGAATGGACTATAGATGGATTGATTTAAGAAGTGATAAAAATCAATTAATGCTTAATGTTCAATCATGTTTTGTTGAAGGTATGAGAGAACACTGTTATAAAGAAAATTTTACAGAAATTCATACACCTAAATTAATTGGTGCTGCATCAGAATCTGGTTCTGATGTATTTGAAGTAAAGTATTTTGATAGAAAAGCATACCTTGCACAAAGCCCTCAATTTTATAAACAAATGGCTTTAGCATCAGGTCTTGAAAGAGTTTTTGAAGTTGCTCCTTGTTTTAGAGCTGAAAATTCAAATACTAATAGACATACAACTGAATTTACTTCATTCGATATTGAATTTGCATATATAGATTCATATGAAGATGTTATGGATTTTGAAGAAGATTTAATTATTGCTGGTTTAACAAAAGTAAAAGAAAAATATGCAGATCAGATTAAAGAATATTTTGACAAAGAAGTAATTGTTCCCACAAAGCCATTTCCTAGAATAAAACTTCAAGATTTATATAAAGAACTTGAAAAAAGATATGGATACAAAATTCCTGAATTCGATGTTGGAGATATGAATGCTGAAACTGAAGGCTTAGCATATAAATATGCTATGGAAGAATACGGACATGAATTTATTTTTGTTACTGATTTTAGTAAAACAAAAAGAGCATTTTATCATATGAGAAAAGATGAAATTCCTCAAGGATTCGATCTTATTTGGAGAGGTACAGAAATTACGTCAGGAGCTCAAAGAGAACACAGATATGATGTACTTAAAAAACAATGTGATGAAAAAGGTTTAACTAAAGATGTTGAATTTTATTTACAATTTTTTAAATATGGTTGCCCTCCACATGGTGGATTTGCAATAGGTGTTGATAGATTTAATATGCTACTTTTAGGTCTATCAATTAAAGAAGAAATGTTCTTATTTAGAGGTCCTAATAGATTAGAACCTTAATAAATACCAAAATATAAATATAAGAAAGGAAAATTAATATGGATGTTATAGATGTTTTTAAAACTGGAAAAATAGGTGATAAAGTTTCACTTGAAGGATGGGTTAGAAATAATCGTAATCAAAAAGAATTCGGTTTTATAGATTTTTATGATGGAACAATTGTTGATTCACTTCAAATTGTTTATACAAAAGAGCTTGATAACTTTGATGAAGTATCTCACTATTTAGTAGGTTGTGCTATTAAGTGTGATGGACAGTTAGTTGAATCAAATGGTAAACAAAAATTTGAAGTAAAACCATCAAAAATTGAGCTTTTAGGTGATTGCCCAGCTGATTATCCTATTCAGCCTAAACGACATACAATGGAATTTTTAAGAAGCCAAGCATACCTAAGACCTAGGACAAAAACATTTCAAGCAGTATTTAGAATTAGAAGTTTAGCCGCTATGGCACTTCATGAATATTATCAAAAGAATAACTATACTTATGTACATACACCACTATTTACAACAACTGACTGTGAAGGATCTGATCAAATGTTTAAAGTAACTACACTTGATCTTAAAAATGTTCCTTTAAATGAAGATAAATCAGTTGATTATTCAAAAGACTTATTCGGAAAACAAGTATATATTACTGGTTCTGGACAACTTCATGGTGAAACATATGCTATGGCATTTAAAAAGATATATACGTTTGGACCTACATTTAGAACTGAAAACTCAAATACTAAAACTCATGCAAATGAGTTCTGGATGATAGAACCTGAAATGGCTTTTATGCATTTAGATGAACTTATGGATGCAGAAGAAGATATGCTTAAGTTTGTTGTATCTTATGTTTTAGATAAAGCTGCTGATGAAATATCATTTTTAGATCAATTTGTATCTAACGGATTAAAAGAAAAATTAGAAAAATTAGTTAGTTCTGAATTTACAAGAATTACTCATCATGATGCAGTAGAACTTTTAATTAATTCTGGAGAAAAATGGGAATTTACACCTGATTATGAAAGTGATATTGCTAAAGAACATGAAAAGTGGATTACAGAACACTTTAATGGACCTGTATTTATATATAACTGGCCTAAAGATATTAAAGCTTGGTATATGAAACTAAATGATGATGGTAAAACAGTTGCTGCTGTTGACCTTGAAGTACCAGGTTCTGGTGAATTAATCGGTGGTTCTGAAAGAGAAGTTGATATTAACAAACTTGAAGAACTTATTAAAATTCACGGTGTAGATAGATCTCAAGTTGACTGGTATGTTAACTTAAGAAAATTTGGTGGAGTATATCACTCTGGTTATGGACTAGGATTTGAAAGATTAATCATGTATCTAACTGGTATTGAAAACATTCGTGATGTTATACCTTATCCAAGAACTCCAGGAAACTGTGAGTATTAGGAGGTGTAATAGTGGAATTTACAAAAGAAACTGTAGATAAACTAGCTGACCTTTTAATGATAGGTTTAACTGATGAAGAAAACAAAATGGTTTTAGATGAATTTGAAATTATTGATGAAAACATCAATAAAATCAATGAAATTGAAAATTTAAAAGATGTTGAACCTATGACTCATACTCTTGATGATTTTGAATGTTCATTTAGAGAAGATGAAGCTATAGATTCAACTCCAATTGATGAACTACTTTCAAACTGTGATAAAGTAAGTGATAGAGAAGTAGAACTTCCTAAGGTGGTGGGATAATGAATTACATGAACTTAGGAATTGAAGAACTTCATAATTTACTTAAGGAAGGAAAAGTTACTTCTAAAGAATTAATTGAAGAATCACTTAAACTTTCTCATGAAGTTCAAGATAAATGTAATGCTTTTGTAAGCATTTTAGATGATGCTAAAGAACAAGAAGTAACAGATAATTTACTTTCTGGAATACCTTTTGGTGTTAAAGATAATTATTCAACAAAAAGTGTACTTTCAACTGGATCATCTAACACGCTAAAAGATTATGTACCATTTTTTGATGCAACAGCATATAAGAATTTAAAAAATGCTGGTGCAGTAATGGTTAATAAAACTGCTATGGATGAATTTGGTATGGGAGGAACTGGAACTACTGGTCATACAGGTATACAAAAAAATCCTTGGGATTTAACAAGAATGTGTGCTGGATCTTCTTCTGGTTCTGCATGTGCTGTTGCATCCGGTGTTTATCCTTATGCTCTTGGATCAGATACAGGGGATTCAATTAGAAAACCTGCTGCATACTGTGGAATAGTAGGTTATAAACCTACTTATGGACTTATTTCAAGATATGGTTTATTTGCTTTTGCATCAAGTTTAGATCACTGTGGTGTTTTAACAAGAAGTGTTAAAGATGCTGCAATAGTTGTAGATGAAATGAAGGGTAAAGATGAAAAAGATTTAACTTCATGGGACTCATCTAATATTAATTTAAAAGATGCTTTAACAGGTGATATAAAAAATAAAAAACTTTGTTATATTAAAGAACTTTGTGATATTAATTCATATGAAAATCCAAATGAAGAACTTGTTAAACATTTAGAAAACTTTAAAGAAAAAATAGAACTTATTAAAAATAGTGGCGTTATAGTTGAAGAAGTATCTGTTGATAGAAAACTTCTTAATGCTATAGCATCAGTATATGTAATTTTATCTTGTTCTGAAGCAACATCTAATTTAAGTAATTTAACTGGTATTTCTTTTGGACCACGTGGTGAAGGAAACTCTTGGGAAGAACAAGTTAAAGATTATAGAACAAAAGGTTTTTCACCATTAATAAAAAGAAGATTTGTAATCGGTTCATATATTTTGCAAAAAGAAAACCAAGAAAGATATTTTATTAATGCTCAAAAGGTAAGAAGACTTGTTGTTGATACTTGGAAAAAATTATATGAAACTTATGATGCAGTAGTTTTACCTGTTGGTATTGGGCCTGCAAAACTTTTAGATGGCTCACAAGATGCACTAACTAAAGATGATAATATTCAAGCACTTGATGAACATCTACAAGTTGCAAATTTTGGTGGTTTTCCATCAATTACAATTCCAGATGGATTTGTAAATAATTTACCTGTTGGTCTTAATATAACAGGTAACTGCTATAAAGATGAAGATGTACTTAACATTGCTTATGCTATTGAATCTTTAATGGATTATAAAAATCAAATAGCAAAGGAGGTTAGGTAATATGGGTAAATACTATGTAACAATTGGTATTGAAATGCACTGTGAAGGATCTAAAACTAATTCAAAAATGTTTTCACCTTCTAAAAATACATATAATGATTTATCAAATGATAATGTTTGTGAAATTGATATGGGATTTCCAGGAGTACTTCCTGCACCAAATAAAAAAGGTGTAGAACAAGCTATTAAAATGGCAACAGTACTACATTCAAATATACCTAAATATATGTACTGGGAAAGAAAAAATTATTATTACCCAGATCTTCCAAAAGGATATCAGCTTACTCAAAATCCTCCATATGATTGTATTGGTAATGGTGGATATATAGATATCGAAAGAGAAGATGGCTCAACTTTTAGAGTTGAAATAGATAATCTTCACTTAGAAGAAGATTCAGCTCAAATGGAGCATTTATATAACACTTCAATTATTAATTATAATCGATGTGGAGTTCCACTTTTTGAACTTGTTACTAAACCATGCCTTCATAATGCTGATGATACTATTTTATATCTTGAATATATTAGATCAATATATCAGTATTTAGGTATTTCTGAAGCTGATTCAAAAAAAGGTCAAATAAGATGTGACGTAAACGTTTCAATTAGTGATGATGAAAATACACTTGGTACTAAAGTTGAAACAAAAAACGTTAATTCATTTAGTGCTGTTAGAGATGTAATTAATTATGAAATTGAAAGACAATCTATTTTAAAAGATCAAGGAAGATATAACGAAGTAGAACAAGAAACTAGACGTTGGGATGAGGAAACTGGTACAACTGTTAGAATGCGTTCTAAAGTTGATGCTATTGATTATAAATACTTTGTTGAACCTAATATTCCAAAAATTAAAATTGAAGAATCTTGGGTAGAAGAAATTAAAAAAACACTGCCTGAACTTCCATACGAAAGAAAAAATAAATATATTAATGATCTTGGTTTATCAGATTATGATTCAAGAATATTAATAAAAGAAAAGAAAACATCAGATTATTTTGAAGAATGTCTAAAGTTAGGAATAGAACCTAAAACTGCAGCTAATTGGATAATTACAATGGTTCTTGGATATATCTACAAAGAATTTATTGAAATAGATGAAATATTCTTAACTCCTGAAAGACTTTATAAAATAACTGAAGCAATTAAAAAAGGTACTATTTCTTCAAAACAAGGAAAAGAATTATTTAATCTTGTACTTGAAAGAAACGAAGAACCTGAAAAAATAATGAAAGATGAAGGTATGGAACAAATTTCTGATGATGGTGCTATTAAATCTATTATTGAAGAAGTTTTAAGTGAAAATCCTTCTCAAATCGAAGCATATAAAAACGGAAGAACCAATATGTTTGACTATTTTGTTGGTCAAGTTATGAAAAAAACTAGAGGACAAGCAAATCCGTCATTAGTTAAGGAAATTTTGACAGAATTACTCAAATAATATTAAAAATGTAAATGATAGTTGCGTAATTTCCAATGTTAATTGGTAGTGCGCAACTATTATTTTTTATATAATTTCCACGTAAAGTTTTAAATGCAATATTATTAATTTGCTTGACTTTACATATATTTTTAAGGTAATATTGCTGAGGAGTTGAAAAAAATGTTAAGAGTTAAAAATATAAAAAAGAGTTATAAAACAGGAGATTTCAACCAAGACGCTCTAAAAGGTGTAAGTATTGATTTTAGAGAAAATGAATTTGTTTCTATTCTTGGTGCATCAGGTTCTGGTAAAACAACATTACTTAATATTATAGGTGGACTTGACCGATATGATTCAGGAGATTTAATCATTAATAATAAGTCTACAAAACAATTTAAAAATAAAGACTGGGATGCATACAGAAATAATTGTATTGGTTTTATTTTTCAAAGTTATAACTTAATTAGTCATATTTCAATTCTTGCAAATGTTGAAATGGGACTTATTCTAAGTGGTAAATCAAAAAAATATGCTAAAAGAAAGGCAAAAGAGTTATTAACTAAAGTTGGTCTTAAAGATCATGCTCATAAAAAACCTAATCAATTATCTGGTGGGCAAATGCAAAGAGTTGCAATAGCAAGAGCACTTGCAAATGACCCAGAAATTATTCTTGCTGATGAACCAACCGGAGCACTAGATTCTAAAACAAGCGTTCAAATAATGAAACTTATTAAAGAAATAGCTAAAGATAAATTAGTTATTATGGTAACTCATAATCCGGATCTTGCTAAAGAATATTCAACAAGAATAATCGAGCTTAAAGATGGTGAACTAGTAAGTGATTCTAATCCAATTAGTAAAGATGAAAAAGATAACAAAGATATAACAATTAAGAAAACAAAAATGAGTTTCTTAACAGCGCTTAATTTATCTTTTAATAATATTAAAACTAAAAAGGGTAGAACATTCTTAACAGCATTTGCATCAAGTATAGGTATTATCGGTATAGCTCTTATTTTAGCTTTATCTAATGGTTTTAAAATTCAAATAGATAAATTTGAAAAAGATACATTATCACAAATGCCAATTATAATAACGCAACAAGTAGCTGTAATGGATGAAGATGCAACAAACAGTTTTATAGATCAAATGAAGGTTACAGATGAATCTTATTCAAATAGCAAAAAAATACATGCTATAAAAGATCAAACTAGTATTATGCATACTAATAAAATTGATTTAGATTACATTGAATATCTAGAAGAACTTGACCAAGATTTAATTGGTGGAGTAAGTTATATGAGAACAATTAATATGAACTTACTACATAAAAATGTTACAACAGGTAAAATTGAACTAATGCCTCAATCAGCAACACAACCAATTTTATTCCCACTTCCAGAAAATTTTGATGGATCTAAAGGACAAGTAATTGAAGATAATTTCGAATTAATTTATGGTAAAGAACCAGAAAATTATAATGAATTACTTCTTTTAATTGATATCAATAATGGTTTGGATGAAAACTTCTTTAAAACATTTGGTTTTGATACTTCAAAAGAAATTTCATTTGATGATATGTTAAACTTAGAATTCCAAATTGTCTTAGATAATGATTTTTATACACAATACGGTAATCAATTTGCACCAGCCCAAGATTATGAATCTTTATACAATAATAAAAACAATATAACTCTTAAAATTGTTGGTATTATAAGAGGTAAAGAAGGAAGTAAGTTTGCTCAGTACTCTGGTAATGGTATTACTTATAAAGAATCACTTGTTGATTATGTTCTTGATAAAAATAAGGATTCAAAAATTGTTAAAGCACAAGAATCAAGCAATTATAACGTTTTAACTGGAGAAAAGTTTGATACAAGCAGTGCTGAAGGAATACTTGCAAAAGAAAACACTTTAGCATATGTTGGTGGTACAACAGCTCCATATACTGTTCAACTTTACCCAAAAGATTTCAAATCTAAAGATAAAGTTTTAAAACATTTAGATGCATTTAATGAAGGAAAAGAAGAGGAAGATAAAATAATTTATACAGATATGGCCGCAGCTATATCAAGCTTATCAAATGGAATTATGGATGGTATAACAATTGTTTTAATTGCGTTTTCATCAATTAGTTTAGTTGTTTCATCTATAATGATAGGTATTATTATGTATATAAGTGTTCTTGAAAGAACAAAAGAAATAGGTATTTTAAAAGCATTAGGTGCAAGAAATAAAGATGTAACGAGAGTATTTAATGCTGAAACATTTATTATTGGTATGGCATCAGGTATAATTGGTTTATTAATAGCTAACATTTTATGTATACCAATAAGTATTGTTATTGAAAAGATTACAACGCTTCAAAATGTTGCACAACTTAGAATATCACACGAATTAATACTTTTATTTATTAGTGTTACATTAACACTTATTGGTGGATTTATACCTGCTAAAATAGCAAGTAAAAAAGACCCTGTTAATGCGCTTAGAACTGAATAAGATAAACTTTTATAGTTTATCTTTTTTATTGTATTTATCTTTATATATGATATAATTTTAAGTATAGTAGAGGGTGTTGATTAGATGTTTGGAAAAATACTTTATATTAACGATAATATAGCTCATGTTGAAAATCCTAATTCAAGTAATTTAGACGCACAAAGTGATTTAATGAACATGCACGTAATCTTTGAATCTAATGATCAAAGAATCTTAGGTGAGGTTACAGAGTTTAATCAAGAACTTATTAAAATTAAATTCTTAGGAGAATTTATAAACGGAAAATATGTTAATGGTGTTTTAAGAAAGCCACTTCTTTCATCTACAATAAGAATAATAAATGGTGAAGAATTAAAAGAATTAGTTGGTTCAAGCACTGAAGCAACATTTCCACTTGGAATTAGCGCTGTTTATAAAGACTTTATGATTTATCCTAAAGTAAACGATTTATTTTCTAATCATTTAGCTATTTTTGGTAACTCCGGATCAGGTAAATCATGTGGTGTTGCCAGAATAGTTCAAAACCTATTTACTAATCGTAGTTTACTTTCATTTAATGCAAATTTATTTATTTTTGATGCATATGGTGAATATAAAAATGCATTTAGTAATTTAAATCAACTTAACCCTAATTATAATTATAAATTTATAACAACAAATAAAACTGACGCTGAAGACTTTGATTTAAAAGTTCCATTTCATCTTTTAAATTTAGATGATATTGCTCTTTTACTTCAAGCATCAACTCATAGTCAGTTGCCAATAATCGAAAGAACGATAAAACTATGTCGTATATTTGCTTTAAAAAATGATGAATCAAACAAATATAAAAATCATTTAATTGCTAAAGCAGTTCTTGCAGTTTTATTTTCAAATCAAACTATTTCAAGTAAGAAAAATGACATATTTAAAATTATAGAAGTATGTCATACACCTGAATTTAATTTCGATTCAACAATTTCTGGTCTTGGCTATACTAGAAGCTTTAGTGAATGCTTTGAAATAGATTCAAAAGGAAACTTTGGTGAAAGTGTTTTAATAACTGATTATATTTTAAAACATATTTCTGAAGAAATTGAAGCAATTGAAGAACCAAAAGATGTTATATATACAATTGATGATTTTGCAAAAGCCCTTGAATTTACACTAATAAGTGAAGGCTTTCAAAATAATGAAAATTTATTTTCAGATGCTATCATATTAAAGGTTAGAATAAACGGAATAATAACAAGTTCACTAAAAAGAATATTTGAAAATGCCCCATTTAAAACAGTAGGTGAATATATTACTAGCTTAGTTGCAAAAAACAATCGTAAAAGTCAAATAATAAACATAAATCTTGAAGATATCGATGATACTCATGCAAAAGTAATAGTTAAAATAATTTCAAGATTACTATTTGAATTTGCTAAAACAAATCAAAATAGAGGAAAGATTCCTTTCCATCTATTCTTAGAGGAAGCGCATAGATATATTCAAAAAGACAATGATACTTTCTTAATTGGTTATAATATATTTGATAGAATTGCTAAAGAGGGAAGAAAATATGGAGTTATACTTGATATTATAAGTCAAAGACCTGTTGAAATATCAGATACGGTAATAGCTCAGTGTTCAAACTTTATGATCTTTAAAATGACCCATCCTAAAGATATTAAATATATTGAGGAAATGCTTCCAAATATTTCTCAAGATGTAATTGAAAAGCAAAAAATATTACAACCAGGAAATTGTGTTGCTTTCGGTTCAGCATTTAAAATTCCAATGATTATAAAAATGGAAATGCCTAATCCATCACCACACTCATCATCATGTGACATCACAAATGTATGGAAAGCAAATTAAAACTTGCATTATATGCAAGTTTTTCTTTTACAATCATACTATTTAATTGACTTTAATTATTATTTAAAGTATGATAAAAAGTACACTTATTAAAGAAGGAATTAATAATGCAAGATGTAAAAACATACCTAAAAAGACTATATTCAAAAGAAATAACGCCAGAAGAAATATTTAATATTTTTAGTATGCTTTTAAAAGAAAATAATTTACTAAATAAGGTTAGTTACATCAGATTTATAAACGATAATAATAATCATCTATCATCAGATGTTGCCGTATATTTTAAAGAACAAAAAACAATTATTTTTGATCTTAAAAAATTAGAAAGTAAAATAAATGAAATTGACAAATCATATTTTGATGATATTGTTTATAGTCAAATTGTTACATTAAATGAAATATATATAGCACTTGAAAAAGTGTTTGTTGAAAATATTGATTCAACTTATGATCATAAAGAATTATTAAATATTAAAAACTTGTTAATTAAATATAAAGAAAATCATGATAATGAAAAAAATAAGTATTTTGATTTAAATGATAATGATGTAAAAGTTTATTCTAAAATAAAAGAAGATAATATAAAAATTGATATGTTATCACCAATTGACAGATATATAAAATTAAAAGCATTTTTCAAAACTGTAGATGCTATAAAATGTATGTATAAAAATAGAGAAGAATTAATAGATTTTTATAATAATAACGTTGATATTATATCAAATGGATATGGTAAAGAAGGAAATACTATAACTTATCCAATATACAATTATTTTTCAAAAAGAAATCAAAAAGAAGGAAAAAAATATTTAAGAGAATGTGATTGGTATGAAGAAGACTATATGGAAATGCTTTCTAATGTATCAAACAAATATTCTTTCGAAGAAAGATTGATCTACGGAATGCCAATTGATACATGCGAGTATCGTTTAATTAGAAAAAATAGCGAAGGTTAGGGTTTTGCATGAAGGAAAAAATAAATAAAATAATATATGTTTTTGATGATAATTTAGATTCAGTTATTTCATTTGAAGCAAGTCAAAAAGGATTGTACGATCTTTTATTAAAATATAATTTTGCTATTGTTTCTTATGAATTGTTAAAAGATAAAAAATCATATATAAATTTAGTTTATCTAACTGAACTTTATAATAAGATATTTGATGAATTTGATTTCACTCTTGAAATTAAAAATAACAATGAACTTATGAAATTCTATAAAAATGTTAAAGAATTATCATCAAATTTTTATCAGCACATGTCAAATAATAAATCAACACTTGATAAATTAATTAGTTATTATAAATTAACAATAAATGGTTATTCATATTCTATAGAATATGAATTTGATAATGTTGAAGACTATAAAAAGATAAATAACATTGAAACATTAACTATGAATAGAGTAATGGGCGGAATATCAACTATTGATTTATCAGACCTTGATGATGAACCAACAGATGAAGAAATAGAAGAATATATGAAAGATCCAGACTGTAATTTAGAAAGTGAATTAATTTTGGACACTATTTATTGTTATCCTATTCATGAAGATTTCTTCCATTATTTAGATGAACAATTAAGACTTGAAACTAAAGCGGAAGATTTATTAAATCTAGTTATCTACACAGAAGAATATTTACATCAATTTAAAGATAAACAAATATCTGATAACTATAAAAAAGACTATGATAATTTAAATAAAACATTAAACTCTAAAAGAAATTTATTAAAAAAAGTTAAAACAAATTACAATATTTATTATCACAATATTAAATCAGAATTATCATTTTCAATCGAAGCTATCCAAACAATGTATAATAATAAAGTTGTATTTATAAATAAAATTTTTAGTACATTTATCAATAAAGGTGATTTGAATTTTTTTAGAGAATTAAAAGCACTATTTAATGAATTCAATATTAAAGATGTAGATGACTGTATAAATCTAGTTAAACAGTTTTCAGATATGCTTGAAGAAAATAAAATGGATAATGAATTAATATGTTTAAAAAATTTAATAAAAAACGGAAATGTAACAAAATTTATATCTGATTTGTATAATGGATTCGATAAAGTTACAAAATCATTCATCTTTAATCAAAAATTTGAAAGATATCTTGATGATGGAAAAGATGGTCAAGAAAGGAAATAAGAATTAGTTCAAATTAGTGTAAACTAATCCTTTTTTATTGTACAAAAAACTATATCTTTGATATAATTTAAATACCTAGTAGATGGTTATGCAACATAAAACCGACTATGATAAATAATACGGGAATCTAATTGTTTTGATGTGTTGAAGACCGATTAATTTCGGGATCCTAATTCATTTCATGTGATGCCCACCTCGCGAGAGCGGGATTTTATCAATGCTAATTGTCTCTAGGTTTTATTATGGAGTAAATTTGTATGATGTATGATCGAATTTTAAAAATCATTTCTAAAGAAGCATTTGATAAAATCCAAAAATTAAACATATTAATTGTTGGCGTTGGAGGAGTAGGTGGATATGCTTTAGAAGCCCTTGTTAGATCAGGAGTTTTAAATATAACTATTATAGATAAAGATAAAATTGACGAATCCAACTTAAACCGACAAATTATTTCACTTAATTGTAATATAAATAAAAGCAAGGTTGAAGAGGCAAAAAATCGAGCTTTAAACATAAATAATAATGCTAATATTAATGCAATTGAAATTTTCTTAACAAAAGAAAATTTGAATGACACTTTAAATGGTAATAAATATGATTATATTATTGATGCTTGTGATAATGTAACAGCTAAAGTTGAACTTATTTATTACGCTATAAAAAATAATATTAACATTATTACTTGTTTAGGAACTGGCAATAGATTTAATCCTGAAGAGTTAAAAATAACAACTCTTGATAAGACATATAATGATCCTCTTGGAAAAGTTATGAGAAAACTTTTAAAAGAACGTGGAATCAAGAATAAAATAGTTGTAGCATGGTCTAAAGAATTACCTGTTAAAACATCTGAAAGAACGCCAGGATCATTGATTTTCGTACCAGCTAGTGCAGGATTACTAATAGCTAGTTATATTATTAGAAAGGAAATAAACAAATGAGTTTAATAAGTTTAAAAAATGTGTCTAAATTTTACTATAGTAAAGGTGTTATAGCATCTGGTTTTACAAGGGTAAATTTAGAATTAAATGATGGCGAGTTTGTTGCAATCACTGGTGAGAGTGGTTCAGGTAAATCAACTTTACTAAATGTAATTAGTGGCCTTGATTCTTATGAAGAAGGCGAAATGTATATAAATGGTAATGAAACCAGCCACTATACAGAAAAAGATTTTGAAGATTATCGTAGAAAATATATCGGAAACATTTTTCAGTCATTTAATTTAGTTAATAGCTATACCGTATATCAAAACATTGAACTTGTCCTACTTTTAAATGGTAATAAGAAAAAAAATATTAAGAAGAATGTCCTAGAACTTATTAAAAAAGTAGGTTTATATAAATTTAGAAACCAAAAAGTTTCTAAATTATCAGGTGGTCAAAAACAAAGAGTTGCAATTGCAAGAGCACTTGCAAAAGAAACTCCAATAATTATCGCCGATGAGCCAACAGGAAACTTAGACTCTAAATCAGCAAGTGAAGTTTTAAAACTATTAAGTGAAGTAGCAAAAGACAAACTAGTTATTGTTGTAACTCATAATTATGATCAAATTGAAAAATATGTAACCAGAAAAATTACCATGAGTGATGGTAGAATAATTGAGGATAAAAACTTTAAGGAAATAAATAAAAATGATGACATTAAAACATCAAATTACAAAAATATAACTTTTTTTAATAAAATTAGACTTGGTATAAGAAATGCATTTAATATTAAAGTTAAATTTATTTTACTTCTTGCCGTATATCTATTTATTATTCTTGCATTAAGTGTTGAATATGCATCATTTAAAAACGATGAATATATTGTTAAAAAATCAGGAATTAACGCATATTTATTTGATACATCAGATAAAAGAATAATACTAACCAAAAAAGATAAATCATCATTTAATGATGAAGACTATAATAAATTATCTAAACTAGATAATATAGATAAACTTGTAAAAGAGGACCATGCGATAGAAGGTGATGGATTATCATTTTATGATGATACATATCTTTATATGTATGGAAGAATAAAAAACTATAACGAATTTAATAAAAAATTAGATTACGGAAGAATGCCAGAAAATGATCATGAATTTATTATTGAATGTAGTGATAATTCTAACATCTATGATCAAAACTATGACCAATATCTTGATAAAGAATTTTATTTAGACACAAATTATATTTTATCTCAAAGCAAAAATAAGGAAAAATATAAACTCGTTGGTATAAGATTTAATGGTGAAAATAGTGCTGATGATACAATATATGTGTCAGATAATCTTATTAAAGACTCGTATAAAAAAGGTATATACAATATGTCTGATATTTTTGTAAATATCAATAATAAGACATATAAGTTATATTCACTATCAGTTGGAAGTATAATTCCTCTTAATAAAGTTAAAGAAGGAACTATTATAGTTCCACAAATTTTAAATCAGTACTGTAAATATGAAAATTGTAATAATAAGGAAGTATCATTTAATGTTAAAAATAGATACTATGAAGATAATCTTTCTTTAAAAGTATCAGGTGTATACTATAATAAATATTCATATAGAAACCTAACAGGTTTAGATTATTATGATGAATTTATAACAGAAATATTTATTAATCCAAATGATTATAATCGCTTATTTGAAAAAGGATATTTTCAAGCATCTGTGTACGTAAATGATCTTGATAAATTTGATGAAACAATAATAAGTTTAAATAATTTAGGATATAAAACTTTTGCTGTTAAAGATTCTTTATATGTTGAAGATAGTGTAGCAATAGTTCAAATATTAAAAGTTATAGTAACAGTAATAATTGTCGTAGTGTTATTTGTAATATCATATTTTGTTACAAAAGTTATTGTTAAATCAAGAAAGATATACTTTTCTACAATTAGAATGTTAGGTTCAACTAAAAAAGTTTGTAAAAAATTGCTTACAATTGAACTTCTTGTTATATCAAATATTGCATGTTTAATATTTGCTGGAATTTTAGTTTTGACAAATCTCGGATATATTAAAACATCTGTATTTGTAAATATACTTGAATATTTAGATATCTATGAATATATCTTATTATTCTTTATTATTAATACTATGAGCTACGTTATAAGTTTAAAATATGCTAAAGAAATATTTAAAGATAGTGCAATTAGTACGTTAAAGGGGGATAATTAATATGATAGAAATTAAAAATTTACACAAGTATTTTAATAGACATAAGAAAAATGAACTTCACGTAATTAATGATGTATCATTAAAACTTCCTCAAAAAGGATTAGTTGCACTTTTAGGTCCATCTGGTTCTGGTAAAACAACAATGCTTAATTTAATAGGTGGGCTTGATAAACAAAATAAAGGTAAAGTAATAATTAATAATGATAAAATATCTAAAAAATCCTTCTTAAAAAGAGATAAATTAAGAACACTTAATATTGGATATATTTTTCAGGATTATAAGTTAATAGATGATGATTCTGTATTTGACAACGTAGCTCTATCACTTAAACTATTAGGTGTAAAAAACAAAAAAGAAATTAAAAGAAGAGTAGAATTTATCCTAGAAAAAGTTGATATGTTTAGATATCGATATCGTCCAGCTGGAATGCTATCTGGTGGTGAAAGACAAAGAGTAGGTATAGCAAGAGCATTAGTTAAAGATCCAGATATAATTTTAGCTGACGAACCAACCGGTAACTTAGATAGTAAGAATACTCTTGATGTTATGAATATAATTACTCAAATAGCCAAAGAAAAATTAGTTATTTTAGTTACTCATGAACAAAATCTAGCTAAATTTTATGCAGATAGAGTAATTGAATTTGCTGATGGAGTAATTACAAAAGATTATAAAAATGAACAACCTGATGAACTTGATTATCAAGTTGAAAATAAGTTTTATCTTAAAGATTTTAAACATAAAAATAAAATTAATAAAGATAATGCTGAAATTAATATTTATTCAAATGATAAAAGTAACGTTAAAATTGATATAGTTATTCGAAATGGAAACTATTATATTAAAACATACAATAATTTCTTAACTCAGCTAGTAGATGAAAATTCTGCAGTAGAATTTATAGATGATAAATATAAAAAGATGAATAAAAATGATTTAGAAGTTAAATCATTTGATGCTGAAGATATAAAGCATAAAAAATATAGTAGTATATTTAATGTATTTAGTTTTATATTTAAAGGCTTTGAAAAAGTATTTAATTATTCTTTTTTTAAAAAACTATTACTTGTAGGTTTTCTACTTTCTGGTGGCTTTATTCTTTATGCCATATCTTCTTACACCGCAGCTATTACAATTAAAGATGATATGTTTATTACAGAATCAAGAGATTATGTAACTATAACTACAGGTAAAAACAATGTTGACGTGTATAAAAAGATTAAAAGCCTTGATGAAAATGCTTTTATAATTCCAGGATCAGCAACTGGTAAGTTCTATGTTAAAGAAGATTACTTATCTCAGTTCTTTGATTATAGTTTAGCTTTCTTAGGTAATTTAGTTCCACTTGATGCGGTAAGTAAAGAAGATTTAATATATGGTAGACTTCCAGAAAATTCAAGTGAAATAGTTGTAGATAAATTTTTAGTTAAGAAAAAACTAACAAGTCCTGATTATAAAATGCAAGGAATAACAAGTGTTAAAGAATTATTAAATAAAACTTTAATTATGGAAATATCTGACAAAACATATAAAATAGTTGGTATATCAAATAAAAATGAACCATGTATTTATATAGATAAAAATGATATAATTCCTATCATTCAATTAGGAAAACTAAATGAAGAAGAATCATATGATGAATCACAAATAATATATAGTTATAGTTATAATAAGGATGATCTAAAAATAGTTAAAGGAAGAGAACCTGTTAAAGATTATGAAATAGTTGTAAATTATAATAGTAGATATGAGTATCCTTTAAATAAAAAGATAGATACTCAAGTTAATAAAAACAAACTGCTTGTAGTAGGTTATTATAAATCTGATTACGATATAAATGATATATATGCTAGTGATTCAACTATAATGTATAGTATTATACCTAAAACAAGTAACTATAGTATTTTTAAAGGAAATATTAATCTATATAAAGAAAATAACTATAGTGCTTCAAATTCATATGAATTATCTAAAAATAAATATATTAAAGATAATAAAGAATCAGTTAAGTCTAAACTTATTGTTTCATCTATAATAATATCTATATCTTTAGTAGAAGCTTTCTTAATATCTAGATCAAGTTTCTTATCTAAAGTAAAAGAAGTAGGAACTTATAGAGCAATAGGTGTTAAAAGATTAGATATATGTAAGATGTTTGTTGGTGAATCATTTGCTATAACAACACTATCAAGTGTTCCTGGTATTATATTTGCAAGTTATGTACTTAAAAAATTAAGTAGTATTAAATACTTAAAATATATGTATATTGTTAATTTCAAAGTAATAATTCTATCAATTATTATTGTATATGTATTTAATATCCTTGTATCTTTAATTCCAGTACTTAATTTAATTAGAAAGACACCAGCTAATATACTTTCAAGAAATGATGTAGATTAATTAAAATATGCTTTAAAATAAGCATATTTTAATTTTAAATTGACAAATTAATAAATGTGTTTATAATAAATAGAACTTTTCTTTAAAGAGTTGAATAAATAGTGGGTAGGAAGTTTGAAGTAAAACAAAATGGAAATTTATACAAAATGATAAGTGAAAAAAGTGAACAAGAAATCGTAGATTATATATATAAGATTTCACAGTATAAAACAGCAAAATACTTAAACAGAGAATGTTCAGATGGAAGTCCCAGAACTATAGATTTTCTTAGATAACTTTTATTAATAATGGTGGTGAAAAAATGAATAACAAACATAATTTTAAAGTAACGGATTATTCTAAAAGATATAATAATATTGGAAATAATAAAGAGATAGGTGATCCTGAGATATCAATAAAAAATATTGAGAGAATTCGACTTAATTCCGAAATTTTATCTTTAATAGAACAATATCATGATGTTATTAATAAACTAGATAAATGCAAGGGAAATAACTCTCAACTTAACTTATTACTTAGAGAAAAAACTAAAATTCAGTTAAAACTACACAAACTGACTTTATTAACTAGTGAAAGTAATACAACCGAACTAATAAATAAGGTTGTACAAAAAAGAAATGAAACTATAAAACGTTTATTTAGATAAGAAAAAACTTGACATTTGTTCGATATTTTGATATAATTTATTCATACATATGAGGGGGTTATATGTATGATGATTATATTAAAAATCGCGACATTTGGTATAATGGCTCGTGGTTACATAAAAATGACTGAGAAGAAAAATATATAAAAATGATTAGATTATGTTCTAATCATTTTTATTTATATTAGTAATAAAACACTGTATAAATTGACATTTGTTCGATATTTTGATATAGTTTATATATGTACAGGGGGATTGTACATTATGATAGTATTGAAAATTGCAGTGTTTTGCGCACTTACTTATACATATATTAAAACAGTAGATCGAAAAGATATATAATATTTTGTGTGAAAAAAGAGTAGATATAAGATTCTACTCTTTTAATTATAGATTGACTTATACTATACGTATTTATATAATAACAAATTATACGGATGGAGGAATTTTATGTTTAGTTTAGATAACGTTTCTATTGATAAACTAGGTCTTAGATATCAGTGGCCTAAGGCTTATATAGCAGCTAGTAAGGAAAATGTAAGAACAATTCAAGATTTTATAGATTTTATAAAAAAACATCCAGAGTATCAAAATGAAAAAAATGGTAAATTAAATAATTATACTATTCAGATGAGATTGGATGAAATAATTAAAAGAGTAAATAGATTATCTAAAAATGGTAAAGAACCTGAAGTATATTTCTGTGAAAAATATAAGCATCCAGAACTTGAATATAATGATAGTTGTAATTATATTGATTCAATATTTTTTCAAAATGCAGCTCAAAAACAAATCCTAGATTACACATATATGATTCCCGTAAGAATTGTAAAAAATGATTTAAGTTTAACAACATCTTATGGAGAGAACCAATTTAGATCGTATATTTATCGTTTAAATGATGAAAAAATACAATCAATTATTAGTAATTTAAATATGTTTACAGAGCAAATAGAAAGACAAGCAAAATTAACTGATAGAAGAGATATAAATTTATTTTTATATGAAAGAAATATGAAAATAGAACTACTTAAGAAAAAGTATGCCGAAGTCATAGCTTATCTAATATATACTGATAAAGATTTAGTATGGGGAAAAATGAATGATAAAGAAAAAAGACTTTATTTATCATCAGTTTTCAAAACAGGTACTCAAAAAATGACATTTAATGAGCATAAATGCAAAGAGTTATTAATTAAACAAATAGCAAATTACACAACTTTACCAGAACTAGAAAATATGCACAAAGGTAATTATAACGTATTAAAAAGATTTATAAGAAAAGAATAGATTTAAAAAAATCTATTCTTTTTCTATTAAAAATTTAGCAAGTAAATTAGGATCTTTACCGTTCATTATAATATCATATATTAAATTAATAATTGGTAGATCTATGTGTTTTGTTCTAACAAGTTTATATATACTTGATAAAGTGTAGTATCCTTCAACAGTATGTGTTTTTAAAAATTCATCTATTTGTTCTGGATCTTTAGTGGAACCGACTATATAACCAAATGAATAGTTTCTTGATTTAGTCGAAGTGCAAGTTAAAAGTAAATCCCCAACACCTGCAAAAGATAAAACAGTTTTTTTATCTCCACCAAGTTCATCAATTAAATATTTAATATCATGAAGTGATTCGTTTATTAAAAAGGCTAGAGTAGATTCAGCGTAACCTAGACCTTTTACTATACCTGATGCGATAGCAATAACGTTTTTAATTGATCCACAAATTTGAATTCCTATTAAATCATTCGTTTCTCTAAGTTTTAGTGTGTCTCCAGCAAGATTATCTTTTATAATTTTTGCAGTATATTCATTTGTTGAAGCAAGAGCAAGAGCAATTGGTTCGTTATTAGCCATATCAATAGCAAATGTAGGTCCTGATAAAACTGCAATACTATCAGCATTTAATGTATTTTTAACTATATCTGATAGAAATGAACCTGTTCTTTCTTCAATACCTTTTGATGCAATACATATAGGTATATTTTTGTTATAAAATGGTTTTATAGAACCACAAACTAAATCAACAAATTTAGCAGCACATGCTATAAAAATAAGTTCTGCGTCTTGAATTGTTTCTTCATAAGAAGTTGTTATATCAATATTTTCGGGAAAAACTCTATCAGGAAATATTGTATCAAGTCTTTTAGTCCTTTTAAATTCATCATGTACTTTTTGGTTTTCTGTCCAAAGCATTATATTATTTTCTTTTTTCTTAGAAAGCATTAAAGATAGTGCTAAAGAGTAAGCTCCTGTTCCAAGCATTGCTATTTTCATTATTCATTCCTCATTTCTTCATAAGCTTTGTATAAATTTGCTTCGTATTTATTAAATCTTGGATTATAATATTTTCTATTTTTTAAATTTTTAGGCATATATTCTTGTTTAACCCATGATTTAGGATAATCATGTGGATATTTATATGTTTTAGTATCAATTCTAATATTTTCTGGTATATCTCCAGTAATACCATTTTCTATATCTTGATAAGCTGCTAGTGCAGCGGATGATGCAGAATTAGATTTAGGTGATAAAGCCATTTCGATAACAATTTCTCCAAGTATTATAATGCATTCTGGCATTCCGACAAGTTCTGATGCTTCAATTGCAGCATGTAGTTTTGGACCAATTGATGGATTTGCAAGGCCTATATCTTCATATGCTATAACAGAAAGTCTTCTATAAACACTATCTAAATCACCAACGTATAAAAGTCTACATAAATAGTGTATTGCGGCATCTGGATCAGATCCTCTAATAGATTTTTGAAATGCACTTAAAGTATCATAGTGACCTGTTTCATTTTTATCATGAAAGAATACAGGTTTAGAATTAATTTTTTTAAGTAAATCTATAGTAACTTCATGATCTGTAGTAGAGTAGTAAGCCATTTCAAGTATATTATATGCACTTCTTATATCTCCGTTTGAAAGTGCTGCAATATATTTTAGTTCCTCATCAGTTATTTTTATATCTTTTAAATAATCTACACCTTTATTTAAACCTTTAATAATATCATCATTAGTTAAACTTTTAAGTTCAAATATTTGACATCTACTTCTTATTGCAGGATTTATTTTATGATATGGATTTGATGTTGTTAAACCAATTAAAATAATAGTTCCATTTTCAATATGAGGCAGCAAGATATCTTGTTTATCTTTATTCATTCTATGAATTTCATCGACAACTAAAAGAAGTGTGCCTTCCATTTTTGCCTCAGCTATAACAATATCAAAATCCTGTTTATTATTTACTGTAGCATTTAAAAATCTTACAGGAAGTTCAAGTTCATTTGCAATAACTTGAGCAATTGTTGTTTTACCAATTCCTGGTTTTCCATATAAAATCATGGAAAACATTTTTTTGTTTTTTATAAGATTATTAATAATTTTACCTTTACCGATTATATGATCTTGACCTAAAACATCTTCTAACTTTTTAGGTCTTAATTCATTTGCTAATATTTCCATACTACCCACCATGAATATTATAACAAATTAAAATATAAATTGACACATATTCATTAATTAAATATAATAAAAAAAGCAGCTTAAATGGAGGAATAAAAAATGGATAATAAAGAAAAAAATATAGAAAAGATAAAAATTAATGAAAAAGATAAAAAAATAATCAAAGACTACTGCTTTAAAAATTATCACAAAGAAAATTTAAGAAATAAAAAAATAGTGCTTACTTATATATCACAAGCAATTAAAAGAGAACTTGATGATAAATCCATTGATTTTATTATAAAGGAATTCATTAGTAAAAATGCATCAATATCTGATTTTGATGATAATACTTTAAATAATGTTCTTGCTACAATATTTTCATATATTGATACTCATTTTCAAATAATACCTGCTCTTCGTCTAAATAGTATTAGATTAGAATATAAACCTCAAATAGATTTTTCGGGTGTAAGATATGAAGACGATACCATTGTATATTCAGAAAAAGGAAATTCTACACAAGAACCACATGGTTGGGTAAGAGGTAGTTTACCAGTAGATACAAAAAAAGAAAGATTTTAATCTTTCTTTTTTTAATTAATAATTAATGACATTCATTATTATTACGTCTAGAAGAATTTTCTTTATTTTGTTGTTTATTATTATTTTTTTGATTTCTATTTTGTTTTTGTTCTTCTTTTCTATTTCTTCTCATAAATAATTTACCTCCTATTAGTAGTATGCTCGTATGCAAATATATTAATATGGTAATTATTGTAAAAATATATTGTTATTTTTACCGATAAATTATATAATAAATAGCACTTATTTTAATAAGGTTTTTCCAAATATATTATTTTAATAGAAAGATGTGTTATTTATGAATAAAAATAAAAAAGATACACATATACTACTTAAATTAATATATCCTATAACTTATATCACTTTAGGTTCTATTGCTATAACTGCATACTTTCAAAAACAAGACAAAAATAAGAAAATAATCGAACATGAATATATACTTACGTGTTCAAACGGTTATATGGATATTAATTATTTTGGCACCAAAGAAATAATTAAAAGTGAGTTTAAAGAATTTATTGATTATTTAAGTTTAGATGATAAATCACTAGTTGTATTTGTTTATGATATAGATCAAGATAAAGCATTGTCTAAAGCAAATTTTATTAAAAATCATCTTGATTTTGATAATGATAATAATATCATTATCAAATCTAACTTTCTTAATAAAGAAATATTTGAATATATTTATAAAGATTTAAATAACAAGACAAGAACAAGAAAATAAGTTATAATATTAAATTAAAGAAAGAGAGAGTTGATGAAGATGTCAGAATTTGATTTTAATTATACTGAAAATAATGGAAAGATGAATAATAAAAAAACTAAATCATTAAATGATAAAAAGGTCGTTAATTATGTATTAGCAGGTGGAATTTTTCTTGGAGGGTTAACAACAGGAATTATAATTGGTTCAAGTCAAACAGAAAGCGACTATAAAAAAACTAAAGAAAAAGAATGTGCTGCAATTGTTATTCAAAATGGAGAAATCAAAGTGTATGATTTGGGTACACAGGATGTTAGAAAGAAAATGGATAAAAACTACGAAAAATACTATTTTGAAGAAAGTAAAACAGCTGTTTATATTATCTATGGTGATGAAGCATTTAATAGAGCACAACTTATCACATATAATATTGAATTAGATAAAAATAATTATTTAATTAATGATGGTTTATTTAGTGATGAATATTATTATGAATATAAAAAATTAGATGAAAATGGTGTAAAAACTAGTAGTATCAGTCGTAAAGCTGAATAATTTAATATAACAGAAGGGCAGAGGTTTTTATGATAATGAGAAATCCTGATAGAAAGTTTGAAAGACTTGGTATTGATTTTGATAGTGATCCAGTTGTTATTAATAACGAATCTAATGTAACAAAAAAGGAAGATATACTTATAAATGTTGTATCATTTACTTTGGCCACATCTTTAGTTGGCATTATAATAATACCAAATGCAAAATCGTGTGAACATTTAAAAATTTACAAGACTTCTTCACTTATAGTAATAAATAATCATGAAATTCATATCTATGATAATGTACCTATTGAAGAAGTACATACAAAAAATAAATATAATATAATTGAATTAAATAATCAAAACTGGTTAATTTATGTTTATGGTGCCAATGCATCACAATATTCTGATTTTATGGCATCTAATATATATTTTGATGAAAATAACAAAATCGTTTTAGATTCATTTAAATTAACAGATGAAAACTTTGAATATTTTATCAATAACGAAAACTCAAATGATAATAATTCACGCGTAAGAAAAGGGTAGTGATACGCTTTGAAAAAAATAAGTAAACTAAAATTATTAATTAAAGAAAAAGAAAGAGAACTTGATCAAAAATATATTAAAGAGATGAATAATATTAAAGACTATTATTTATCTTATGTATATTACAAAGCTTTATCTAAATACTGTTTATTTGAAATATATAACGCACTTTTAATGAGTTCAACTACTGAAGAAGAATTTGAAAAAAAATTACAAGATCTAATGTTTGAAATAAGTCAGTTTAGATATACTGATAAAGATTATATTAGAGAAAACTATAATTCTAAAATTAAAGAACTTAAATATGATGTAAAAAAAGAAGAATTATTTGCAAGTTCTATGATTTATGAAAAAATAGAAGATTATAACTATGAATCAAATAGAAATAGGGATAAAGAACTGGATAAAGTAAAAAAATCATTTATTAGAAGGAGAACTCAAAATGGAAAACAAAATAAATAATGTTACTGAAATGAAAAATATATATGATGCATTATCTAATATGTATGATAATATCTTGCTTAAAGGAGTAGAGTTATCCGTTGAATATTTTTATCCAATTATAAATTCAATTAATACAAATGATTTATTATTTTTAAAACATGGTATTAAATATTATAATCTTAGCAGTAATATAGATAAAAATACATATTTTTCTAATTTAATTGATTCATGTATTCAAAATAGATTAGGAAAAGGATTAAGTAGAGATTAAAAAAATAGAGTAGTGGTAACTACTCTTTTTTTAGTTAATAAATTATATTAATCTATAATATAATTTATTATGAATAAAGGATTAATATTATCTATTATAGCTGGTTTTACAACTTTATCTGGTATGTTATTTACTATTAACTATAAAGATCAAAAAAGAATTAATAGAGTCATAACTATATCTTTATCAATGGCATTTATTGTGATGATTTTAATAAGTATTTTTGATTTATTTATAGAATCTCTTGATATACTTAAAAATAAGCCATTTTTAAACATTTTTATATATATTTTGATTAATTATACTATTATATATATATTACTTAAAATAAAGCCTAAAAATAATGAAAATATGATAGAGAAGGGGGAGCTTTATTTTTTAGGTATCTATAATATGATAGCACTACTTTTTCATAATATACCAGAAGGAATAATTACATGTATTACAAGTAATTATAATTTAAAACTTGGAATAAAAATAACAACTAGTATAATTATACATAATATTCCTGAAGGAATTTCAATTGCAGTACCAATATACTACGCAACTAAAAATAGATTAAAAACATTTAAATATGTATTTATAGCATCAATTGGTGAACCAATTGGAGCTATTATCCCCCTACTTTTATTTAAAAAATTAGTAGGGGGAGTATATATTGGATATATCCTTATAACTATAGCAATATTAATGATTAGTATATCTATATTTAAAATATTTCCTCAAATAAAAACCAATAAAAATAAAGATATTTTTACTGGTTTAATAATTGGTTTAGTTATATTTTTAATTAATATATTGTTAACTTAAAGTGGTTAACATAATTAAAATGGTTTTCTTTGATGTGTAATTTCTTCTTCATCACTTACCACTTTAATACCATTTTCTTCTAAGAATTTGTTAACTTCTTTTGCTTCTGATACAGTTATTTTGTTATTTAATTTAAGATTATTTAAAAGTGTGTGATAATCTGAATTCTTTATCGTTTTATTTGGATTATTATTACCAATTTTTAATAATTGTTCTTTAAAATAATTTAAAACTATATTTTCATCATTTCTAACATTATTTAATATACTTTCAATAACATCTAAATCTTTATCAATTATTTTATAAATATTTTCATGAACTAAAGGATTTAATTTTGATACTTTTAATCTTAGTTCACAAATTCTTCTTATAACTTGATTTTGAAGTCTTAAAGCTTCTATTTGATTCTTATTTCTTTCTGTATTATATTCCATATATCTCTCTACCCTTTTCTAATTCTACTTACATTATCTTTATCATATGATTTAGTTTTAATCTTATTAACTCTAATCTTATCAACGATTTGAATTGAATGATATTGTAAATAGTTATATATTAATTCTTCTACTTCTTTAACTATAATACCGTTTCTTTCAAAGAAGTATATAGCATTATGTAAAGATCTTCGATCAATATATCCATCTTTATCAGCTAGTGATAAAACGTATTCTTCAACCATTTGGATATTTATTTTAATATCATCGATTCTTTTTAATTCATCTACTAATTTGTATAAATCCATAATTTTTACCCCCTATTTTGTTTTTGGTGCGTTTTTTATAACAGACATTCTGTATATTCTTTTTCCTTCATCAATCGCACTTAAAACACTTAATAATTCAGCTTTCATAAATTTAAGTTCATATTCTTTTTCTTTTTTAGTTGTAAATCCAATGGTTAAATCATGTGGATTTACTCCCCTATTATGTTTAATCATGTTAGTAGGCTTATTATTTTTCATATAATCCCCCTATACATGAGAATAATTATAACAAAATATCGAACAAATGTCAAACTTTGATAAAAAAATACCTAATATAAACTAGGTATTTTTATTAACTATTTATCCTTTTTTTCTCTATTTTACATAAATATTGATTATAAATAAGTGATGAAACTATACTCATATACTCTTCTAAATTAGTTAAATTATCTTTGTATCTATCAAATACATATGATGTAATCTTATACTTATTTTTCATTGATAGTTCATAATAAGTACTTAATTTATGATAATATTTAGTATTTAGTTCTTCTTTTAATCTAATAAATTCAAAAATATAAGATTCAACAAAAATACGTTTTTCTTCTTTTGTTATTCTTTTACTAACCATAATAGTGTTATCCATAATAATTACCTCTTTTTTAACTTAACCCAACGAGTATAATTATACAATATTATATGGATATTTTAAATAATTATTTATTATTATTATTATTACCTGGTTTTCTCTTTCTTACAGGTCCTTTTTTCTCTTTTGTAGGATCTGTGTATGTTTTTTCAATATAACCACATATCTTACATTTTCTTGACCATAAGCCGTTATTATTTACCCATTTTTCTTCCATTACATGATTATTAGGTAAACACATAGGTACTTTATTTTGTTTTTCTTCTCTTAATTGTTTCATATAATAATTATTAATCGTTCTTAAAATATTTATTTGCATTATATCTTTTTGTTTATCAAAATTTATATATTTTAAATATATTTCATATATTTTCTTATAAGCATCTTCTTTATATTTACCATTTAGTTGATCAAATTTATCAAATGTATCTTTATTACGTTTCATGATAACTTCATCACTTTTAAGTAAATCTAAATAATCATTAATTATTGCAATAATTTCATCAAGATCACTACTTCTTTTAGGAGTAACTGCAGTTTTTTCTTGTTCTTTTTTCTTTTTCTTTTCATCATCTGGAAATCCAGGTTTAATTATAAAATCTTTATAATTACTCATAAATTATATTAATCCTCCTTTCTTTTTATATACGAAAAGTCTTTTAATTAGTACCCATTCTTTTGTATTGGGAACAATATTATATCACATTAAAATAAAAATTCAACCACTATTAAAATGGTTGAATTACTTATTAATTTTTATTAAATATTATAAATATCTTGATTCAATCTCAGCAATTTTATCCATAACTTCTTCATAGTTATCTGCTGTAACTTTATCATAACCAAGTTCTCTTAAAGCTTGTACTTTATAAGTGTTAAGTTGTTGAGTTCTTGTAAGTTTTTCTTCATTTCTTCTTTCAATTTCTTGAACAAATTTTTCATGAGAATCAGATACACGAGATCTTGATGCACCACCTGTATTATAAAGATTAAGTGCAGAATATAAAATTCCCTCAAAAATAAATTGTTTATCTTCATTAAATTTATATTCATCATGCTTAATAAATCCAGTTATTTTACTAATATAACCAAAGAAATAATTAATTTCTGGAACATTATCAATAGATTGAAGAAGATGATATAAATATGTTGCAGATGCTACATTTTCTTTTTTATTCTTTTCATCTATAAGTCTTTCTTTAAGTAAATAAGTAATGTCCATTAAAAGATCTTGTTCTTCTTTATCTAAACCTTTTAAATCAAAATAACTATCTAAATCAGAAGCTGATTTTACTCCTTGGTTAAGTCTATTTTCAACTTCCATTAAATATTCAGTAGTAACGTTAATACCAGAAATAGTATCATCATCACCATCATCTATATTAAGAAGTTTAAAAAGTAATATTTTCTTTTCTTTAGGCCATTTATTTATATCATTAAGTTCTAAGTAGTTATAGACCATTTGTCTAGACACACCTAAGTATTTAGCCAGCCTTACTTTAGATACTCCAAGTTCTTGTAATAATTCATTTAATTTACTCATAATAGACACTTCCCTCTTCTATTAAACTATTTACAATTAAAATATATCATAGTTAACATTTATGTGTCAAGTAAAGTGTATAGATTTTAAAAAAGAACTTATATTTAATATAAGTTCTTTTCTCTTCTGGTTAAAAGAGGTATACATCTTTTTTGAACATGTGAATGTTTATCGAGTTCTTCTTTATTTTCTTCAGCTAGTTTATAGTATGATTCTATTTCACCATTTAAATAACTTCTTAAAATAATATATAAAGATATATCATCATATTTAACGCCATATTTTTGATTTAAATCGAGTAATATTTCATGAGCTTTGTTAGCATCATCAAGTGATGCATCTAAAGAGTTATAATTAATAAGATTTAAATCAAGTATTTTATCGATGCCTTTTTTAGTAGGTCTAAAAAATCTTGCTGAATAAACCATTTTTGATCCAGATTTATATAAATTTCTGCAAGAATAAATATTATCTACTTCCATTAAATTCTTTTTTATAAATAATAAGAATTCTTTCATCATTGAACCATTTATATAAGTTGTATAGTTTTCAAATAAATCTCTTACTTGTAAGTTTGTTGTTAAGTACATATCTACTATATTAAATTCATGACCATATTTTAATTTAAATTCTTCACTATTAATTAAGTTACTTAATTTTAAAAGGTTATTTCTTATATCAATATAAAAAGTTAGTTGTTTTCCTTCTCCTATTTTTAAGTAATCTTTATAAAATTTATGAATTGTTCCCTTTGTTACACCGTTATTTGATGAATAAAAATCTTCGCACATTTTTATGTAGTTCATATTATATTTTAAATTAGTACTCATATTAAATTTTTCCATATTTATTCCCCTTTTTTAAAAAAGTGAATATATTATATTAAATATATATATAAAAAGCAAATAAAAAATGAAAAGTTATATATACCATAACTTTTCATTATCTTTATATATATCAGATATAAAACCGCAACCTAAACATTCATCTTCATTATATAAAACACATGCTTGACCAGGTGTAACTGATTTTACCATTTCTGGATAACTAACCATTATTTTATTATCACTTAGATACTCTAAACTAACCGGGTAGTCTTCACCACGATATCTAAATTTAGCAGTACATTTTTCTGGTCTTAAATCACTAATAAAATTAACGTTTTCGATTAAACATTTATCAGAATATAAATATTTAGAATCATCACCATATGCAACATATAAAATATTTTTCTCTACATTTTTACCACATACATAATGTTTTTCTTGATCTCCTGATAAACCAACATTTCTTCTTTGACCAATAGTGTAGTTCATTAAACCAGTGTGTTTTCCTACTTTATTTCCTGTTTCAACATCAATTATATCTCCGGGATTCTTTTTTAAGTAGTTAGATACAAATTTTTGATAGTTTCTTTCACCTATAAAACAAATTCCTGTTGAATCTTTTTTATTTGCAACAATCAAACCTTGTTCTTCAGCTATTTTTCTTACCTCTGGTTTTGTAATATTTCCAAGAGGAAATATTACATTAGTTAATTGTTCTGATGTAATATCAGCTAAGAAATAGCTTTGATCTTTATTTAAATCTTTAGCTCTATAAAGTTTATTATCTTTTGTGTTTGCGTAGTGCCCTGTTGCTATATACTTAGCACCATATTTTTTTGCTTCTTCAATAAATTTATCAAATTTTATATATTTATTACATAAAAGATCTGGGTTTGGTGTTCTTCCTTTTTTTAGTTCATTTAAAAAATAAGTAAATACATAGTCCCAGTATTCTTTAACAAAATCAACTCTATATAGAGGAATATCTAATTTTTTACATACTTCTTGAGCATCCTTATAATCATTTTCTTGAGGGCATATATTATTTTCTATATTAGGATTACCTAGTTTATCATTATTAGCTTCTTGATCCCAGTTACGCATAAAAAGGCCTATAACTTCATAGCCTTCTTTTTTAAGTAAATATGCTGCAACTGCTGAATCTACTCCACCAGACATACCTACAACTACTTTTTCCATATATATCCCTCCTTTTTTCACCACTATTATATATATTTTATTATATTAAAGCAAATAAAAAAAGCATGTTAATGCTTTTTTATCTTCCTTGTCTTAATTCTTCGATAGTTTTTACAAAAACCTTAATAGTTCCATCAGCATTTTCAGTAAAGTTAATACCTCTATCTATCATGTCTTTTTTCATTGCAGAAAGTATATCATTAATTCTTCTTAATTCGAATTTATCAATAGTAAGTTGGGGATTATTTTTAAGTACTTGTTTTTTTCGTTGTATTAAATCATTATATACAACTTCAACTTGCCCATCATCTATAGCTATTTTTTCATTTTTATCGCCAAATGTACAGTACATATTATATACCTTCTTTCATTATAAGTATAATTGAAAAATTATATAATAATCAACTCTTTACAATTAACTATACTCATGCTTTACATATATTTTTAAAGATACTTAACACATTATTCCCATAAAAATATATAAGTAAATCTGAAATAAATATTAGAATAATTAAAAATATTGTCTTAATTAATAAGTTATACAGTTCATTATAATTTAATATTTCACCTTTAAATTTATTTAAATATAGCTTTTTAAATATTCTTATAATTCTTTTAAACAAGAAGTACGAAAGTACTATAAATAAACCGCCATTAATTAAATTATAAAGTACTCCATATATAAAACCTCTAGTTTTAAATATTTTAGTTAATAAAATAATTTTTAAACTTATTTTAAATGATTCAGATATTAAAAGACCTATAAATAGTGGCATACCTATATATATAAATGATAAAACTAATATAACAGATAAAATTTTTAAATGATCTATAGAATTATTATTAATATTAAAAAGAACTTTGTGCTTCTTTATATTAATTAATATAGTATTTAATTCATTTTTACTTAAATTATTAATAAATAAAATTGCTATAACTATTCCTATAATAAAAGTAATTACATATATTTTAAAATATTTACTATGTTTCTTCTTCATTCTTTTTATCATATTATATGTTTCTCCATTTAATTATATTGAAGAATTATAAAAATTATGATAAATTATGTATGTATTTAAAAATAAAGAAAAAGGATGATAAAAATGAGTAAAAGAACAAAAAGATTAATTGTATGGATAATGTTTTTCATTATGGTAGCATCTGTTGTTGCTGGTGTACTTGCATATTTAATTTAATTAAAGTATAATATCTTTCCGAAACTTAAATTCAAGTTTAATATTTTTTAGGGGGAATATTCATGAATTTAATAAGTATGTTAGATGAAGAGTTAAAAAATAAACATCTATCAAAAAATGAAACATTAAGGTATATCTATCTTCGCGTATGCGAGATTTTTTCTTTTGATCCAAGATGGTTTTATACAGTTGTATGGAGTAACCATGATCTTTTGAAAAGTATTAACGAAAAAGTATTAGATGTTGAAAATATTGATGACACGAAAGTTATATGTCATAACGTCTCTAGATACATTCTAAAACCATTAATAGAAGAATTTACCGGTTTTGATTGTGAACCAATAAGTAATTATGATCACACTCACCTAATAGTTAAAACTAATAAAGGTTCTAGAGATCTTGATCCGGTATTTGGTGATTTTTCAAGAGTTAAAGTTAATATTGAAACTAAAGATTATGAAGGTATTTCAAGACATGAACTTCAATTAATAGATAAATCACTTGGTTATAATTTAAAAAACGAAAATAATTTAATATCAACTTATGAAAAATTAGAACCAGTTGAAAATCTAATGAAATTTCAAAGATTACTTAATAAAGAAAAACTTGATTGTTACTCTGATATAAGATATTTATTTACGACTCTAGCAAGAATAGATAAAATGTTTTACGAAACATATTTAAACAAAGAATATGATTTTAAAAAACTTATTAGAGTATTTGGAATCAATAAGTATTACATAATTGAAAAAGATAGTAATTATTACAAATTACGAGAATCAAATAAAAAAGAATTTGATATATATGAAAGAAACGATATATATCGTTCAAGATTTATAAAATAAAAAATATGGAAGAATTAAATTTTCTTCCATATTTTTTATTTATTATCATAAAACGAATAATACTGTACATTTCTAAAATTATCAAGTTCTTGTTTAACAGATATATCTAAATCTTTAAAATATGTTATTTTATCGTTATCATAAACAAATGTTTTAGTAAATACAGGTATAGTTTCTTTGATATCATTTACATATTTAAAATATTCATTGTCTTTAATATCTAAATTAGCAAATACATAACTTGAAATGTAATTTAAATTCATATAACTAGGTATTTTATCTAGTTTTTCAATATAATTAGAAAATATTACAGCTTTAGTTTTATATTTTCTAAGTTCATTAATATCGTTATTTTTTGTATTAAAATATTTAGATACAAGATATGAGTTTTCACCTTTGTCATTTGTTATAAATGGTAAATGATCTCCATAAAATATAACTATTGTATCTTGATCTATTTTTTTAATTTCATTATATAACTCACCTAGTGCTTTATCAGCATCATATATACCCTGTGCATAGCACTTAATTAAATTAGTATCTTCTTTATTAAGTTTAGATGATTTAACATCTATATCATATTTTTTAAACTTATCTATAGAGCAAGGCATATGATTTTCTGCTGTTGCATATACAAGTAGTTTTGGAGTATTCTCTTCTTTTTTAAGTTCATCTATAATAGATTTAGTAATTTCTTCATCAGATAAATAAAAACCTTTTTTCTTACCCTTTAAATCATATTTAACATCAGTTATACCAAGCATATTATATACATGATTAGAATTATATGACTCTCCTGCCCATGGAGTTATATATTTAGTAATATAACCTTCATTTTTAAGCAGTCTTATAATGTTTGGTGAGTTACCTACTAAATCTTTATTTTTATCATGATAATACTGAGTAAATGCGATATAACCAGACGGATTAAATTTATTACTAGATGATGTTAAAATTTCCCATTCTGATATAACAGATGATCCACCAAATGTAGATACGTTAGTATCTGCAACAATTGCATCATCTTGTTTTTCAAACTCATGTATATTTTTAAGGACATCTTTATCAAACTTTATTTCACTAATATTTGTTACATCAGAAAATGATTCAGATAAAATGATAACAACATTTGGTTTACCAAATAATCCTTTATCTACACTTTTATAACTATTTAAAATACTTATAGCTTTATTTTTATCATAATTATCAGGTCTATGAATATTTGATGCATAGTGATTATATATAATACCTTGATATAAACCTACATCATAGTATGTTTTTCCATAGTCACTAGTTGCTATTACTTTTTCATAATCTGAATTATAGATATTTTTAGCCATAAATAAGGAGTTTTTAGTTGTTACTATAAAGAATACTGTAATTAATATTATTGGAGCTATAAATAGCAAAAAACGATGTAATAAGTTATCTATTTTAATTTCATTTTTCTTCTTTCTTAAAGCAAGAACAGTAAATATAATCATAATTATAAATTTTATAATTGTTTTTATAATCCATGAACCATTAACTGTTTTTAAATATAAACCTGCAGTTCCTATATTAGATGCATTTAAAAAATGAACATCACTTAAACTAACTGGGTTAAGCATAATAATATATTTTAAGTCGTTAATTAAAAGAAGTATTGATGAAAGAAGAAGTACAGTAAACTTAGCTCTTCTTGAACTTTTAAATAGACCTGTAAATAGTAAACATATTAAAGAAATTATAATGGTAAGCATTATAAAAGCTAAAGGATATTTAATAACTGATTTAAATAAATCAATTAATGCATTTCCTTTAAAATTACTATTAAGTTTAAAAAATAAATCAGATATTAATAAGGTAAAAATAGGAAAACTAAGGAAATTAACTAAAAGTTTAGTTTTTTTTTCCTTAATTTTACCTTTAATTAAAGCCTCTATATTAGGTTTTTTAACTCTAATATTAGTTATAAATAAAGTTCCAATTACAATAAATAAAATTATTGTTGCAATAGAATATACTTTTGTACTACTAATTTTAATAAAATAAAATAATGGATAAATAAGAGCAATTGTTGTTATAGGAACACCTCTAAAGTATCCCTTCTCTGCTTTTTTATTAATGTTAAGAGCATTAAAATAAGTAAGTCTAATTAAACCTGCTAGTACATAAAGCGGTACTATATACATAATTAATTTATATTTAACAGTTGTAAGAGCTAATACAGCTGGAAATACACCAAAAGCAATCATATCAGATAAGGAGTCAAGCTCAACACCGTAAGAAGACTCAAACTCACTATTTTTTCTCATTCTTGCAACTATTCCATCAAAACTATCACATAAACAACATATAACAAGCATTAAGAATGGTAAATTAGTATGACCATTAAAACATAAAATAATACCTATTACTGCTGAAAGTGTGCTACCCATAGTAATAAAATCACATAGTCTATATTGTCCAATAATTGGTCTTTTTTTCATAATCTATTACCTCTTTAATGTATTTTATCACAATTTATTATATTTTGGTAGTTATATAAATATATAAAAAAATAAATCATCATTTACGATGATTTATTTTCTGATATTATTATTTTCTTCTTCCTCTTTTTTATATTCTTTAATATATTTATCGTATGCCATATATGTATATAAAACATATTTTTTATCTGTTACAAGTAATGTATATTTTCTTTCATCTACTCTACATACTTGAGCAATATATAAAACTCCTTCTTTATTTTCAATAATGCAGTATTTATTATTTTCTACATCAATTCCATATTCATATAACATATATTTATAGCACTCTACCATATTTTCATATTCGTTCATAAAATTAACTCCTTTTTTAAACAAGTGATATATATTTAAACATAAAATATACATTATTTCAATATAAAAAAGAATTGATTATTTATTAATCAATTCTTCAACTAATTTAAGTTTAGTATCATTAACTTTATCTATATCTATGTCTTTATATTTAAGATCATCACATGTTGCAACTTTAATAATTGTATTTGCAACATCTTCTTCATTTTTCTTACATATATAACCAAAGTTGCCTTCAACTTTTATAGCGTCATCAGAAACATTTATTGTTGTAATAATTTTCTTTTTAAATGTTATGGCTTCGCCATAAACCATTGGGAATCCTTCATAATTTGATGTAAGAATTACAGCATCACACATTTTAAAGTATGGATATGGATTATTTTTAGTACCTAGCATTTTGATATTTTTTTCTAGCTTTTTATTTGTTATTAGTTCTTTAACATATTTTTCATCATTTCCAGAACCAATAATCCAAAGTTCTATATTTTTATCCTTTTTGAGTGCTTTATCAAATCCATTAATCATTCTTGTAAAGTTTTTAGATGATTCATCTATTCTTCCAACAAATAAGAATAACTTTTTACCCTTAGGTTTCTTTTCTTTTATTTTTTCTTCAGATAATTTAATATAACGTTTATTATCAATAAAGTTATTTATAACTATGCTTTTATCAATAAATCTTGGATAAAGAGATAGCAAATTATCTTTTGATTCATTAGATACAAATACAATGCTTTTAAATTTATCTAATTTTCTTTTATTAAAAAAATTATTTATTTCTTTAATATCATTTTGATATGTTACTGTATAATCACTATGTATATAAATAGCACTATTATTTGATGAATACCTTGCTAAGAAGTTTGAAGATAACGAGTATGTTGCGTAGCAACATCCAAAATCATATTCTTTAAAGTTTGTTATTAAAAATTTAAGTTTATTAAGCATATTAAATGCTTTATTAATTAATTTAAAACGTGTATTAAATACTTTTTGACTTTTAATAGATATATCTTTTGGAACATCTTTTAAAAATATACCTTGTTTCTTTTCTAAGAACAGTGTTATATCATATTTTTTACTATCAAGTTTTTTAAGCATATTAATAAGGGCTGTTTCAATTCCACCTGTATCCATACTATAAGATGCAAATAAGATTTTTTTATGTTGTTTTTTATAAAATGTATTAACTAAAACAACAACAGTTATTAAAACAACATTTGGAGATAATATTACATGACCAGATAAAAATGATGTTAAAATCATAATTATTATTGGTAAATAATATATATCTTTTCTATTTTTAATTTTCTTTAATATATAAGCAAATAATAAAATAAATAATGTAAAACCTATTATTCCATACATATAAAATATATCAAATAAATCCATCTCTACAGTCTTTTTAATAACACTTAAACCAAATAATTTATTTGTTATTGGAGATGCTATCATTATTTTATTTATATCAAATAAGAATGTAAGTCTTCTATTAAAAATAAAATGATCAAATAATTTAAAATTAGTAAATACTTTAATAGGATTTTTAATATGTAAATAATTTAAATGAATACAGAAATTCTTATATAGTGGTGTATCTTTAAATTTAATAAACAAAACTATTAAAAATAAAGTAAATATAATTAAATTAGTATAATTTACATTTTTATTTTTAGCATCTTTAATAAATTTTTTAATTAAAATATAAAGTAAACATAATAAGAATACTATTATAGGAAGTCTAGTACCAATTAAAAATGCAGCAAATAGTGATACACCTATTGTAAATATTTCTATTAGATTTATTCTTTTTTGTAAATTAACAAATATATAAGAAACAGTAATTGAAATTATTGCACTTATTTCATTTGCAGAATTAAACCAACCAACAGTACCTACTTTAGCTACTTCATAGCTATTAAGGGCTGTTTTAGTAAGCCATGCAATAATAATAGATAAAGAATAAAAAAGTAAACTTAACGTTAAAATATTACAATTTATTTTTTTATCATTATTTTTATATAGATGATATAAAAAAAGTAAAAGAATAATAACAAAGTTATATTTAAAAATATTACTTATTCCTTCAAAATTTTGATGATACACTAAATATAATCCCGAGAACAATGTAAGAATTCCTATAATTATATAGTTTTCTTTAGATCTATAACAAAATAATAAACCTACTACTAAATATAAAAGGAGCATACCTCTTAAAATCATTCCAATAGAAAATGACAAATCTATGGTTAAATTTGTCATTATATCTATTAAAAAAGAAAATAATAAATATAATGAAATAACTAAATAAGAATTATTAAATATTTTTTTCATAATATTTATCACCTTAAAAGAATTATATCATACATTTATTATTTTATTTATTTTTTCTTTTATTTATAAATTTAATAAATAAATAACCTATTATTACCCCTACACTATCTATTAAAACATCAGTAACCTTACCTGATCTTTCATTAATAAATAACTGATGAAATTCATCAAATATAGCATATAAAATTGATAAAAGAATAGATACTTTATATATATCTTTAATTTTATATTCTTTTATATTTATATATATAAGTATAAATAATATAAAATACTCAGTTATATGAGCTGTTTTTCTAACCATAGGTATTAAAATAGATTTATCTATTTTAATAAATTTAAATATTGTGTTTACGATTATATTACTTTGACCAGTTGATGATGTTCCGTTTAAATTAGAAAGCATATATATAATTATCATCCATGATATAAGAAGGATTAATTTAATTAATTTTTTCATTTTAGTCCATTAAAAAGATCAAATGCTGATTTTATTACATCATCCATATCATAGTATTTGTATTCAGCAAGTCTTCCTCCAAATATTACATTTTCTTCTTTACTAGCAAGTTCTCTATATCTATTAGCAAGTTCATTATTTTTACTATCATTAACTGTATAATATTTTTCCATGCCTTCTTTATAATCAGCAGGATATTCAAAAGTTACTACAGTTTTTGGACTTGTTGAATCAAATTCAAAATGTTTATGTTCAATTACCCTAGTGTAATCAACCTCATGACCTGTATAATTAACAACAGCATTACCTTGATAATTTGTTTGATTTAAAATCTTAGTATCAAATTTTAAACTTCTCCATTCTAGTTTACCAAGAGAATAACTAAAATATTCATCAATAGGTCCGGTATATACAATTTTTTTAGCTATACTTTTATAGTAATCTACATTATCAAAATAATTTGTATTAAGTTTAACTTCTATACCTTCAAGCATTTTTTCAACTAATTTAGTATAACCGCCGATTGGAATACCTTGATATTTGTCATTAAAATAATTATTATCATAAATTAATCTAACAGGCAATCTTTTAATTATAAATGAAGGTAAATCTTTACAATCTCTATTCCACTGTTTTTCTGTATATCCTTTAATTAATTTTTCATAAATGGTTCTACCAACTAAAGAAATAGCTTGTTCTTCAAGATTCTGTGGTTCATGATCTATTTCTTTTTTTTCTTCTTCAATATGTTTAAGTGCATCTTCAGGAGTAAAAACATCATCCCACATTTTTGAAAACGTATTCATATTAAAAGGCATATTATAAACTTCATTACCTATTCTCGCTATTGGCGAATTAGTGTATCGATTAAATTCAACAAAAGAATTAACATAATCCCAAACATCTTTATAGTCAGTATGAAAAATATGAGCACCATATTTGTGAACATTAATTCCCTCAATGTTTTTAGTATAAACATTTCCTGCAATATGATTCCTTCGATCGATAACGAGTACTTTTTTTCCTTGTTTAGAAGCTAAATTAGCAAATGTTGAACCGAATAAACCAGATCCAACTATTAAATAATCATATTTCATAGTTTCTCCTTTGTGTTTTTTGGACAATTATTATTTATTTAATTTTTTTTTGGTAAAATTTAGAAAAAGAGAGATTGTTTTTCTATTTAATATCACGCAGAATATTAAAACGATAATTAATGTTAAAATATTAACAGCTATTTTCTTAGAATAGTATGAATACATAACGATTAATGCAATTAAAACTTTCAATATTGTTAAAGTTATCGAATCATAAGAAAGAGTAATCTTATTTTTTATTCTATTTTTTCTAATTATATATACAGTAAATGTAGCAATTAATGTTGAGCCAACAGCTGCCCATATTCCAATAAAACGTATACATATAATATTTATAATCAAATTAATAATTGCCGATATCAATGTAGTGTATCCCATGATTTTTGTATCTTTATACGCCGAAAAAATTCCGCCATAGAATCCAGACATATTACTATAAAACATTGATATTAATAAGACAGGAATATATATATAAGCATCTTTAAATTCATTTTTTATCAAAAAATTAAATACAAAAGGCATACAAGCACACATTCCGATAACTATTGAAAATAAAATGCCTTTTAACATATCATAAATATTATTGTAAAAAGTCGAACTATCATCATCTTTAAGTGCTTTTGCAGCTGATTCTTTCCATGCAGTATAGAAAAAGCCATAAATGTTATCCATTACTGTTGGAAATTTGTTAGCCATAGCATACACGCCATTTGCAGACGGTCCCATAAAGCTTGTTAATATTAATCTATCCGAAGTATTAATTGTGGCCCAAGATATACTGTTTGGCACAAGCGGTAAAGAATATTTTTTCATTTCTTTTAATTTGCGTTTATCGTTAAATTTTAAGGATTTATAAATTTTAAACTTGAATGTAATAAAGATAACACACAAAAAATTTACTATTATTGCAGAATACAATAGTGACTTATAACCTAACCTTAGTTTTAATATAAAGATTATATTTAGAATTATAACAGTTACGCTGTTTAAAAAATTTAATGCTGAATATACTTTAATTTTTCCAAAACCTCTTAAAATAGCATTAATTGATGTCATAAGCACACCCGATATAATATAAATCAATGCAATGTATATATCAACTTTACTGATAATAACCCCTATAAACAATATTAAAATTGTATAAATAAGTAACCGTTTAATAATGTATCTTACGACCTGTGATATTATTTCATCTTTCTCTTCATCAGTTTTTGCATCAATCAAAAACCTAAACATTGACTCTTCCATTAACAAAGTTATGATTGGAATTAGAAAAATGGATATAGTCCATACAAAATCATATATACCATATTCTCTTGTACTTAATACAGAAGTATATAATGGAAGTAAAAAAATTGATAACACCTGAGTTCCAAACTTACCTATTCCAATAATTATTGTGTTAAATATTAATTCCTTTTTTCTACTCATATTTTCTACCTTTAATTCTATGATATATATTACTAATAATTTTTACTTGTTTTAGATGTTGTTTGAATGTTCTAGTTTTTTTGCATGCTTTTTCATAGCCAAATTTTTTGTAATATTTAAAAAACTTGTTATAATTTTTATGTTTTTTTGCAGGTAATTGTAATTGTGAATTACCATTTATTGCTTCATCTAGTGGTCTTTCTTCATAAATAACATCTCTTAAACATTTTTCGACAAAATATTTGCCTTTTTCTGTATTTGGCATAACTAGAGAAATTCCTTTTTTATCATCCTTAAAATATTTGTTTTGACTTTTTAACCCCCAAAAATCACCAATTGTTATATCAGATACTCTTTGCTTCTTAGCATATTTGCATTCGTAGCAATTCTCTCTAAATATCATCGAGTTCAAAAATCTATATAGATAATAATTAGTATCCCAACTTTCTTTATATATACAATTATTATCATTTTTTTCTATTATGAAAACTTTGCTAGATCCATCTCTAAATTTTACACTACTAATCAAGTTTGTATCTTTAACATGAAGTTTTAATTCATCGTTTAAAAATTTTTGAGTTGGAACACCATGGCAAATTAAATCAACAGTAAGAAGATTTTCGTATTCTTTTTTTAAAAATAATTTCAATCCAGCAATTTGGCATGGGGTTCCTATAAATAATACTTGATTATTATTCTTTAAATCTTCTTGAACTTTTAAAAACATATTATCAATATAGCAGTGAACATACTTCGACCCTTTAACTTTGTATAAATCTGATTGATTTGTAATTCGAATAAATTTAAATCTTTCATTTTCAATATTGTTCGCTCCATAAATAATTCCGCCAGATTCTAAAACTTTTAAATAGAAAGTTGTTGCCGCTCCTCCAGAGGTACTATCATTTCTAATTTTTTTGTCTTTATTATATAGCGCATATGCAGTTATAGGTTCATTATATTTAACATCATTTAATTGTGGGCATGTTTTTTTGCAAAGACCACAATTAATACATTTGTCCTCGTCTATAATAGGATATATTCTGCCAAAGTCATCTTCTATCATTTTTATAGCATTCTTTGGACATATATTAAAGCACGCAAAACATCCAGTACATTTCTTTTTTTCACATATCTTATTCATGGTTATCTCCAATATCTAACGCACTTAAAAGATATTTTTTACTCTTTTCCCTTTCATTTCTAATGATAAGATTAGAATTTTTAAAATCAACATTAAATGCATTATCACATATAAAGTCAAGATTATCGGTTTCAGCAATCATGCGATCTTCTAATTTCATTACTGTGAGTAATGTTGAAATCCTGTAATCATTTTTCCCATTTAGTGCATAAAATGGGACATTAAATATAATTGAAAAAATAGTTCCGTGAAATGACGAGGAAATAATAAGTTTTGCATTTTTTACTAAATTTAAGAAATCTAATGGCCCAGAATCATATTTTTTAATGAACCCGCTCATTATTTCATATTTCAAAGCAGGATAAGCAACAACTACTTTTATACCCATTTTTTTAGATACTTTTTTTAAAAATGACACTCTTGATTTACTGGGTTTTAAAGAATAATATAAAATATATTGATCATTAACAATTTTTCTATTATCAATAATCATGTCCCATTCATTTTTAGTTAATAATATTGTAGGATCCATATTAATAGATACATTTTTGTTTGTAAATTGTTTAATAAAGTTTCTTGTTCCTTCTTCTCTTACAGAAATTTTATCATACATGTTAACCAGTTTTGAAATTTTTCTGCGATCTGTGTTTGATATATTATTTTTTTTAGGGCCAGAACTAACAGCATAGGATATCTTTTTTTTAGAAGGAATTTCATCTAAATAATAGCTCCAGTCAAAATCATAGGCATCTAAATTCCATACTTGATCACTTCCAGAAATACATAAATCATAATTAACATTATCACTTATAATATCTTCTCTAGTTTTATATTCTTTTGTAAGTTTTAAATATTCATTTATAAAAAGTTCAAATTTTTTTTGTCTTGTTTCTAAAATTTTACCATAAAGAAATCGTTTAATCATTTTTTTAATAATGTTATTATTTTTATAATTGTAAATGTCATTTTGAGCCATTGTTCTTAAATTTATTATTGAATAATCTACATGAATATTATATTCTTTTGATAATTTTAATATATATTTTTGTAAAGCATATGCTTGTAAATTTGATCCAAAGTTATATGCTGAATGAAATGTTAATGTACCAATTTTCACATTTACTACCTCCGTAAATCTATTCAAACTTTTTTAGTTTTGAATTTCTACTTTTATTTCTAATTTTATATATAAAAGGTAAATAGATTTTTATAAATAGTTTAATTTTTTCTGTTATCGTTATTCTATTAGATTTAAAAACTGTTCGTTTTGATTTTTTTAAATTTAAATCACAAAAAACTTTTTTTCCTATATTTTTATTAAATTCATAATAAAACCATATTAATGAATATAAAAAATATATACACAAATTATTGCTAGTTTCGTAATCATTTTTAATTATTTTGTATGCATCAAATATTGTTAATATTTTAGACTGGTCATTTCCTGAAACAACACTAGAGTTTCTAATTCTATAGTTATATAAGCAATCACTTATAATATATACATTGTTACAAAATTTTAAGTAGTTTACTAAAAATAGTTGATCTTCACACATATGTATATTATTTTCAAAAAGAATATTATTATTTTTAATAATATTACATTTAAAAATTTTGTTCCAAACAAAACCTTTATAACCATTAAATTTAAAAATCTGATTATTTGCTTCATCAATACTAATACTAGTATTGTCTTCAGTAATTTTTCTCTCAATTTTAGCATTTAAATATTCTTCATAATACCCACATGAAATTAAATCAAACTCTGGTGTATACTTAACCAAATATTCTATATAGTTTTTATTAGCATAATCGTCAGAATCTACAAAAACAATATACTCGCCACGCGCATGCTGAATCCCTAAATTTCTTGCAGAAGAAACCCCCTCATTTTTTTTATGAAAAACATTTATTCTTGAATCTTTCATTTTCCATTCATCACATATTTTTGATGATCCATCAGTAGATCCATCATCAACTAATATAATTTCAAGTTTGTCGTATGACTGACTTACAATACTTTCAATACATTTATCCAAGTATTTTTCAATGTTATATACAGGAACTATTACCGAAACTAATTTTTTCATTAAATCACCTACCTATTAATTAAGTACATAAGTTGATATTTATTCATGAATGTTATTATTTAAGGAATTTGAATTGCACAACTTATCATTATTCTGATTATTTTTTTTAATTAATAGATAATTGAACACAAAAGATGAATAAATATAATATGAAGAAAATTGAAATTTTTCAAAACTAAAAATTAAACCATAACAGATTATTATATAAAAAACGATGTGTCGCTTATTTTGATATTCCTTCAATTTTATATAAAAATGAGTTGCAAAAATTCCATATAAAATAGAAATTATAATAACACTTATAAAACCATAGTCAAGATATAGGTTATAATACATTGTTGCGAATGCATTATAATTATGATGATTAACTTTAAACACATTAATCCAAGTGCTAGCTGGTTTTATAATAATTGAGTCTAAATAGTCAGAATTTTTAAATTTATGCTGAGTCAAAACTGATATTTTTTCAGTAAACTGATATAATCCATAAAATGACGAATAACCGTGTAATCTAATATTTTCATTATCTACATAATCAATCATATGTGAAAAAATAGGAATAGGAGACCCTAGATAAGAATATAAAGTTGGGACCGAATTTTTAGTATTACGATTTCTTATAAAAGTTGAAGTTAAAATCAAAGAAATTCCAACCACAAAAACCATTAATATTTTTAATAGAATTGACTTATTAATATTTTTATATTTAATAAATAATAAAATTAATATGCTAATCAGCAATTTCAAAATCATTGTTCTTCCAGCAGTGCAATAAACAAATAATACAAGTAGCACTATTAGTAAAATTAATGATATTTTATCAGTTTTTCTTTCAAAAAAAGATAAAATTACAATTGGCATACAAATAGTTAAAACTGCAACAGAAGTAAAATCAAATATAGTAAATATGGCTCCACTTTTTATTAGAGGTTCTACATCCCAATATGCATAATACATAGCCCTAATACTAGAATAACTGACACCATTTAAAATAAGATGTGTAACTTTAACACTTAATAGAATATTTAATATAATTGCGAATGACAAAAGTATTCTAATCAATGTCCAATTATAATTATATATGTAACTGTTTCTAGTAGTTTCTAGATCATTATTAGTCATTTTATTTCTTTTAGTATGAATAATTTTTGTTAGTAAGTAGCCAAAATTAAAACATAGTGTCCCAATCATAATAATAACTATTGACTTATTGGAATAGTCTATCATTTTATATAGTTTTAAATACGCAAAAAAAGTTACAATAAGCCATATACCATTAAAAATAGTTAAAGGGTTAAATAAATTTTTTTCAATAATAATTGAAGAAACCAAGAAAATAATCAAAATTACCAGTAAAAGTTGTATCATTATATCAAACTCCTATTTTTTTATTTTTTTAATAATTTTTTTTGCATTATTTCGACCTATCAATAAAATCAAACACTTTTTAACAAAATGTTTAATTTTATCTTTTCTTGTAAGCCAAGATTGAGAAAAATGGTGGATTGCAATTGTGTTTTTAGTAATTTTCTTTTTCCCTGTTTCGTAATCTATTGGGCAAAAATACTCTTTAGATAAAAAACATACATTGTCTATTATCTTTTTATCACATAAATCCATATTTGGATATAAATCATTAATCACTTTGGTATTTGTAATTGGGCATGGAGTAAGATCATATCCGTCTTTAGTTATAAATTTTTTATCATTATATGAATCTAACATCTTCTTAACTATATTGTTATGTTTTTTAGCACCAAAACCAATACCAGTATTAAAATTTACATCATCTTCCTTAGCAAAAAAAGCATCGTATTCAAGCAATGAATCCAATTTTTTTAACAATTCTACATCAGTGTCGAGATAAACTCCGCCTTCGTTATATATAATGAAGAGTCTTGCAAAATCAGAAACAAAAGCCCATTTTTTAGCATCATATGCTTGTTTAACATATTCGTTTTCATTAAAATCAAAGTTGTTTTCATTCCACAATTTAATTTTGTAATCAGGACATTTTGTTTCCCATGATTTTATACAATCTTTAACAATTTTAGGCATAGGATTATTACCAAACCAACAATAATGTATGATTTTTGGAATATTTTTCTTTTGCATAAAATCTCCTATCTAATTAACGAATATATTTTCCAAAAAATTTTATAAGACTTAAATCCAAGGTATGTAGAAATCAACCCTAATCTATCTCTTTTAGGAATCCTTTTATCCTTTAATACATAAGATCTGTTATTTTTAATATATTTCATTAATTCAATTTTATATTTTTTTTCAGTCTTTTTTGATTTTACTAGTTGCGTCAATGTACTTAAATATGCATACATAATTCGCCTATCACATCCTTGTTTCAAATCGGGATACTTTTCAGTTATATAATTGCACATCTCATTTGTTGAAGTAATTAAATCCATTTTCTTTTCAGAAAAAATGCAATTTGAAATGGAATTATTTCTAATTATATAATTATATATTGGTTTGGAATTTAAAACAATAATGTTTGATTTATCGATTAATTTATAAGTGGTAGCAGAATCCTCATATAATCTACCTTTAGGATATCTAATACCATTAAATAGAATTGTTTTATATAATTTAGCCCAAGCAGATACGTCAAAATCCTCACTATATAACAATTTATCAAAGCAATCATGAGAATTCAAAACATATATATCTCCTGTCCCTGTATTAAAAGTCTTTTTAGGATATCTTACATATTGTTTTCCCATTGATATGTCGGCATTATAAGTAACTAAATTATCATACAAGAAATCTATATAACTTAATTCAAGATAGTCATCAGAGTCAACAAATGAGATATATTCACCTTTTGCTATATCTATTCCAGCGTTTCTAGCATCAGATAAACCACCATTATGTTTGTGAATCACTCTAATTCTTTTATCCTTTAATACCCATTCATCACACATTTTTGGACAATTATCAGGTGATCCATCATCAACTAATATTATTTCAAGATTTTTATAAGTTTGGTTGACAATTGATTGTACGCATTTATCCAAATATTCTTCAACATTATATATTGGAACAACTACAGATATTAATGGTTTATTAGATACTTTTTTCATATTTTTTACCAAAAAATTTGGCTTTCAAAAAGCCAGTCCCTTTCTTGAACCAATTAACTTTTTCTATACTAATAACTTTAACCTCTTTATATGAATATCCTTTAACATTAAGCCATACGTCAAAAAGCAATTCCGATATTCTTCCATATAATCTAGAATGAAAGGAATCATAATCTTTTAAATTAATTTTCGATTCAAGAGTAAATAATATATCAAAAAGCCAAGTACAGTACTCATCAAGTTTATCTTTTTTCATAATAAACATATTAAACATATGAGCACTTCTTCTTTTTTTAAGTCTTAGAAACTGACCATAGTATTCAGGATATTTTTCTTTAATAATATTTCCTGTTATATCAAGAGGCTCGATATATAAAGAATGTTTATAATGATTATATAAATTTTCAATGTAATACCTTCTCTTTTTAGGTGTAATAATATCTACATTATCAAGAATTTTATCCGCTTCTTCTAAAGTTAATACATTTTTAAAAACATTTTTATTTTTCTTTTTTAAAGAAAAATGTCTTCTATAATGAGCTAAACCAATATAATCTACTTTTAAATTTTTCCACGCCCAATATAAACCAGTTAGCTCGCAAAAATTAGGATTTTTTAAAGATATGTTATCATTTTCATTATCTTTCTGATAACCTAAATCATTTTTACCCTCAGCCCCTACCTGAACAGGTAAATAAATGCTATCTGATGGCATTTGATATTTTTTATGGGTTGCTATGATAACTTTTATGTTTTTCATAAATCTACTTCACACTTCCATTTATAATATAAATTAATTTTATCATATATATATAATCAATTCCATAAAAACAAGGCATAAATTCTAATAAAAAAAATATCTAATTACATTAGATACCTTTCTTTCTTAAAATAACACCAAATGTTTTAAAGAAAATTTTAAAATCTAAACTTAAAGAAGCTTTTTTAGCATATTCCTCTTCTAATTTAAGCCTTTCTTTAAATGTAGTTTCATTATGTCCAGATACTTGCCAATAACCTGTGATACCTGGTTTAACAGAAACAATAGAACTAAAATATTTCCCCATATCTTTTTTTTCTTGAGGTAAATAAGGTCTATTACCAATCAATGACATATTACCTATTAACACATTTAAAAATTGTGGCATTTCATCAAGAGATAATTTCCTTATAAGTTTTCCTGGCTTAGTAATCCTTGGATCATTCTTTAATTTTTTATATTCTTCATATTCCTTTTTTAACTCAGGATTACTATCTAATAATGCAGGTAGTTTTTTTTCTGCTTGAATAACCATAGTTCTATATTTAATAAACCAAAATTCTTTTCCATTTTTACCAATTCTTTTTTGTTTAAGAAATACTGAATGAAAGTCACCAGTACACACATAAACAATTTTAATAATAATTGTAATTGGAACTAGAAATATTAAGCCTATAATGCCAAATATTATATCTAAAAATCTTTTGATAATTAGGTAAAACATTATTACTACCTCAAATCTATTTATTTATACATCTATTTGTAAACATAATTATAACATACACATTACTATTTTTCGACAAAAAAACTAAAAAAATTAATATTTTTTAGTTTTTGTTCCCAGTTTATATGATACAAAATACGTTCCATATATAAGCCCACCAACAATTGCACCTGATGTATCTATTAAAACATCTTTAAATTGTCCAGTTCTACCTCCAACAAATGTTTGATGAAATTCATCAGTACAAGCAAATATAAAACAAATTAATACTGAAATTAATAGTGCCATAAAATATCTTTTTTTCTTTTGCATTACATTTATAAATAATATAATCATAATTGAAAGTACAAAATATACTGTTGCGTGCATCACTTTTCTAAGTGGTGCATTTAAAAGTCTACTAACTTTATCTATTTTACTTTCGCTAGGTTTAGAATTAGATAAACCAGCTTTATTAGTTATTTTAACAGAATCTTCAACAAAAACTCCTATAATTCCAGTTGAAGAAGAATTAGAATTGCTACTATTCATAGAAGATAGATAATATATTGCCCCACCCCAGAATAATATTAAAAATATATAAATACATAAAAACACTTTTTTACCAGTAGTCATATTTAATTCCCTTTCAATCTATTCTTTATTTGAAAAAACAAAAAATTTGCTAAATAAATAATTAAGAAGAATTATAATTATCTGAACTATAAGTTTAGATATTCTGTCATTAACGTTAAAGATGGTTACCATCATAAACATCATGAACATATCAATTACTAAAGTAACTATTCTTGAACAAGAAAAAAGAAAGAATTCTTTTAAAATTTTCACAGATTTACTTTTAAAAACAAAAATTCTGTTTGTAATATAAGCAAATATAACAGCTACAATCCACGAAATAACATTAGCAATTTGAAGTTCAATAGCTTTTTTTGGATCTAAAAAAGCTATTGTAAGTAAATAATATGTTGTTAAACTTACAATAGTTGTTAAAACTCCAACAATAAAATATCTAATAAATTCATTATATTTTCTAAATTTATTCATCTAATCAATCCTAAAAATTTATTTTAAATTATCTTCTTTAACAATATATATAGGTCTATTTTTATTTTCTAAATAATTTTTAGATAAATACTCACCTAATATTCCAATACATAATAACTGTATACCACTTACAAATAAAACAATGCTTGATACAGTAAATACTCCAGATACATTATTATTAAAAATAACAGAGTTTATAAATAAAAATATTAACATAATAGATGATGCTATAGTAAATAAAAAACCTAATATAAAAGATATAATAAGTGGAACTGTAGTAAATGCTACTATTCCATTTACTGCGTATTTAAACAATTGCCAAAAAGACCACTTAGTTTCTCCTGCAATTCTTTTAACATTTTCATATTCTAACCATTTAGTTTTAAATCCAACAAAACTAAATATACCATTTGCATATCTGTTATATTCTTTTAAAGATACAACAGCATCTACAACCTGTCTTTTCATTAGTCTAAAATTTCTAGCACCATCAACAAGTTCGATTTTAGACATTTTATTAATAAGTTTATAAAATCTTCTTGCGAAGAAACTTCTTATTTTAGGTTCACCTTTTCTTGTAACTCTCCTTGTTGCAACAGTATCATAGTCTTCATTTTCTAAAATATTATACATTTCTTCTAGTAATTTTGGTGGATCTTGTAAATCAGCATCCATAATTGCAATGTAATCACCTGTTACTTTTTCTAAACCAGAATACATAGCTGCTTCTTTACCAAAATTTCTTGAAAAGGAAATATACTTAACTCGTTTATCTTTTTTAGATAATTCTTTAATAACATTTAAAGTATTATCAGTTGATCCATCATCAATAAATAAGTACTCAAAATTGCACTTTTTTTCCATAGATATAGAAATTTTATTTATTTCTTTATAAAATATTGGAAGAGCTTCTTCTTCGTTAAAACAAGGTACAATTATGGATAATTTTTTCATAAATAATCCTCCTAAAATAACTAGTTTTATTATATAATTTTAGAATATAAAAAGCAAATTATATTTATATAAATAAAAAGAGACCTTTGTCTCTTCTTATTTTCCTTTTTGAATCTTTTTAATAGTATTTTTAGCTTCTATTACTGTTTGTTCATCAGGAACCATTATCCATGACTCTTCAGTTCCTAAATGGCCAACACCAATCATGTCAGTTCCATTTAAACTTTGTTCAATAATTTCAAATTTATTACCATCAATAACTTTTTTAATTAATTTTTTTAATGTTTTTTGATTCATATCTGTGGTATATAAACCTTCAAGTGAATCAAGTACTTCAGTATAATTAGAAAGTGTTGTTGTAGATGCAAGCTTATCTATAATGCTTATTAAAATTTCACGGCAATTTTTTTGTCTATATCTATCACGTCCAGGGAAAGCATTTCTTTCTCTTGCAATAACTAATATTTGAATACCATTATATTTTTTACAGCCCTTAGTTACATGAAGTTTTTTACCCTTCGTATCATCAAATGTATTAAGAACCATAGCATGTGTTGTTATAAAATCATATTCTGAACAATACTCAATTCCACCAAGTGAATCAACAACATCAACTAAACTATTAGTATTTAAATTGATTGTATAATCAATTTTAATATCTAAAAGTTTTTCTAGCGCTTCTTTACTTACTTCAGGATCAAGTGATCCTAAACACATTAAAGTATCTTTTATATTATAAGCAGGAACATCTATATAATAATCTCTTGGAATAGATGTAAGAACTACTCTTCTTGTTTTCATATTAACAGTAGCTATTAAGTTATAATCACGCATTATACCTGTAAAATCAAGACCATTAATATATATATTAAATGTATCAGGTGTTTCTTTATTAGTCTTTATTTCATCTGTTACAACAAAGCTATGAATTATTTTAAAGTCATCTTTATTAATTAGTTCAATGTTACTACTTTCAAATACATAATCAAAATTTGCTCTTGCAATAAGAAGATATTTATTTTGATCTTCTTTAATTTGTCTCATTGATTTAATTACACTATCTACACTAACAAGATTTTTCTTACCTATTTGTTTAAGTGCTTTATCAATAGAACGACTATATTTATAATATTCAACTTGATCAGCATCAGTAATTCCATCTAAAGTTGAAATGCTACTTTTTGCTGATGCAATAACGATATATTCTGTTTCGATTTTATAGGTTTCCTGATTAAATACATTATCTATATAACTATTAATCTTACTTATATAATGATAACCTAATAGATTAGCAGTAATAACTAATATATATAAAATAATACCAATAATTACTAAAACTTTTTTTCGTGCATTATATAAAAGAAATGCACCTACAAATAAAATAGTTTCTATTAATACAAATAAAATTAAGTATTTAGTTGGTAAAACATTTAATTTAAATACTTGAAATACAGCTAGAAAAAGAATAATAAAAACAACTAAACTTAAGATATTTTTTATAATAAATTTTTTCTTCTTACGTTTTATTCTTCTCATAACACACCTCATAAAACTTAAATAATTATAACACAATAATTTACCAAGGTAAATTAATAAAATTGAAATCAAAATATACATATGATATTATTTATTTGAAAGTAGGATACTATGAAAAAATTTATAAAAATATGTGAAATTATTATGTTTATATTATATTTAGTTTTATTACCATTTTTAAAAGATAAAACAAGCACATTATTAGCTTTTCCAGCACTTTTATTAATTATATATATATCTAGTAAAATTAAAACAAAAAGATTTGCAATTTATCTTTTAATATCAGCTCTTCTAATAAGAATTATATCTATATTTTATTTTAAGGTATATATCGTGGATGACTTTAAAACCATGTATGATGAAAGTATTAAATTAATAAACGGAAATATATCATTTATAAATAATCCATACTTTATTAGTTTTCCATATCAAATAGGTCATGTAATTTATCAAGCATTATTTTTAAAGATATTTAATAGCATTGTATTTTTAAAAATAATTAATAGTATAATCACATCATTAATAGTTTTATTTATATATTTAATAAGTAAAAAACTAACAAGTGATAAATATGCTAGAATTGTATCTATATTATATTTATTCATGTTTTACCCATTATATTTAAATTCAGTACTTACAAATCAGCATCTTCCTGCTCTTTTATCTTTAGTAGGTGTTTATTTATTAATAAAAGATAAAGATATAACTACAAAAAAGATGATTTATATAGGTTTAATTTTTGGTATTGCAAATATATTTAGAACCGAATCCATCGTTTTTATTATAGGAATAATTGGTTATAATTTATTTATTATAGATGATAGTTTTAAAAAGAAATCATTTTTAAGTTTAACTCTTATAGTAACTTATTTTACATTTAATATTTTAATTTCTAATATTGTATACATGACTCCTTTAAAAACAAAACTTGGTAATAAATATCCAGAATGGAAAGTTTATTGTGGTTTAAGTGTTAAACATAATGGTATATATAATGAAGAAGATCAAAATACATTCTTTGAAAGTAATAATAAAAAAGAGGTATTAATTGAAAGAATTAAAAATGATAAAGCAAAAATCCCACTATTAATGTTAAAAAAAGAAGTAATTTTAAATACGCAAACAAACTATGACTTAAGACTTAAAAATAATATAAATAATAACATTCTTCATTTTAATCAAGGATATTTAAATTTAATAATTATACTATTTGTTATAAGTTTACTACCAAGGAAAAAAGATACTAACAAAAAAATAATACTAATTAAAATAATTCTTGCACTATACTATTTTGTATATTTATTCATTGAAATATCACCAAGATATGCATATATAATTCATATATTAATGTTTACAATACTAGGAATAGGAATAGAAAATATTAATAATTTATTAAAAAAACATTAAGAAATAGTTCTTAATGTTTTTTATCTATAAATTTTAAACTTTCCTTTGGTGTAGGTAAATCCTCAGGCATTGTTCCACTGGCCTCTTTAATAGCATTTCGAACAATCTTACCAATATTATAGTGAACATCACATGAATCTTTTTCTGTTTTTATATTTTCTTTTTTTAATTTGGAATTTGTATGAACTATCCTAAATGCATTATCTATCAACTCCTCGCTACACATATTATCTAAAATATCTTCACGATAATTTAACTTTTTTCTTTTAAAAATATCATTTGCAGTTTCTCCATTATACAAACCTTTATAACCAGCATTATGAAATTTATCAAAGTTTCTAACTCCAGATTCCTTCGCAATATTATTTAGTGATTGATTAGCTTTACGAATTATTTCTCTATGATATATTCTTTTTTCGTCCTCAGACAATTTATCATAGTCTTTATCAAATATTTCTTGTTTTCTTGCCTTAACTATAAAATACGTTTGTGCCATTGCAATAACTTCTTTTTTAACATCACCATTTAATGATATTAAATAACATGCATACCTAGATAATTTGTAGTCCGAAATAGTTCTGATTGAATCACCTGTTTTAACCATTTTGTTGACATTAACAAAATGGTTATTAATATTTTCACAACTCTTACTACAGCTCAATTTTGCTTTATTAATAACATCATAAAAATTTCTCCATTCTTTATATTTAAGGACATTCTGTAACTCTCTTGCTAGCCAATATTCGTTACCATCTTCATCTACATGTTTAATAGATTCAAAGACCTTATAATTATAAGTTCCTAAATTATATTTCATTATAAAAAAACAGTCCTTTCTTTTTTATGGACTGTTACTTTATATTAAAATATAAAAACATTTTGTTGAATTATGTATTATTTGTTAATTTTATTAATAATTGCTTCTGCAACTCTTATTCCATCAATAGAAGCAGATGTTATACCTCCTGCATAACCTGCTCCTTCACCACATGGATAAATTCCTTTTATATTTGATTCTAAATTATCATCTCTTAAAATTCTAATTGGTGAAGATGTTCTAGCTTCAACAGCAGCAATAATGACATCATCATTATTAAATCCTTTAATTTGATTATTAAAGTGATCAATAGCTTCTTTTAAAGAACTATTAATATATTCAGGGAATATATTATTTATATTACTAAAGTTAAAGCCACCTTTAAATATAGGTTTTATAGATCCAAAAGAAGTACTTATTTGATTTAATTTATAGTCTTTATATAAAGATATAGGAATAAGTCCTTTTCCTTCTATATAAGCTTTATTTTCAAGTTCTTCTTGAAAATGCATACCATCAAATATATTATTACCAAAATCAGATGGTGAAACAGTTACAACTATAGCACTATTTGCATTTTCTTCTTCTCTATCATGATTACTCATTCCGTTAATACATAGCCTATTTTCTTCGGATGATGAATTAACCACAAAACCACCAGGGCACATGCAAAAAGAATATACTCCTCTACCATCTTTTGTTTGATAAGTTAATTTATAGTCTGCATTATCTAAATATTTATAAGCATCACCATACTGATTATTATTAATTAGATCTTGTTTATGTTGAACTCTAACTCCAACAGCAAAAGCTTTTGGTATTAATGTTAAATATTCATTTAACATTTTAAATGTATCTCTTGCAGAGTGGCCTATTGCAAGAACTAAATTATCAGTTTTATATGTATCTATGTTATTGATAACAACAGATTTTATTTCATTATTTATAATATTAATGCTAGTTAAAGTTGAACTGTAATGAATTTCACCACCAAGTTCAATTATCTTATTTCTCATATTTTTAATAACATTTCTAAGGACATCTGTTCCAATATGGGGTTTATTTAAGTACAGAATTTCTTCCGGAGCACCGCACTCAACAAAAGTTTTAAATACAAACTTCTGTCTTAATGTTTCCTTTATCATTGTATTAAGTTTTCCATCAGAAAAAGTCCCTGCTCCACCTTCGCCAAATTGAATATTTGAATTAATATTTAATTTATTATTATTCCAAAATTCTTCAACGTCTTTAATTCTTTCATCTATTTTTTTACCACGTTCAAATATAATTGGTTTTAAACCGGCTTTTGCAAGAATATAGGAACAAAATAAACCAGCAGGTCCAAGACCTATGATTATAGGCCTTACGTCAGAATTCATATTACATGTTGGAATAGTATATTCTTCTAAATTCACTTTGGAAACGTCATTCAATTTTAAATATTTATCTTCATTAGGTATTGTTATATCAATTTCATATACATAAAATACATCAGGTTTATGTCTTGCATCAATTGATCTTTTGTTTATCTTATATGAAGTGATATCTTTATTAAATAATTTAGATAATTTTTGTTTAATATATCTATCCTGATCTAAAGATACATTTATTTTTACATTATTAATTCTTAGCATAATTAAAACCTCATATTAATAAAACTACTTTATATTTCCAGCTAGTAATCCTGAAATCCATGCAAAAGATAAATTGTAACCACCACATGCTCCATCAACATCTAGTATTTCGCCACAAAAATATAAATTTTTCTCTTTTAATGATTCGAGTGTTTCAGCATCTATCTCTTTTAAATCAATTCCACCAGATGTTACTTGGGCATTTTCAAAACCATTGTCGTCAGTTATTTTATAATTATTATTTAAAATATAGTGACATAATAGATCAAGTTCGTCATTAGTTAAATCTTCTACTTTACTTTTAGGATCAATATTTGATTTATCTAAAAAATAATTAGATAATTTATAGTTAAATAATTGATCTAGAATTTGAGTAATAGTTTTATTATTTAAATGTTTACTTTGAACCTTTATAAATGATCTTAAACCAAGAATATCAGATGCTATGTTAGGAAGGAAGTTTATAGAGATAAATACATTTTTATTTTCATCCAATGCTTTGATAGCTTTAGATGAAATTTGCATTACCGGTATTCCACTAAAACCATACTCGTTTATTTGTATTTCGCCAAGTTCGCTTTCCACTTCTTCATTATTAATCAATAATTTTATTTCACCTATAAATCTTACGCCTGAAAGATCTTTTAAATTTTCTTCTGTTTTTAAACCTACTAATGCTGGTAATGGTTTAATAATATTATGATTAAACTGTTGTGCTATTTTATATCCAAAACCATCTGATCCTGTTTTAGAAGCAGCCATACCACCTGTTGCAATAATTAAAACGTCAGATTCATAATTATTATTTATAATAAATTTGTTATCTTTCTTTTTAACATCAGTAACTTCTTCATTAATAATTTTTACACCATTATTTTTAACTTCATCCACTAAAGCATTAACAACACTTATAGCTTGCTGACTACTTGGATAATAATAACCATTTTTAATATATGGTACAAGTCCTATTGAATCTAAAAATGTATGTGCTTTAACTAAATTCATTTGATTTACTATTTTTGTGTAATCACCTGATGAATGATAATTACTTAAATCTTGATTTTCATTCCAGTAATTACATTTACCATTACCAGTTATTAATATTTTTTTACCAAGTTTATTATTTTTTTCAAAAATAGTTACATCATTACCATTTTTACTTGCTTTTATTGCTGCGGTAAGGCCTGATGCGCCACCACCAATAATAAATACTTTTTTCATATTTACCACCAAATTTCTTTAATCAAATTAATTATACAATAAAAAAAATCTTTAAACAATTTTGTTAAAGATTTTTAATGTATAATTTGATACATTGTACAGTAAAGTTTTGTAATAAATTTATGAGTTTTTATAAATCTTTTTATAAAATTAATTCTTTTTAAATATTCTGATTTTTTCCATTTAGGATCAATCTCATAAAGTTTATTAAATCCATCATCTATAAAATTATTTCTAAACTTTCTATTTTTTATATATCTTTGTTGAATTATATAATCAGTTAAAATAGAAACAGATAGTTCCTTAAATGCTGAATCATAAATTTTGCTATTTAATTCCTTTTTTAGGATATCCATAATGTATAAAATATCTCTAATCGATTCATTTTTTGTAGTTGTTTGACTATTATCATGAATTACATAATAAGATAAGCATTCATCGATTTTAGTAATTTTTTTAGCATTTTTTAAACTTTTTACAACAAACGGTGTATCTTCATATTTATGTTCTTCATCAAATTTGATATTTTTAATTAAATCTTTTTTATAAAGTTTATTGCAAGGACCCATATTAATAAAATTAAGTAGTCCTGGATTTTCTTGAAGTGTGCAACTATCAAAGTGAGGAAAAGTTATTTTAATAAGTTTACCTTGAATATCTTTAAAAAAATCACTAACTATTAAATCTGAATCAGTTTCAATTGCTTTATTATACATTTTTTCAACACAATCATAATCTATATAATCATCAGAATCAATAAACATAATATAATCACCAGATGCTATGCTTACACCATAATTTCTGGTTTTTCCAATTCCTTTATTTGTTTGTTTGATATATTTAATTCTTTCATCATTATAAGACTTGATTATATCTTCGGAATCATCTGTTGATCCATCATTAATTATAATAAATTCAATGTCATTAAAAGTTTGATTAATAAGTGAATCAATACATTTATTTAAGTATTTTGAACTGTTATAAACTGGAACAACAACGCTTACTTTTGGCATTACCATCACCTCTTAATATATCTAAAAAAGAAAAATGAATTAAATTTAATTAAAAAACATCTTATTTTATTTCTAAAAGAAGTGCCTTTAAGGTGTTTAAAGCAATTTCTCTTTTTTAAAATTTTATTATATTTTCGGTAGTCCTTATACTTAAGTCTTGTAGAAAAATATATTAAAGAATCATCTAAAAAATCCTTCACTATTTCAGAATTTTTTATATTATCAAGTTCAAGTTTTTGATAAGTAGCTTGTTTTAACATATCATCCATTTTTTTAATTTTATTATTATAATCATCACTATTCATTAAACTATTATCTCTTTGAACATAATTATATCCAATATAAGAAATACATTTAACCTTATTTGCTGATGCAATAATTAATGGTGTTAAACCGTAATCTTCAGCAACACACCCTTCATTAAACGAGAAATTATTTTCTTTAAAAAATTTATTACTATATGAATATAGCCAAGAGTTTTCAATATAGTGATAATTTATTATTTTTTTAAATGCTTCAATGCCATTTTTTGAAATAAATTGTTCTTCATTATATTCATTTATAACATCGTTATTTTTTACTTCTCTAGCTTGAAATCTTAATAAATCATATTTATCAATATCTTCATCAACTAATTTTTGAAGTAAATCTTTTTCAATATAATCGTCTCCATCTAAAAATAATATATAGTCTCCAGTTGCTTTAGATAAACCAATATTTTTAGCTTTAGCAAGACCTGTATTTTTTTCAAAACATTTAATAAACCTTTTATCATTTTTAACATATGAATCTACAATTATATTTGATTTATCTTTTGAGTCATCACATACAATAATTACTTCATAGTTTTTATAAGTTTGATTGATTACAGAATCCAAGCATTTTGTTATGTATTTTTCTATGTTATAAACTGGTATTATAATACTGAATTTTATTTTATTCATATCACCACATCCATAATATTATTTTACAAAAAAATACCCATTCTTTAAAGGGTATTTTTAATTAATTAATAAATTGAGTAAATTTCTTCCACTCATAATCATCAAAGAATGCTCGATCAATTTTGCCACTATTTAAAGCTTCTTTAAACTCTTTTTTTGCAAAATTAATCATTTCTTCTTTATCTTCGCCTTTAGCCATATCTATTGTCCACAAAAATGAATAGAATCTTCTATAATTAAAACTTCCCCACATTCTTGTAGTAGTATCTGTTCGATATTCAAGATATTGTTTATTTAATTCCCATTCTTTTACAGATTTTTCGACTAATTTTTTTGAATTGTAGTGAATAGATGAACCAGGGTTATCTTGACGCCACATATAGAACGGTTTATCTAAAAAATATACTTTTCTTGCATCATATAATGTTTTTAGATACCATCCAACATCTTGATATGAACCGCCAGGTGTTTCGTGATGTCTAATTTGATAGAAATCTAAAAATTCTTTTTTATAAATACCTGACCAACTTCTTAAACCAGTATGATATGGACTAACATCATATTTAGGATCTAATACCCTGTTATAAATTGGATTACAATATGTTATTGATTCTCTAACTAATTGTTCATCTTCAGGCATTCCTGAATAATAGAAGAAAATATCACTTCTTATCCAGTCTAGATCATTTTCTTTAGCAATTTTATAAAGAGTTTCATACATTTCAGGTTTAATACAATCATCAGACTCAACAATTCCAATGTATTCACCTTTTGCCATATCCATACATTCATTTACAGATTCTCCATAGCCAGAACCATCACGGCTGATTACTTTTACTCTCTTGTCTTTTTGTTCATATTCTTTAAGTATTTCAAGGGATCCATCATTTGAACCTCCATCACCACAAATTACTTCTATTTCTTTCATGGTTTGATTTAAAATGCTATCTAAACATTCCCTTAAAAATGGTCTAACATTAAATACTGGAACAACTACAGTAACTTTTGGATTTACTGTTTCTGGTATAACTGTATTTTTATTATTTTTCTCAAGTTTTTTACATAAATTATCAGCATCTAATTTATAATCATTACGTTCTTTAGATAACTTTTTAATTTGTTCTTGATATTCTTCAGTAAGTTTTTCTAGTTTTGCAGGATGAACAATATCTAATGGTTTCATCGATTCAGAAAACAACTTAATTACTTCATTGTAGCGATTATTCTTAACAAATAAAACCATGTTTTGTCTATACCAAAATGCTATATTTTTATCATCCCAGAAATTAGCTCTAATACCATCTATTATTCTATAGCCATATTTTTCAAATCTTTTTACCCAGTATGAAGGATATTGTTCATTAACATGATGAGTTCCTCCTTGTTCTGGAATAGCACATGAAAATAAAATAATATCAGATCCATTAGTTAAATTTTTTAAAAACGTTTCACTTTTATCTTCGTAAATATGTTCTGCAACTTCAAGACAAATTGCAAGATCATATTTTTTATTTAATTTAATATCGCTTGTTAAATCACATGATTTAAATTCGTTTTTATCTATAATTTGCCATGAATTATCTACGTACTCACCATCTAACCCTAAAACTTCTTTACAGCCATTTTGTTTTGCAACATTAAGCCAAGTGCCAGCTCCGCATCCAAAATCAACAATACTTTTAGGATTTAATTTATCTAAAACAAATGGTAGTATTTTTTCAGCAGATACTATATCTTTTTTATTGGTTTCATAAAAGTTCTTATCATAAAGTTTGTTATTACTCATAAGACACCTACTTTAAATGAAGAAGAGTTAATATTTTCTTTGGTAACCAAAGTACTAATCTTCCTACTTTAAATGTTTTAGAATTATATAATCCGCAATATGCTTCTTTGTAGTCAATTGATTTTTCATTAATTTGATTATTAATTAAGTTATATAAAGGAGTTAATATAAAATAATCTTCTCCTTTAATACACATTGTTTTTAAACCATAATTTGGGAAATTCATTGCATCAATAATACATGAGGTTGGCATTCTTTTTACAACACTATATAGTATTTCGTTATCAACTTCTTTTTGTAAATCAAGTAATAATTCTAATAATTTGAAATATCCATGTCTAATATGATTTTCAAATTGAGGGCCATATTCATAATTTATTCTTTGTATAACCATATAATATAAATTATATAAATGATTTTCTTTTGCAAATCTCAACTCATCAATTAATGATTGTAATGCTTCATAACATACTGAACTTGACCATGAATATGATTCATGGCAACGATAACAGTATAGTTCAACAGGAACTACATAAAATCTTTCAGCAGCAAGCATTGCTCTTACAAAGAAATGAGTGTCATCATATGCTCTAGTTTCTGCAAACCTTGCACCACAACTCATTATCATTTCTCTATCATAAATATAACTATGGAAATGATAATCATATTGAACATCTTTATAATAAAATAAACGTCCTTTAGGAAAGCCTACTAAGAAAGGTCTATGAAGAGTAATTTCTTCAAGTTCACCATTCATAGTTAGAACTTTTCTTAAAGCGCCACATACTTTAACATTATGTTCTTTTGCACCATTGTACATTTTTTCTAAAGCATTTTTATCTAGATAATAGTCATCACCATCTAAGAATGTGATATATTCGCCGATTGAATTTTTTATACCACAGTTTTTAGCAGCACCAATCCCAGGACGGTCTTGATCATATATTTTTAATCTTTTATCTTTTTTTTGAAAATCTTTTAAAATTTGTAATGTATTATCTTTTGATTCAGCATACACAGTTACTATTTCTAAATCTTTAAGGGTTTGTTCAGTAATACTTTTTAAACACTCTTTTAAATGTTCTTCTACATTTTTTACTGTAATAATAACAGATATTAATGGTTTTTTACTATTTGCCATTATTTTTCACCTACATTTTCCACAATTCTATTTTTTAATTCTAAACTTTCCCTTAATATTCTATCCATATTCCAATATTCGAAATTACCAAATCTACCATTTAGAATTATTCCTTCTTTATTATAGAAGTCTCTAATAAATTCCATATTACTTGTGTGATTTAAATCATAAATTACATAAGCATATTGGTATTTAGTAATATCAATGAATTCTACGTCTTTTTCATCTTTTGCAAATCCAATAGTAACTAAACCATCTTTGATTGCTTTTTTGAAGTCTTCTTCACTCATTGTATCAACTTGATCATTTTTACGATAAGTAACTTCAATCATGTATGTTGCTTCTTCTTTGCTATGATGATATTCATCTCCTAAGAAGTCCATTTTAGAAATCCTATGAAAAATAACATTTTTATCAGGTATCATAAAAGCAAAGTTTTCACCACATAAATCATATGGTAATTTAACAAAACTTATAATGATTGAATTATATCTTAAATCAGCAACTTTTTCTTTTAACTCTTCAGTTGCATCTTTATATGCACTTGTTAAAGCTTGAACTGGTATAGTCGAAATAACAAGATCAGCTTCATAAGTTTTTTCACCTGCAGTAACATAATATACATCATTTTTCTTTTCAATTTTTGTTACTTTAGAATCAGTTACAACTTTACATTTATTTTTATCTAATCTTCTCAAAAAACCGTTAGGTACTGCTTCGATTCCACCTTTAGTTGGAAAACTGAAATATAATTGGTGTAAGTATCCTTGAATAGTTTCTCCAGCAGCACTTCTTCTTATTTCTTCTTCAGTAGGTTTTGGAATTCTATCAACCATTGAAGTATTCATAAATGCTGGATCATATTTCCAAATTTTCTCATTATATGGTCTTAAATATGTATTTGTAATACCTTCACCAAATGTTTTTAAGAAAAATTGAATCATATTTGTAGCATTATAATTTTCATATGGATTATGATTAAATGCATTAATACAATAATGCAAATCATCTTTGGGTAATTTTGATAAGTCATTTTCAAATGGATATTGAACTTTAATACCTTTATATAATATTTGATTACTTCTAACTAAATCATTTTTTCCTTCATCTAAAACACTTAACATTAATTCAAGCATTTCTTTATCTTTACTAAATAAAATATGAGGTCCAATATCATAAATGTAACCATTCTTTTTAATACTACGACATAAGCCACCTGGTGTTGATTCCATTTCAAGTAATGTTATGTCATCAAACCCTTTTTCTTCTTGTAAAAAATAAGCTGTACTTATTCCAGATAATCCAGCTCCTAAAATTATTGTCTTCATATCTAGCCTTTCCTCAATGTAGTATAACTACAATAACACTATTATATAATACTTTTAACCTTTATTCAATGTAAACAACTACATATAACATATTAAAAAAAGATTTATTAATTATAAATCTTTTTTACTAAATACTATTTGAAATGCTTTTTTTATTATTCCAGTAATATAAGCTATTAATAAGGAAACACCTAAACCAGCAATTACATATAAAATATCAAATGCTGGATGACCGTAAGGATATACCCTATAAAATTGACTTGACCTAAACCCATCATAATTAAATGAAATGCTACTAACAAAATTTGATAATTTAAAAAAAATTAAATTTAATAGGAAGAAGCCAAACATCTGATGCATCATTACACTAAATGAATTCTTTTGAATATATATTACTAATTTTCTTTTTCCTAATGAATCACATAGTATTTTTGATAATCTTAAATATAACGCAATACCATTAATTGCTAAAATTATTGTTATTAAACTATTTTGAGTAAATGTACCATTATAAATAAAAGCATTCATTTCATGACCATTATTAATTATTAATATCGCAAACTGTATTAAAAATATTATTGCAAAATATAATAAACTTGGTAAATTATCATGTTTTTCTAAATATTTTTTGTAAATAATGCCTAAACTAACCCAAAACATCATATACAAAGTTCTCGTAGCAAAAACAATAGTAGCAGTTTTTTCATAATTTTTAGATATATATATAGCTAAAAATGCCCCTACTAAAGTTAGCATCGATATTATTATATGTTTACTTTTAAGTTTATTAAAAATTAAATATAAAATATAAACAAATAATTCTACCCAAAAAAGCATCAATACAAACCAAGCTGGAGAGTTAAAACCAAAGAAATCAGTACCATAAGTAAATGGCTGAACAATTAAATAATGCCAAAAATTATTGCCATTACACCAAACAAAATTAAATTTGTAATATAAAATAACTGCTAGTAACCCATATAAAAGGTTAAAAACAAAAAATGGAATAATCAATTTTTTTATCTTTTTTTTTAGAAAAGCACCCATATTACTTAAACAAATATCATGTGTTTTAAAAAAATATCCTGATATAAATACAAATAGTGGCATATGAAAAGTGTCAAAATGAAATAGCCATTCAAATGTTCCTAGTGATATACCAGTATGACCAAAAATTACTAACATGGTGGCCAAAAATGTTAAAACGCCAAATTGAACATTATATTCTTTCATACTAGCTTCGTCCTTAGCCATTACTAACCTCCAAAATCACTTTTTTAATTAATGTTTATCATTAATGTTTTCGCCTGTTAATTTATCACAAACTAATAAGTTATAGAAAATTTTCATCATCATGTGATCAAATGTCATATGTAAGTCTTCATCAATTTGCATATCGCATTCATCTACATGCATTCTATAGTCAGCTAATTCTTTTAATTTACCACCAGTATAACCAGTAATACCAACTACTTTAGCACCTTTTTCTTTTGCATATTCAGCAGCATTTAATACATTTTTAGAATTTCCTGAACCACTAATACCAATAAATAAATCTTTATCAGTTATTTTATTAGTAATTTGAAATCTAAATACTTCTTCATATCCAATATCGTTTGCTATAGCCATTAAAGTAGCTACATTATCATTTAAACAATAAAATCTAAATTTATTATCTATATATTCAGAAATACCTTTATTAAAATCATTTTGAAAATGAGATGCAGTTGATGCACTACCACCATTACCACAAATATAAATAGTTCCTTGATTTTTATATGTTTCATAAATAGCATTCATAGCTTCATTTATTTCATCTAGATCAAGATTATTTATTACTCTTATTTCTCTTTCATAATACTCTTTAATTGCATTTTTAAAATCTACTTTTTCCATTACTGTCTTTTCCTTCCATTTTCTCTATTTAAAACTGTTTCTACAGCTTCTTTTAAATCTTCACATACATATGTTGGATTTACAACATATTTGTTATCTTTTCCACCTTGACCAGTTTTAACTAGAACACTTGTTATCCCTCCAGCATTTTCTGCCATCTTAATATCAAGGGTTGAATCACCAATAATAATCGATTGTGATAAATCAATATTGAAATCTTTAACAGCTTGTAAAAGCATTCCAATTTTAGGTTTTCTACAGTCACAATCAAATTTTAATTCTGGTCTTTCACCTTCAAAACCTTTGTCAGGATGATGAGGGCAGTAATATAGTCCATTAATATATGCTCCTTCATCTCCTAAAAGTTTTTCCATTTTCATATGAACCTCATTAAGTTCTTCTTCAGTAACTTCTCCTCTTGCAATTACAGGTTGGTTAGTTACTACAATACATAAATAATCAGAATTATTTATTTCTTTTATTGCTTCAGCAACACCAGGAATTAATTCAAAATCATCTATATTTCTCATAAATCCTATATGTTTATTTATAGTTCCATCTCTATCTAAAAATATGCATTTTTGTTTATTTGATAGATTTTTTTTAATGTGAACTCCTCTATTATATTCATCTTGAACCATTGCGTATCTTTCAGGAGTACCCATGTCTTTCGCATATTCACTTGATTTATAAGAATATACTTTTCCTTCAGCTATTAAAGGTTCAATAATATCTTTTTCATAACTGTATTTTTTTTCTTCAGTTATTAAATCTAGGGTATCTTTTGAAAAAATCATAACTCCTGCATTTACTAAATTATGATAGAAATACTTTGTTCTATCATTTGTTTTATGATCAAATTTTAACACTTTATTATTACCATCTACAACTACTAAATCACTATCAAATGGGTGAGCATTTGGGTGTGTCATAAGGGTTGCTGCAGCATTATTATCCTTATGGAATTGTTCCATCCTCTTAAAATCAATATCAATAAATACATCAGCTAGTAAAAATATAAAATCATCATTAATTCTATCTTTTAGGTAGTAAAGAGCACCTGCAGTACCAAGAGGTTTTTCAGGGTCTTCAGTAACATAATTTATATTTACCCCTAAAGAACTTCCATCTTTAAAGTAATCTTTAATAACTTCTCCTAGATGTCCAACAATTAAAGTAATATCTGTTATACCAGATTTTTTTAAATTCATTATTTGATGATATAAAATCGGATAACCTGATATTTCAAGCATTGGTTTGGGTATAACATCACCAGTAAGAGAACTAACTCTAGTTCCTTTACCTCCTGCTTGTATTACTGCTTTCATAAGCAAAACCTCCCTATTTATTTTTGATATATCTTACAGTTTCTCTTACAGCATCATCAGATGTATAATTAGCATTCCATCCTGTTGCATGTATTTTATCTAGATTATATTGGAATTTAGGCACATCGCCTTTCCATCCAACATTTCCACCAGTATAGTTATATTTAACATTTTCATAACCTAGTTCTTCACAAACAATATCAGCTATTCTTGTTACACTTGTTGCAGTTTCAACACCAACATTATAAATACTTACTCCTGATGGTATATCTTTTGTCATATGTATAATGCAATCAACCAAATCTAAAACATAAATATATGGTTTAGTTTGAGTTCCATCACCTAAAATTTCGAGTTCATTTGGATTAGCTTGTAATTTTTTTACAAAATCATAAATAACACCATGAGTTAGATTTGGTCCTATAACATTTGGAAATCTAAATGTCATTACACTTAAATCATTCATATATGCGTATGAAGAAATAAAATTTTCACTCGCATATTTAGCTCCACCATAATATGAAATTGGAAGTAATCCACCTAGATCTTCAGTTAACATTTTTCCAACTTCATTTCCATAAATAGCAGATGTTGATGAGAAAAACAATTTTTTAATATTTTTTCTTCTCATAAATTCAAGTACGCTAAATGTTGTCATAAATGTATCATTATAATCAACTAATGGATTCTTAGCACCTTTTTGAATATCAGAATTAGCAGCTAAATGATAAACCATATCAAATTCTTCATTTTCTAATTCCTTACAAAAAGCTTCTGTATCATTAATATCAATTTTGTAGAATTTGTAATTACTATTTTCATTAAATTTATCTACATTTTCTTGTTTACCTAGAGTAAAGTTATCTACACAAACAACTTCATTTCCTTCATTTAATAATCTTTCTACTAAATGTGTGCCAATAAATCCGGCACCACCTGTTACTAATACTTTCATATTTTAATTTCCTTCCTAACTTACAAAAATTGTTGTTGTTCCTAAATGGTCAAATTTAAATTCCATTTCAGGTAATTCTTTCATTTCTTTTCTAAATTGTTTTTGCTTATCTTCTGGTACATAGAATAAGAAGAATCCGCTTCCACCAGCACCTAAAATTTTTCCACCAAGAGCTCCAGCTTTGATTGCTTTATCATACCATTCATCAAATTTAGGATTACTAATTCCACTAGCTAATCCTTTTTTAATCTTCCAGTTTTCATCAAGAATTTTTCCAACTGCATCAATATTATCATGTTCAAGTTCATATTTAAGTTCATGAGTTAATTCAACAATTCTCTTTTGACCCGCTTCCTTATCAGCTGCTGAAACTAAATTTTTAGATTGTTCTTTTAATATTTCAGATGCATTATGTTCGCCACCAACATAAAGCATTATTAAGTTCTTTTCTAACTGTTTAAAAGCATCATGGCTAAGTAAAACTGGTTCAACATCAACTGTACCATTTTTATTAAATTGGTAATAATTTAATCCACCAAATGCAGCTGCATATTGGTCTTGTTTTCCTATTGGATTATTTAAAATATTAATTTCCATATCACAAGCTGCTTCTGCAAGTTCTGCTTTTGATGCAAATTGTCTTTTATGACATTTTAAATTATTTATTAAACCAACAGTAAAGGCACTTGATGAACCTAAACCTGTTCCTTGAGGAACATCTGCAATAGATGTAATTTCTAATCCTTTTAAATCCTCTCTTTTTAAACATTCTCTAAAAATACTGTGACTTATTTGATCTAAATCATTTACAATTTCAGTTTTAGAATATTTAAGTGCTGTTGTATTTTTATCAAATGATGGATGGCTTGTTATGTACATGTACTTATTAATTGTTGTACTAATAACACATCCACCATTTTTTTCATAGAATGATGGAAGATCACTTCCACCTCCACATAAACTAACTCTAAAAGGTGTTCTAGTTATAATCATTATTAATCTCCTCTCTTATCTACCCATTATTTCTTTATAATATTTTTCGCAAACTTTTTTAGTATCGCCAATCATTTTTACTTCACCATGATCAAGCCAAATAACTTTGGTACATAATGTTTTAATCGATTCAAGTGAATGTGATACATAAAGAACTGTTGTTCCACCATTGATCATTGACATCATTTTTGTTTTACTTTTTTCTTGAAATTTAATATCTCCAACAGATAAAATTTCATCAACAATTAATATTTCAGGATTAACAATTGTTGAAATCGAAAAAGCAAGTTTAGCTGTCATACCTGAAGAAAAATTCTTAACAGGAACATCTAAAAAATCTCTTAATTCAGAAAATTCAACAATATCTTCGAATTTTTCATCTATAAATTGTTTTGAATATCCTAAAATAGCTCCATTTAAATATATATTTTCTCGTGCAGTAAGTTCGCCGTCAAAGCCAGCACCAAGTTCAATCATTGGAGAAATGCTACCTTCAACTGTAACGGAACCTTTAGTTGGTTTATATACTCCTGATACAACCTTTAAAAGTGTGCTTTTACCAGCTCCATTAGAACCAATAATACCAACTACTTCTCCTTTTTTAATGTCAACATCTATATTTTTTAGTGCCCAAAAATATTCTTTTTTCTTTTTCTTTTTTCTATTGAAACTTAAAATTTTAATAAACACTTGTTTTAAGGAATTATCTTTTTCAACACCAAGATTAAATTTCATAGAAACATTCTCTATCTTTATCATATTATCACCTATATATAGTAAACAAATTTATCTTGTTTTTTTCTAAATATAATCATTCCAATAACCATACTTACAAAGCCTGCAAATAATCCAGAGAATAAATATAGAATTGTTGGTCGGTTTCCAAATAAAACTATCTCTCTTAAAGTATTAATATATATATAAAGAGGATTTAATTTCAATATATTTTGAAGCCAAACAGGTAAAATAGTTATTGAATAAAATATCGGAGTAAAGTAGTTTAACATTGTTAAAACAATACCCCATATATATAAAACATCTCTTAAGAACACTGTAACGGTTGATAGAAGATATGATAGTCCAATGGTAAACATCAAAGCTCCTATGAAAACTATAGGAATGTATAAATAGCAAATATTTATTGTACATTTAGTTCCCTCGGCTGCATTACCACTTAAAAGAACGATTAACAAAAATGGTATTAAAGTAAATAAGAAGTTAATTCCAGCAAATAAACATTTAGCTATTGGAAAAATATATTTAGGTATGTATACCTTATTTATAAGAGAAAAATTTCCGGTAACAGCAGTTAACGAGTTATTTGTAGCTTCAGAAAAATAATTCCAAATAATAAGTCCACTCATCAAATAAACTAAATAGTTAACGCCTTCCATACTGAATTTAAACATATTAGAAAATATCAAAGCCATAACACTCATAATCATAAGTGGATATAAAATACTCCACAAAACTCCAAGTACACTTCTTTTATATTTAATTTTAAAATCTCTGATAATTAATTGTCTCATTAAAAATGAATATCTTTTAAAGTTACTTATCATAGTTTTTAATGTCTTCATTTATAATTACCTCACTATTGTTATTATAACAAAAATCTATATCTTATATCAAGTAATGATAAAAAAATAATTTCTTATCGAAATTATTTTCTATTTTGTTTTTTCAACTATTGCTTCTGGTAAATAATTATTAATTAATGATTTAGCATTTCTATAAGAAACACCACTATATAATGTTTTATCTGGAACAAAATAAGTTTCATTATCTTCATAGAATACTTTACCTTTTACAGGAGAAAGTAAATACCAACTAAAACCACTTGTTTTTTCATTATTATTTAAAATAATATTTGGTACTCTTGCGATAGTATATTTTTTATATATGTAATATTTAACATCATATTTATTTTTGTCATGATATAGGCATATACTTTTATAAAATGTAAGAATATTTTTATCCAGTGCTTGATCCATTTTTTTATTATATTCATCACTGAATCTTGTTTGAATAAAATAAAATGTTTTATTTAAATCTGTATATAAATCATCATCATTTAATTTAATCATTGGTTTAATAAAAGTATCTGAATTATCAACTGTTCTCACACTTCTATTACGATTAAAAAACGTAGGAATATTAGGTACTACTTTTTTATTATCTACATGATAACTGTTAAATGAACCCATAATATTTAAATCATCAAGTAAAATACCTGAATCAACTATTTCACTATTTGATGTATCTTGAGCAAAATCAGAAATTGAAGTATCAACATTTTTTAAAATTTCACTGTTTTCAGGATTAATAAGTTTTAAAGTTCGGTTTGACATATAAATCACCTTGGTTAAATATTATAAATATATTTTATATTTAAATCAATTATTAATTAAAAAAATGCTATTTACACTAGCATTTTTTAGATTTATAACCTAATTTAGTTTTTCCAATAGATGATGTTCTAGTTCTTTGTTTAACTACTTCTTTTTGATTTTGCTCATTAATAAAAGTATTACGATTGATTACGTTTATCATAGGAGTTTTACCACCCATATATTCATCTATAGAAATTTGTTCGTATTCTGGTGTTATTGGTATTTGTCTTTCTGATTCTGGATCTTTATTTGTGTCTGATAAAATGCTAATTCCAAGTGCTCTTAGTTCATCAAGTGATACATCATCAGGATTATCTACCTTGTAACCAAACTCTTCAGCAAATTCTAAAATTGCTCTTCTTTCATAATTTTCTGAAATAAATAATTTTTTATTTTCATAACTCATACTTCATACCTCACCCTTCGGATTATCTATCCTTAATAATTATATAATTATAATTATCAAAAAGCAATTTATAAATTAAAAAAATTAATGAAAAATTCACTAATTTTTATTTAATAATTTATCTCCTTCATCAAGCATTGTAATAATACTTACTCCATAGCCTTTTGTAACATCATCAACTATTACATGTGTAACTGCACCAATTAAATATCCATCTTGAATTATAGGGCTTCCACTCATTCCCTGAACTATACCACCAGTTTGTTTTAACAATTCTTCATCAGTAATTTTAAAAGTTATGCTTTTAAGTTTACTATTTTTATTTATATCAGTAATTTCAATTTCATATTCTTTTATTTCTTCTCCATTAACAACTGTTCTTATATATGCTTTTCCCAAATTTATATCACTTAATTTTTTAATTTCTATTGCATCACCACTAGATATATCTTTATTTAAATTACCATATATACCATATTTAGTATTTTTTAAAATATTTCCATATATATTACTGCTATAAAACTTAGCATTTTTACTTCCTGGACTACCATTAACACTTCTATCAATGCTTGTAACAACATTTTTAAATATTGATCCGTCATCAATATCTATCATATTTTTACTAGAAGACTCAATTATTTCATGACCTAGTGCTCCATAAAGATTAGTTTCTGGGTCAATATATGAAAGAGTTCCAATACCTGTTATTTTATCTTTAACATATAAACCGGTTTTATATGAATTATCTATTTCTATTAACTCTAGAAATGTATTATATTCTTTTTTTCCTCTCCTAAATGTTATATTAACTTTTTTATCATTTTCATATTTTTCTACAAGATTAATTAAATCATCTACTGTTTCGACATTTTCATTGTTAATTTTAATTATATAATCACCTATTTTTATTTCAGGATTAGTTTTATTACATTTCCCATCAACTTTATAAAATCCCACTACCATTACCCCATCAGAAGATACTTCAATACCTATTGTATTACCACCAGGTATTATTTTATCTGAATATGCTTTTATATTAAAAGGAATAAACAATAATGAAATAAATAAAATTATCTTTCTTTTCATATTCTTCACCTATTAATATTATGGATAAAATTATATTATTTAATATACCAATATATGGAAGAATACAATATATCTTAAACCAAATATCTAATAACAAATAAAAAGTAAAATTTTGTAAATAAATTTTTATTTATATTGTTTATATAAATTATGTTTGATACGATAAAAACTATTAAACAGGAGGTTTATATGGATAATTCAATACAAAATCGATTAGATTTATATATAAATGCTAAACTAGCAATTAAAGCAATGCGTTTAGAAGAATTCATTTGTACATTAAACGATCAAGATATTGCTGTTTTAAAAATGTTAGTTAAACAAAGTGATATGTCAGGAGACAAAAAAGTTATCTATGACACAATAATCGAAGTTGAACAAAAACAATATGAAAAAATAAACATAATATATTAAAAAAACTCAGTAGTTATTCTACTGAGATTTTTTATATTTTTATTTTTTAGAAGTTTTTTTAGTTTCAGTTTTAGTTTCTTCTTTTTTTGTTTCTTCTTTTTTAGTTTCAGTTTTAGTTTCTTTTTTGGTAGTAGTTTCTTTCTTTTCTTCTTTTTTATCAAAACCACAAGAAAGTATAGCTTTTACAGTATAGTCTTTAGCACCATATGGGCTTTTTGGAGTAACAACAACATAAGAATTTACTTTATCACATTCTTCTTTTGTTTTACTATTAACCATACCTTCAATTAATTCTTTGTCAACACTAGATATCTTAGATATATTTTCTAGATTTACTTTAATACCAGTTTTTTCAAACTTAGCAATAAAAGCTTTTACATCTTTTTGAGATTTTTCTTGAGCTGGATAATAAAATTTTTCATAGAATTGACCACCTAATTTTTCTAAATTAGCAGTTAACTCTTTTTCATTAGATTTTTTACCACCGCATAAAACAATTAATAAAACTGCAACAGCTATTAAAACTAAAACAATAATGCCAGCAATAATTCCTTTTTTATTGCAAGCACATTTTTTTTCAGATTTAACTTCTTCAATATTTTCTTTTACCATTTCATTCACCCTACCTGAGTTAATTTTAACATATAAATTATTTGAATGTAAATAATTTATGCGTTTTCTTTAATTTCTTTCTTTTTAATTTTTCTTTTTTTCTTCTTCTTAGATGAATTATCATCTACATTTATATTATTATTATTTCCGTTTTTCTTTCTTTTATGTCTTATAACAAAGATACATGTAACTAAAGCTATAATTAGTAAAATTAAAGCAATTATAACTAAAGTACTCTTTTCAATTAATAAGTAATAACTTCTAGCTCCAGATGCAGCTTCAACAATTATTATAAATGATCCACCAAGATTATATGTTGTTACTTTATTATCTTTTATTTCAGGAATAGCATCTTTTATTTTGGTTTTTCCACCAAGACTATAATAGTAGTATATATTTTTATCTTTTTTAAATTTACTTGTAATTATACCGTTTTTAACGGTTAATTTCTTAAGGTATGTGTTTGTATTTGTATTTTTGCTATTTCCTTCCAAAGAATCATTACGAACAACAGTAAGTGTATAAACTCTTGTTGAACCATCTTCAGCTGTTACTGTGTATTTAAATAAATTATTACCAATTGATAAGTTGTTATCTCCTTCTTTTTTAATCGTTGCATATTTAGTATCTTCAACAGAAGTATTTACTTCTATATAAGATATTTCAAAAGGAAGATAAACAGCATAATTTAATTTTTCTTTATCAAATGCTGGAGAAAGCATTCCAGTTGAAACAGACAAATCACTTAAATAATTATTGTTTGATAAAGGTTTATTTGGATCTTTACCTCTTTTAACATCAATTACATAAGTTTTAGTAGCTCCGTTTTCAGCTGTAACAGTTACTTTTACTGCTGTAGTTTCTTCAGCAACTAAATCAGGGTTAGAAATGCTTACCTTTGATTTAGGATCTTCGGGATTAGCACTAATTTTAAGTTTAGAAGTTGCAAATGGAACTTCCATACTATATTTAGTATTTCCTTTGCTAAATCCAGGAGAAAGTTTTCCGTTTGAAACGCTCAAACTAGATAAATTAGTATTAGATGATCGATCATCTTTTCTATTTACATTAATAGAATATGTTTTCTTTGATCCATCTTCTGCAGTAACAACAACATTTATATTATTTGCACCATAATTTAAATTATAGTTACCAGCACCAGATATCTTTGCTTTTGCATCTTGTGCAGCAGCAGATACTGTTACGCTTGTTGTTGATGCTCCAACAGAAGTTGAATAACTTGTTCCCCCATTAAAGTTTATTCCACCAGGATTAACACTTAAACTTGATAAGTTATTATTATTTGATGGTGTGTAAATCTTAATTGATTTACCACTAAATCCAACACTAACATTACCAGCAGTATCAGATGCACTAGCACCTGTCATCGAAACTGTTGTTTGGCAATCTTTTAAAGCTTTAAAAGTAATTGAACCAATACTTCCGTTTTGAACACCATTTGAAAGTGAATAATCAGCAATTGCTATCTTATTATTTCCAGTATTCATTTGTGCAGTCCAGCCATTATGACCAGATATAGATTGATAAGCAAGGCATGATTGATCATAGCTTACAAAGCCACCAAACATGTATACTTTTCCATCTGCTCCTCCATTAACCGAACCTACATTTATTGTAAGAGTTACAGTATCACCTGGTTTAAATGTACTGCCACCAGAAAAATATGCATTTACACTTCCAGCGGCATATGTTACGAAAGGAAACAAGAAGAAAGAAATTAATAGTAATGTAAACTTATTAATTACCTTCTTCATAACCTATTTGTCTTCCTTATCTTCTAATCTTTTAGAACGTTCTTTATTTTTTAATTCTTCTTTTTTTCGATTTAAATTTTCTTGTTCTAATAACATTTTTAATTTTTCAGGATTTCTTGTTTCAATGCTTTCATTTATAGCATCAACAAGTTCATCTTTAGTTACAACATCATCATACATGTCGTATACTTCTTCCTTAGTTTTTTCAGGAAGTTTTTGTAGATCCATTCCATTAATCATATTACCTTCAGAATATATCATATCATCATCTGTTCCACTCTTATTGTTACTATTGAAGTTAAATTCTGGTTTAAAGTCAATATTAACTGGAGCATCTTGTTGCTTAATTTCTGTTTCTACTTCTTCTTTCTTTCTTCGTCTTAATAAGAATAAAAGTAGTAAAAGTAGAAGTAATAAAAGTAGTAATATTAGTAAGAATGGTATTAATGAAAGTCCAAAGAATGAGAATCCCTTCTTAGCAGCTTTAGTTACTTCAATTTGATAATATTTTACATAATTATTATCATCAGTAACTTTAACTAAAACATTATTTTTACCTACTTTAAAGTTCTTGTTACCAATAACTTCTGCAGTAGCTCCTTCTTGAGTTTTAATAATTAGTTCAAGTTCATCTTCATTATAAGCAACATCTACTTTATAATCAGTAATACTTGCTTTAAATAGTGGAGATAAAGTATGACCTACTACTCTTAAATCAAGAAGATCTGTTTTAGCAGTTTCTTCACTTCTTGTAACATTTAAATGAATAACTCTAGTTGATCCATCTTCAGCAGTTACAGTGATTGTAACTAAGTTGATAATATCAGTTTTAAAGTTTTCATTACCTGTTACAGTATATTTAGTTTTCTTATCATATGGAGTAATACTTAAATCAAGTTTTTCAACATCATTTGGAACCACAACACTATATTCATCTACACTATTTGAATATATTGGATCAATTGTATGTGATGATAAAATTCTTAAATCAATATTTTTATCACTTGATTTAGCATTAGCTTCTACTCTATTAACATTAACAGTATAAACCGTTTGTGTTCCATCTTCAGCAGTTACAGTAATAATAATTGCATTATTACCTACAACCCAGTTAGAATTACCAGTAATATTTACTTTAGCTTTTTCATCATTTGGAGTAGCAGTTACTTTTAAAGAAGTAATATTATTATTTACTTTCATTTGATATGAAGTAGTACTACTTGCAAATGCTGGAGTTAAAGTATAACCAGATACACTTAAATATTTTAAAGTTGAATCACTTGATTTAACTTCTGGAGTTGGTTCTGGTTCTTTTTCTGGTTCAGGATCAGCAGGTTTATCTCCTTTACTAATATTAATTACATAATTTGTAACTGTTGAATCTTCAGCAGTAACTTTAATAGTTGCTGTTGTAAGTTTTCCAGATAATGCTTTAGGACCAGTACCAGATACTGTTGCTTTAGAATCTTCTGCAGCACCAGTAATATTTACTGATTCAACATCATATGGAACAGTTAAATTATAACTTGTAACAGCACTATCAAATGCTGGAGATATTTCATAACCTTCTACTCCTAAACTAGATAGTTTAGAGTTATTTGATTTAGGTGTTACAGGTGTTGGTTCAACAACTGTAATATCTTTACCAGTAAAATTAACAGTTAAGTTACCAGCAGTATCTGATGCACTTGCACCAGTCATTGATATAGTAGTTGCACCAGTTTTTAAGGCTTTAAACTTAATTGTACCAACAACACCATTTTTAACACCTGCTGAAAGTGAATAATCAGCAATTGCAATTTTGTTATTTGATGCATTAAGTTGAGCACTCCATCCATTAGCACCACTAATAGATTGGTATTGTAAGTATTCTGGATCATATGTTAAGAATCCACCATACATATATACTTTACCATCTGCACCACCAGTAACAGTACCAACGTATACATTTATTGATATTGTTTTACCTTGTTCTACAGTAGCACTACCAGTAAACGATGCAGGAACACTTCCTGCAGCGTTTACTTTAATAGTTAGTGCCATTAGTAGAAGTAAAGGTAATATTAAATATTTTGTTATTCTTTTCATATTATTTATTTACTCCTTCCATGAATTACTCGTTATCATTTAAGTAGATTTGTAAAGTACCAACTACATCGAATAATGTAATAGATTTATCATTATCAACATCGGCTGCTTCAATATATGGATCTGTTGGATCAAAATCCACATTATCTAGATAGTAACCGATTACCTTAACGGCATCGAATAGTGTTACTCTACCATCTCCGTCAGTATCACCCTTGATAACAACTATCTTACTATCTTTAAGAACGTTGTTAACAATTAATTTAACAATGCTTCCAGTTGCAAGATAGTCTTGAGCACCATGTTGATCTGTTCCGTTTGCAAGGTACATAAATAATTTAGAATTTTCATTATCAAGTTGATCTTTTAATTCATCTGGTTTTGTTTTATAAGCAACAGTTTTAATCATTCCATCTGCAATTGTATGTCCATAAGCTTCAGATGTAATGAATTCGGCATCATCAGTTTTATTAACTGTGATTACATAATCTCTTGGAGTTCCTTTTTGAGATAAAACTCTAACAGTAACAGTATTAGTATCATTTGCTAAGTTATCAGCACCTGTAACAGTTACATTTGATGTACCAACTTCAGGTGTTGCATTTACTGTAATACTATTTGTTCCTGTTGGAACTTCTAGAGTATATGCTTGAAGTTCTTTATTAAAGCTTTCTTTTAAGTTAAATCCAGTAACACTTAAACTAGATAAGTAGTTATTGTCATTAGCTTCTCTTGTAACTTTAATAGTATATGTTTTAGGTGTAGCCGTTGTATCTTCTGGAGTAACTACTACTTGTAGTGGATTATCTCCAACAACTACATCTTTTTGACCAAGACCATCAATTGATTGTCTTGAATCACCTTTTTCTGCTACAACAGTAACTTTATCTACACTATTTGGAACGGTTACTGTATAAAGAATTGTATCTTTATCAAATGATGGAGATATTGTATAACCAGCTATTCCTAAACTTAGTAAATCAGCGTTTGTAGATTTATTTCTAACAACGTTAATTGTATAAGTTTGAGGAGTTCCATCTTCTGGTGTTACAACAACTTCAATCTTATCAGTTGTTGTTGGATCAAATGTTCCATCACCAGTAACTGTAGCTCCACCAGCAGGTGTACCTGTTACAGTAATTGCTGGAGTATCAGGTCCAACTGTATAAGTATATTCAGTTATATCTGGATCAAATGGTGTATCTAAAGATCCAGCTGGATCAGCAGTTATTACTAAACCACTTAACTTATTATTATCATCTTTACGATGAATAGTTACATAGTATGGTTTAGTTGTTGTACCATCTTGAGCTTTAGCAGTAATAGTATATGGTCCATTATCACCAACTACTAGGTTAGTTTGTGTACCATTACCTTCTACTGTTGAATTTGTATTAGCTGTACCAATAATTTCAGCTTCAGTAATACTATTTGCAATATCAACAGTATAAGTATCAGTATCTTTATCGAATCCTTCAATGGCTGTACCATTTACTGTAATACCAGTTAAGTAAGTATCAGCTGATGGATCTTCTCTTGTAACTGTAACTGTATAAGTAACAGGATCTCCTTCTTCAGGAGTAACTGTAATTGTAAATGGATTTTCACCAACGCCTAATGTTGTATCACCTACTATTACAGGAGTTCTAGATGTATCAGATGCAGTTGCATTAACAGCTGTTTCTGAAACACTATATGGAACTGTTGCAGTATATGTAGTTATACTTGGATCAAAATCTGGTTCAAGTGTAACATTATCTAGACTTAAACTTGATAATGTTGCATCAGTATTTTTCTTGTGAACATTAATAGTAATTGTACGTTTATCAGCATCTCCACTTTCTGGAGTAACTGTTACAGTTACAGTATTATCACCAGTTTGAAGACCAGTATTTCCAGTAACAACAGCCTCGGTTCTTGAATCATGTGGTGTTGCTGTAACAGTAGCATTTTCAACAGTTGATGCAACAGTTACAGTATATAAATCTACATTATCAGCATATGCTGGAGATATAGTTCCTTCAGCAACACTTAATTCATCAAGTGTTACATCTGTTGATTTATTTCTTATAACGTTAATTGTATACTTTTTAGGTTCTCCTTCTTCTGGAGTTACAACAACTTCTATTTTATCTGTTGTTGTTGGATCAAATGTTCCATCACCAGTAACTTGAGCATTACCATCAGGAGTACCAGTAACAGTAATTGATGGAGTATCAGGTCCAACA
>JAFZWF010000004.1 GCA_017617435.1 Bacilli bacterium
TGTTTCACCATTATATAAACCTTTATAACCTGCATTAGTAAATGTTTCAAAGTTTCTTACACCAGATTTATATGCCATTTTATTTAAAGAACTATTACCATGTTTAACTTTATTACGATTATATATTCTTTTTTCATCCTCCGATAATAAGTTGTAATCTCGTTCAAGTAATTCTTGTTTTCTTGTTTGTATAGCAAAGTAAGTTTTAGCTAAAGCAACTACTTCTTTTCTTGGATCAGAATTCTGCGCTATTAAATAACACGCATACCTCGACAATTTGTAATCATCTAATTCTCTTTTTGTTCCAGAACCTATTTCTACCATTTTTCCCGTTTGGGAAAAATGGTCAATAACTTGAACATTGCTTAACTTACAGTTTTTAATACTATTATCAATAACATTCTTAAACTTATCCCATCTCTTATAATTAAGAGCAGTCATAAGTTCTCTTGCATACCAAAATTCGTTACCATCATCATCAATGTGTTTTATACTTTCAAACAAAGAAAAAGTACTATCAATTAAATTGTTAATCATAAAAATATCTCTCCTTACGGGAGAGATATTATATATTACTAATATTTAAAAACATGTCGATTAATGTAGCAAATAAAAATTATATTATTTATCTATTAATCCGTTATATGTATCTAGTATAATATCTTTTAATATATTTTTATCATCTATATCTACTAAATACATAGCTTTAGCACCATCATATGGAATAGATTCTTCTAAATTATATTTATTATTAGTATCTGTTTTTTTAACTAATAATCTATCATCATAGATACCACCAAATAATATATTCTTATAATATAAAAGATATTCACCCATCATTGGTTTATATTCTACACTATCTAGCTCTTTTAATTGTTCTAAAATAAAATCTCTATATTCTTTTGTACTTGCCATATATATTCTCCTTAAATAAATTATATCAAAAATAAAAAACTTATAGGAATTAAATCCTATAAGTTTTTTATTTCATTGTTGTTTTAGATATAAATTTATCAAATGTATAAAGTATTGCTGGTAAGAATAATATAGTTGCAAGTAAAGATATAAGTGTACCAAGGCCTAAAAATAAACCAATACTAGATATACATGATGATGTTGTAATAGTTCCTACTAAAAAACCTGCAGAAAGAAGTATTAAACCTGATGTAATAACTGCTGGTAATCTATCTTTTAAAGTACCTAATATAGCATCTTTTTTATCTTGTTTTTTTCTAAGTTGCATGTATCTACTTGCAATAACTATTGCATAGTCAATTGTTGCACCCATTTGTATAGCAGATACAACAATATAACTTATAAAGAATATTTTATGATTTGTTAAAGTAACAAGTCCAAAGTTAACTAGTATACTTCCTTCTATTGTAAGAATTAATAATATAGCCATACCAAATGATCTAAATGATATTAAAAGTATTATAGCTATAAATAATATAGTTACAAAAGTAATCTTTATATTATCACTTGTAAATGTAGATTTTAAATCATATGCATTAATAGAGTTACCAACAAGAAGTGAGTTACTATAATACTTATTTGTTACCTCTCTAATATTTTTAACTATTTTTAAAGTATTACTAGATTCAACATTTGAATCTAAACTTAATATAATTCTTGAATAGTTACTACTTTCTAGAAAACTGTAACTTTCAAATTTCTTACCATATTTTTTTAAAAGTTTAAGTTTTGTTGATGCATCAATATTTAATTTATCAGTATTATTTTTAATAAAGTTAGCAAGGTTAATAATTGGTATATTATATTTATCAATATCAGTTATATTTTCATTATTAACATTTGCATAATATAGATATAGTGATTTAACTATTTCTGGATCTATATCTAATAATGAAGATACAGTTTTATAATCTAAACTTGTAAAAAGAGATATATCATCACTTATTTTATATGATGTAATTGATGAAGATGATATAACTCCATCAACTTCACCAAGTTCATCAGTTAATTCTTTTTCTTTATTAAAATCTTTTTCTTTATTTTCAACTAATACTAAAAGAGTATTATCTTTACCAAATGTTTCTTGAATCTTATCTAAAGATTTAATATTATCACTTACTCTAAATGCTTTAGTAGAATTTAAATTAAATGCATAATCATAGTTATTTATACAAAGAATTGATATAAATATTAAAACTACATATATAGGTAAAAGTACAAATTTATATTTAACAATAAAATTAGATAAAGAGTTTAAAACAACATTTGCTTTTTTAATTTCTTTTTTCTTAAATTTTAGTATTTGTTTTGTAAAAATATCTAAAAGACATGGCATTACTAAAATTACAGTTAAAAAACTACATAAAATACCTTTTGATAAAACAATACCTATATCACCACCTAATTTAAATTGCATAAATATAAGTACTATTAAACCAGATACTGTTGTTAAAGATGATGCAAATATCTCGGGAATAGATTTAGATAAAGTTTTCTTTATTGCAAGTTTCTTATCAGTAGTATCATCTATTTCTTTCATAAATTGATTCATAAAAATAATAACATAATCAATAGAAAGTGCTAGCTGAAGAACTACTGCAATTGCTTTTGTAATATATGATATTTCTCCAAAAATAAAGTTAGATCCCATATTAAGCACTATAGATATACCTAATATAATAAATGCAATTACAACTTCAAAATAAGTTTTTGATGTTGATATTAAAACTAAAAAGATGATTGCAACAACTAAAATTAAAACTGTTGTAACACCTTGAGTTGGATCTTCAAATGTATCACTATAAATATAAGTATCTTTATTTTTAGTAATAGATTCTATATCTTTTTTTATTCTATTTGCATCTTCAGCACTTTTATTTACAAGCTCAAATTTATAAAGTGCATTATTATCTTTATAGTATTTATCACTTAAAGAAAACATTACCAAATCAACATTATCTATTTTTTGAAAATCTTCATAATATGATAGTGCCTCTTTTTCACTAACACCACTTACCATAGCATCAATAGAAATAAGAGCCCCATACTCTTTTTCCATGATTTTAATTCCCTCTTTAGTTTCCGTTTTTTCAGGTAAGTAATCTGTTAATGATTCATTAATTTTTACATTGTTAAGATTAATTAAACCAACAATAAAAAATACTGAAAACAAAACTAAAAATGCATATCTGTACTTTGTAATCTTATCTCCAAGCCATATTAATAATTTGTCTTTCACTTCAATCACCACTGATACATTCTATTATTTTTAGTCTAATTAGGTAAGTACTAAATATGTACAAAAGTAGAAAAATCTACTTTTTTACATATTGGTAGAATTTTTATGATAAAATATATCTAGGTGATATATATGGAAAAAACTAAAAAGTATTTAGCTAACGCTCTTTTAGAACTCTTAAAAGTTAAAAGCTTTGACAAAATTAAAGTTACAGAAATATGTGATAAAGCTCTAATACATAAAACTACATTCTATAATCATTTTGAAGATAAGTATGAACTACTTAACTACTTACTTCTTTCAATGCATAGTGATATTGTGCAAAATACTAAATATAGTGGAAGTTTAATTGATTACTATTTATCAGTTGCTAAGTATTATATAAAGTTTATTAAAAATAATCCTAAACTATTTAGATCTATTATTTCAAATGATAATACCACAGGTATTATATTATTTGAAAAATTATATATAAAAGATATTCAAGAAAAAATAAAAGAAAATAATATCGATGAAGTACCAAGTAACTATGCAGCTCACTTTTATGTATCTGCAGTTCTTGCAATAATATCTGAGTGGTTTATAGGTGGTATGGTTGAAGATGAAGATACCTTACTTAAATATATAACTATACTTGTAAAAAAAGAAAAAGCCTTTTAAGGCTTTTTTCTTTTTTTAATTAATAGTTAGGTTTTTCGTACTTATAACAAGCACCATTAAAATCTTTACCACCATATGAGCCAAATAAGATTTCATATCCAGATGGACAGTTCATAGGAGCTGATGAATCTGTATATTTATCTATACAATTTCCATTATAGTTTTCGTATTGATCGCTACCTGATTCACAAAGTGATGCATCAACTTTTTGAGCACATCCACCAGGTGATGCTACATAACCATTTTTACAACTTGTATCCATTGGTTTAGTGTTAGTATTACTATAACATCTATTATCATCACTAACATATACATAACCACTATTACATTTACTAGTTGTTTTTGTAGATTCTTTTACTTCTTCATGCTCATCATCATCTTCATGATAAGCTTTATACTCTTGATGAGCATCATCAATTATTTCTTTTTCAACTTTATAGAATTCTTCTAATGACTTCATATTTTTTATAGCTGTAGTAAGAGCTTTTTTAGGGTTACCATCAATTGTAACTTTTTCATCAAGTTCGAAACCTATAAATCTTGGATCATATTCTAAAACATCATATTCTCTTATATTATCTACTTTATTAATATAATCAGATAGATTAATAATATGGTCATAAGATTCTAGTCCATCCTTTGTATATTGAAGTAAATAATAATCATATGTTTTAGTTTCAAAATCATATAATGCCCCATATGTAGTATTTCTTATAAATTTTTCTTGTTGTACTTTACCATCTTTATCTAGATAGTACATATCAGTAATAATGCCATATTTTTCATTTAAAGCATCAACCATCATAATAGGTTTTTCAACGCCTTCTGCTTTAATCATTCTTAAGTAAACATATTTAGTTTTTTGTTTTTCTCCATCTTTATCAGCTATTTCATTATTTTTATATTCTGATAAATAATCAATATATGTATTATATATTTCTTTTTTCTCCCCAGAAAGTCCATTACCTAATATTTTATCTTTAAATTTAGGTATAAAAAATATAGTGCAGCCTATAGCAATTAAAATAATGCCTATAATAATTAGTGAGATTGCTGCTCTTTTTTTGTTTACTTCTAATCCATTATTTAGTTCTTCCATCAATTATCTCCTACCTTACTTAACAAAATTATATCATAAATAAAAAAACTGAAAGTATAAACTTTCAGTTTTTATTTTCTACACTTATATTTTTTCAACATAAGTGACATTATTATTTTGTTTAGATTCTTTAAATGGACCTATCTTTTTCGTAAAACAAATTGCAAAAGCAATAATATCAACTACTAAAAGTGTAATAAAACCAATTAAAATAGCTTTACCAATTTTTTTAATTGTTCTTGTTTGCTTTTCAGTTAGTTTTACTTTAGATAAAACTACATTTTGAATATCATTTTCAATTAAATCATCTACACTAATATTAAGTGCTTTAGATAATCCTTTTAATTGATCTGGGTTTGGAGTTGTTTCATCAAGTTCCCAATTTGATATAGTTTGTCTTGTAACTCCTACCTTTTCTCCTAATTCTTCTTGAGAAAGTCCTTTTTTCTTTCTCATCTTTAAAATGTTTTGACCTAATGTCATAATCTTTCCTTCTTTCTGGAAACAATTATATTAAAATAGCACTTAACATATCTAGCGAAGTCCTTTGGAACTTTGTCAAAGTTATTTAACATTTATATATTCTTCGAAACTTTCATTATCAATTATTCTAATATTTCTCTTTTCAGCTTCTTCTTTTGCGTTCTGACTAGCATCACCATTAGTAATAATTATTCCATAATCAACTTTTTCTTTTTTCATATCTTCTACAGTTTCTTCTATTTCTCTTGTTGTTATTTTTTTATTTAAAAAAGTTTGAACAGTATATTTAATATCACCTTTTTTTGCAATCATATCATTATTATTTTTAGGATCATCATCGCTCCATCTATCATCATCCATTGAAACAGGTTCATAATTATGTTTTATTAATACACTTTGAACATAATTTCTAAATTCAAATGAATTCATGAAGTTTTCTATAATATCTATATCTTGCATATTTATCACCTATTCTAATTATAACATTATATTTTTTATTACTAGAATAATTATATATTATTTACTTTATAATCTGTAAAGAAAATAAAAAACCAACTTTTAATTATTAGTTGGTTTTTTCTATTCCTTTTATATTTTCAACATAGTGATAATTTATTATAGCGCTATTAATACATTCACCTATTTCCTTTTTCAGTTCAAAATCTCTTAAGAAAACAATAAATGTGTTTAATAAAATCAATGTTTTATACCCAAAATTATTGATTAAAAATCTTGATGTTTTATCAACATCAAAACCTGTTTCAATATATTTCATTCTTATTATAAAATATAAGGCTTCAATAATGCTCATAAATATCACTTCTTTTTTTGTTATATAGGTTATCACCAAATATAAATAAAATCAAATATAAACGCTAATTATTATTTAATGTAAGAGTTCCCGCTTGAATTGGTAAGTTTTCATAATTAGCATCAGTTAGATTTATAGTTCTCGATACACCAGGTGCATTCGTAACTTCGATAGTTGATGTACTAGTTGTTAGACTAGTGTTTTGAACTGCGCTATTAAATTCATGGTCACCATCTGATGCTGTTTGCTTATAATATATTAAAGGTGCATCAGTTGATGCAAATGGCACATTATCGAATACAGCGTCACCATTTGAATCTGTTGTTATAGTAGATCCATATGTTGTTCCACCTGAGTCAGTTCTAACAAATGTAGCTCCCACAACTGGAGTTCCTGATGATGTCCCATCTTCAGTTACATGAAGTGTAAGTGTTCCTGTTGCTGAAATAGTTAAGTTATAACTATTAGTTCCATCTACAACTGTTAAACTTGATGGATTTATGGATGTATTATCATATCCAATTGTATTTGATGTTACTGTATAAGTTCCATTAATTAAGTCGGCTGTACCAACTCCATTAGTTATTATTACTTGTTTGTTCAAAATTTAATATCCCTCTTTCTATTGGTAGATTATAGTTATAATCTACTAAATTAAAGGTAATGGGACCACTTTTTCTATTTGAAGTGTTTGTAATATAATTAAAATATATATTAAAAATACATTGATTTATATATATAGTTCTTACTATTTTATAGCCATGATAACAAATAACGATTTTATATATAGAGCATTTATTTAAACAAACATCTAAATAAGGTTTAGATGTTTCTTTACAACATACTAAACAATTATTTTTATCATATATATTTATATATACTTTATTATTTTTATTTATTAAAATCCCTTTAAAGTTTAATCTTATATTTATATAACCATCACCTTTCATATTAATAGTTTATTAAAAATTTAAAATGATGATTATAACATTAACCTATATAAAAAAAGATGCTTATATAAAAAGCATCTTTTTTATATTTGTTATTTGCCCTAAAGCGACGTTAACACATAACGCTTACCTAAAAATAATAAATGGCAACTATTAGGGACTTACTGATAACAAATTAAATATATCAATATAATTTACTATTTGTCAACTGTAATTTAACTTATTGGAAAATAAAATTCATTTTTTATATATTTTTTATCTATTAATTTTTTTATGTCTTTATCAAGTTTTGTATCTTTTGCAAGATATGTGTAGTAAATATTTGAAAAGACATCAGCAACTTGAATTAACTTTTTAGATTCAGAATTACAGTATTCAACAACAAATAATTTTTGAAGATGATTAGCTGATACAAGTTCTGTATTTAAATACTCCCTTAAAGTTGCTTTTGAATCAGTTCTTATGTTTCTTTCATCTATATAAAAATAATTTATACTTTTTTTAATATTGTTTATAGATGAATTATATTCTACAGATAATTTTAATAAATAATTAAAAGCTCTAGATGTGTTACTATAAAAAATATCTTCAGCTTTTTTATTATCTGAACATATATAGTAGATATCAAATAATCTATTCTGACAAAAAAAGTTTATAAATTTTTGTTTCATTTCAATTGTAAGTGATGAACCTTTTAGTTCTTTAAATTTCCCGTTTTTAAAAAACATTTTGTTATGTTTATCTGTTTTTCTTAGTTTATCAATATTAGAACTAATAAATCTTTTATAAACACGTAATAATTTTTTACTATCATTTGTTAGAATCATACATACTATAAAATATCGATTATGTCTTTTATCTAATCCTTTTTTTGTCATACTTCCAGATTCATCAACATAAAAAGTATTCATTTATATATCCCCCTAAATAAGTACTAACTTTTACTATAAAAAAAATTAATGGAAAACTCCATTAATTTCGTGCGACATATTATGACTTTTTATGCATTTATATCTACATATACAATCTCATGATCAGATAGATCATTTGATTTAATAATTCCAAAATCATTAATAGTTAATGATTTTGAAATAAATATATAATCAAGTTTTTTTTCTTTTCCTTTCTTACTTCTCCAAGTATAACCTTCTAAATTAACTTTGTATATATTCTCTTTTTCTAGATCACTAATAAACAACTTAAAATGTTCAACTTCTTCATCCATGTTAAAGTCACCTGTTAAAATAACATCATATTTTTGATGATACTCTTTAACTAGTTCTGTTAATTCCTTTAACTCTTTTTTCTGCATTACGGAAAACTTATAATCTAAATGAGTATTTATTATACATATATCTTTTTTGTTATCAGTTTTAATAACTATTAAAGTTGCGATTCTTGGAATTATAGGTATATTTTTTAAATATCTAAAAAACTCTTTTATATTTTTTATTTTATTTTTATATCTAATAGTTTTAGTATGAATTACATTTCTTTTGGTAATAATAGGATTCTTTTCATTAAATGGTAAACTTTTTAAATAATGATGATATCTTGAATCACCTAATATATTATAACCATTCATGACTTTTTTAAATTTTCTTGCCATACTTCTTGGTATTTCTTGAGTACATAAAACATCTATTTTATTTTCATTTATAATATCAAACACTTTGTTTGATATTTTTAAATTATCATTAAATATACGATGTTTAATATTAAAAGAAGCTACCTTCATATATACCTACCTCATAAAAATTATATCATATATTAAATTAATATAAAAAAGTGTTATGAAATATTCATAACACTCTTATGTTTTATATTATTTAACTTTCTTTAGGGAAGGCATTACTACAAGTGATAGAGCACTTATTGTAAATAAACCAAAGTATATAGTAATATTATCAGCAGTTGCAGGGTTATTAATTTTCTTTTCTTCTTCTTTTGTTTCTGATGGAGTAGTTTCATCTACTGTTGTAGTATCTTCTTTTGGATCAGCTATAGTAAGAGTATAGATACTAAAGTGATCTGTTGTAAATACAGCAAAACCATCATCTGTTAAAGTAACCTTATATTCAACAACTTTATTATTTTCATCAACATAATAAACAACTAAGTCTTTGCCCTTAAATTCATCTTTAACTGGAAGTTTAACTTCAAAGTTACCATCATCTAATTTTTTAATATAATTATTAGCTGACTTAGAAAATAATTTTAAATCAAACATTTCAACATCAGTTTTATTTAAAAGTTTAACAATTGCATTATATTCTTCACCACTAGTTATTCTTGCAACTTCTATTAATGTATCTAGTGGAATATTAGCTTTTGTTTTAATTTCTACATTACTTGCTGAATCAACAGTAGTAATATTTAATTCTTTATTAACAATTTTACTAGAATCTTTTACAACTGGGAAATATAAACCTTGTCCATTTTCAAATTCTAATAGATAGAATCCTGGTTCTGCATTTAAAACTGCAGCATATTCATTAGCTTTTAAATCTGCTTCTAGTTCAGCAGCATAAACATCTGGATCACCAAATTCTTGTGATTCATATGAGCCAAAACTACCACAACTGTTATTATAGTTAGTATAATTTTCTCTAAAAACATCATTATTAGAATAATCTCTTTCGTTTTCAGGAATAGCCATTATATTGTCTCTATATGTTTTACAATTCGTATATTGTTCTTTATAGTAATTTACTTCGGATGCAATACTATCTTGAGCACTACCAGTTGAATCATAAGTAATAGTTACATCTGGGAAATATGGTTTTAATTTATCTTCTAGTGCTTTTATAATATCAGTTGTATCATCTGGAACATATAAGACATAATTAACTTTTGTTCCGATTCCATCAGTTGTACCATAAAGTGTATCGTTATATTCAAATGTTGCAGTACCACCCATGTAATCTGCATACATAGCTTCATAACCCATTCTAGGTTCAAATACAAAGTTTTTATAACCTATAAATTCTTTATATTCACTAGAAAATCTAATTGGATTTGGATAATCTGCTTCTGTTAAGTTAGCGTTTGGATCTAAATGCGCCCAAAAATATTGTGTGTATTTAGCATAGAAAACCATTTCAATATCGCTTAAAATAAAATCTTTTCCCGTACTAGGAACTTTTTTAATAATATTTTCAACTACTGTTTTTACAACTGGATCATATTCATATTTAATAGCAATATCACTAGCCACTAAATTGCCTTCTTTATAAATATTACATTTTGTATAATCAGCTGAACAATCACCTAAATAATAATTATAATCATTTTTCATTGACCACCAGTCTTCAGTGATAAAGAAACTATCATCGTCTGTTGGTGTTACAGCATTAATAACCAATTCTTTATTTTCTTTAATTTTATCAATGTCTAAAGCAGACACTAAATTTGGAACTATAAATAGTCCTAATAACAAAACCCCAAGATAAGAACATATCTTCTTCATAAAAGCCTCCTAATTATATATTAATTATAAGTTATATATTTTATAAAAGCAATTAAAAAAAAGAACCACAAAGGTTCTTTAAATATTCACTTGGTGGAGTAGAGGAGAGTCGAACTCCTGTCCAGTATACCCTATCACACAACATCTACAAGTTTAGTTAGATTTAAATTTCATTATTAATATGGCTCTAAACCAACCTTGTTAATAACTAGATTAGTAAATTTCGTTATTAATACCTAATCAATATTAATAATATAGTTCATATCTATGAACCCCTATCCTAACCTATGAACGAAATTAGGTAGAAGTCTTCTGCTATCCTTTAATTAGGCAAATGCAGGAGTGAAACCTTTAGTTTCGTCATTTAATTTTAATTTTGCACATTAGGTGTGCCATCCACTTGCAGTCATGTTTAGTAATATATGTCGAAACCATTACTACCCCATGTGTGTATGTAATTATAGCAAAAAAATAGAATAATGTAAAACATTATTCCTATTTTTTATTTCTACGATTTCTTCTTCTTATAAAAGGTGTGTTAATTGGTTGGTTTTCTGTAAGGTTTTCTTTATATGATGCTCCTCTTGGATCAGTATCAAGAATTGGCTTTTTATCCATTTCTTTACAAACAGATTCCCAGTCGTTAATTTCATAGTAATCCATTAAACCAGTTATAAATAAATCTTTCTTTTTAATTAAATCCATTTTTTCTTGTGCAGTTAGCGTAACTGTTCCTCTTGTTTCCATTTGGTAGTTTAAGCATTTAGTAATAACAAATCGATATAATTGGTTATCTTCTTTATAAAGTTGTTTTGCTTCTTTAATAAAACCAAATTGATCTATTTTAACTGTTCCGTCAAAACCAATTTTAGGGCATTTATTAGCGTATGCTTTTGCACATTCATTACACTTGCTTTTTTCTTTAACAATACATTTATCATCATTAATAGTTTCTGTAGTTATCTTGCCATCAACTAACGTTACTAATTTATAAGTTTTTTTAGATTTAGAATTATTTTGATCTTCCATATACGTAATATCTCCTTTTTTTGGGTAGGTAAAATGTATTATATCACATTTTTATTACAAATAAACTATTTTATTTCACCTTTTAATTCAAATAAAATATCACGTAGTTCCATTGCTCTTTCAAAGTCCATTTCTGCTGCTGCTTTTTTCATTTGAGATTCAATTTCAGAAATAGTTTTCTTTAGTTCATTTTTATTTTTCTTTTCATTTTTATTAATATCATCCATAACTTTATTACTTATTACTTCACTAATTGGTTTAATTATAGTTTTTGGAACTATGTTATGTTCAATATTATATTTATTTTGTATTTCTCTTCTTCTTTTTGTTTCATCGATCGCTTCTTTCATGGAGTCACTCATATCATCAGCATACATAATAACATGTCCGTTTTCATTTCTAGCTGCTCTTCCGATAGTTTGAATTAAGCTTCTTGTACTTCTTAAGAAGCCTTGTTTATCTGCATCAAGTATACATATTAAACTAACTTCCGGAATATCTAGTCCTTCTCTTAAAAGATTTATACCAACAATAACATCATATGTTCCTTCTCTTAAATCTTTTATTATTTTAAGTCTTTCTAATGTTTTTATTTCGCTATGAAGATATGCAACTTTAATATTTAATTCTTTTAAATAATTAGTTAACTCTTCACTCATTCTGATTGTAAGAGTGGTAATTAATACTCTTTCATTTTTTTCTACTCTCTTTTTAATTTCACTAACGATATCATCAACTTGATTTTCACTAGGTTTAACTTCAATTGTTGGATCAAGAAGACCAGTTGGTCTAATTATTTGTTCAACAACTTTATTATCTGCTTTTTCAAGTTCATAATCTCCTGGTGTTGCTGATACATACACTATTTGATTTATTTTATCTTCAAATTCTTCAAACTTTAATGGTCTATTATCAAGAGCTGATGGAAGTCTAAAACCATAATCAACTAGAGTTTGCTTACGCATTCTATCACCATTATACATAGCTCTTACTTGAGGAAGTGTAACATGTGATTCATCAATAAACATTAAAAAATCTTTAGGAAAGAAATCTAGTAAACAACATGGTGTTTCACCTTCAGCTCTTAAAGCTAAGTGTCTTGAATAGTTTTCAATACCATTACAAAATCCAGTTTCTTTTAGCATTTCAATGTCATAGTTTGTTCTTTCTCTTAATCTTTGTTCTTCAATTAATTTATTATTATCTTTAAAATATTTTAACCTTTCTTCAAGTTCTTCTTCTATTCTTTTAATTGCTTCTTCCAACTTTTCTGAACCTGTAACAAAGTGTGATGCTGGAGATATTACAACTGTTTTTTTATTTTCAATTAACACTCCAGTAAGAGGATCAAATAAAGATATTTTTTCTATTTCATCATCAAATAAATAAATTCTTATACCATGAGCTTTTTCATTTACAGGAATTATATCTATAGTATCACCTTTTGATCTAAAGGTACCTCTATGAAAATCCAGTTCATTTCTTTCATACGTCATATCAATAAGTTTATTTATAATAACTCTTCTATCTATTACATCACCAACAGATAAAACTAACATATTGTTTTCGTATTCTTCTTTTTCTCCAATACCATAAATACATGATACCGAAGAAACAACAATAACATCATCATAATTAATAAGTGATGATGTTGCACTATGTCTTAGTTCATCGATTTCATCATTAACAGATGAATCTTTTTCTATATAAGTATTAGAAGATGGAACATATGCTTCTGGTTGATAGTAGTCATAATATGATACAAAATATTCAACATGATTATTCGGAAATAATTCTTTAAACTCTGCATATAGCTGACCAGCTAAAGTTTTATTGTGAGCAAGAACAAGGGTTGGTTTATTAACTTTCTCTATAACATTAGCCATAGTAAATGTTTTACCAGTACCTGTTGCACCTAGTAGTACTTGATGCTTTTTTCCATTTTTTATTCCATTAACTATCTTTTCAATTGCTTCTGGCTGATCTCCTGATGGTTTATATTTGGACGATAAATTAAACATACTTTCACATCTCCTTTCTTTATGAAAATTATTTTATCATTTTATTTATTTATAAACAATAAACTATCATTATTATTTCCAATAATATTAAAAAAAGTCAACGCTGCATAGCATTGACTAATTTTTTTATTTTTTCATCATCTTTAGAACTTAAATATTCCTTTAAACTTAATAGTTCTTTAATTTCATTTTGAATTTTATCAAGATTTTCACTTTTATATTTTTTTAATATACTTAATTCTTTTTCGTTTGCAACGACAATAACAGATGTATGAATAGGATCAATAGTTTGTGCCATTAACCAACTATCAACTACTTTTCCATTATTTACATCTAAAACGAACTGTTTAAGTTCTTCGTCATCTAGATTCTTTAAATATGTAAGTACAGTACTAAAGCCTGGATATATTTTATTTAAAGTTTCATTTAATCGATAATTATAAAACTTATAAATAAATCTTTCTAAACCTGCTTTAGTAATAGTTTTATGCCTAAAGATATTATCATCAAACAAGTTATCGTTATGTTTTAAAACTGTTTCAATTTCACTTATTGAATAATTATTTAATAAATTATCAAGATTACACACTTCTTGTGAAGTTATTAATCTTACATTAAAATCAAATAGATTTCTAATATTACTTTCATTATATTTTTTAGTTTTTAAAAATTTAAATTCTCTATAGAAATTATCAAACTTAGAATATAATTCATCATCTTTTTTTCCAATGTCTACATTTTTATCTTCAAATAATTGATCTACAAAACGATTAAAATATTCTTTTGAATCACCTATTGATATATATTTAGAAATATCTATTTCTATTAATGGTAAATTATGATATTTCTGAGATATACGTTCTGCGTTAACGTAATTTTTACTTAAGGTTTTCTCACCTAATGTTATCGCAAAACATGCAATAGGTTTACTATCATATACCTCTATAAAATTATCTTTTTTATCCAGTTTATCAAATGGTAATAAATTATCATCATTTTCTTTATTTGAAGCACTTTTTATATTATCATTTGCTTTTAAAATAACACCATATGATGCTCTTTTGATATTTTTTTCTGTTAATAAATAAGCTTGGTTTTCTATTTCTGATACTATAAGATTTAAATTTGTTGATGAAGAAATTAAACTTACATCAGTTAGATTTTCATTATATGATTCACAAATAATATTTGATAGTTTTATGAAAAATTCGTGATATTTTTCAAAAGTTGCTTTACTTTTTTTAAGTTCTTTAAATTCATCATTTAAATCTAAGACATCATCAACAAGTTTTGATTCTTCAATATTAGATAACATCCTAGATATTTTCTTAATTAAAGAAGGAGCCGATTCTATTTTTTCTTTTTCTTCTTTTAGTTTTAAACCAGATATAATTAAGTTATCATATAAGTGATGATCATTTCTGTGTGTAAATGAGTTCCTTGAAACTTTTGATAAATCTTCTTCATATAAATCAAGTGCTTTTAAAAACGATGTTTTATCAACATTATCACATATTTTTTTTGCAAAATTAATTTCATTGATAGTTAAATCATTTTTAATGCTATGAATTAATTCTTTTATTTCGCTATCAGATACGACAACATTATCCTTGTCGTATATACGTGGTTTAGAAAAAATGTCACTATAAAACTTCTTTATATCACTATATAAAGATTTATTAATAATGACTTCGTTATTATTAATAATTTCCATAGTCAACATCCCTTCCTATATTAATAATAATATAAGAGATGAATGTTAAGAATGGTAAGTTTATATTTATGTGTAAAGTATACTAAAATTTTTACATAAATTATACGTAAATAAAAACGTAGAGTTTAATCTCTACGTCCAAAGATAAGAATCAATCTTAATATCTGAAGTGCAGATGCTAGTACGCCAGCAAGGTATGTCATAGCTGCTGCAGTTAAAACTGATTTTGTACCACTTAAATCTTCATGACCAGCAAGTCCAAGAGTTCGAACTTGAATACCCGCTCTTTTACTTGCATTTATTTCAACTGGTAATGTTACAAGTTGGAATAATAAACCTAAACCTGTAAGAGCTATACCAATTAAAACTAAGTTAAATATTTGAAATAAAAATCCTATAACAATAATAATATATGAAAGACTAGTTCCAACATTAACAACTGGTACAAGTATAGATCTAAATCTAAGAAGAGCATATCCTTCTTTGTCTTGAATTGCATGTCCACACTCATGGGCAGCAACAGCAAGAGATGCAACACTTTCACCATTAAATACATCTGTTGATAGTCTTACAACTTTTCTTTTAGGATCATAATGATCTGTTAAAGTGCCTGAAGTTGATACAACATCTATATTATTAAGGCCATTAGCATCAAGAATTTTTCTTGCTACTTCAAAACCTGATAATTTATTTTCATTTTCGTAATCACTATATTTTTTATATGTGCTTGAAATATAAAATTGTGCTATTGCTGGTAGTGCAATAATTGCAATTATTAAAATTATATCTGTAATCACTTTTATACCTCCTTATAAGTGGTTCCTTCTCTTGTATCAATTAATATAATACGTTTTTTAAGAAGTTCTTCTCTTATTTGATCAGCTAGTTCATAATCTTTATATTGTTTTGCAACATTTCTTCTTTGAATCATTTCTTTAATATACGCTTCATGTTCACTTTTCTTTTTATCAACTTTAACTAAATCTAAACCTAATACTTTATCCCATGATTTAATTAGTTCTAGTTTTGTAGTGTTGTTAACAGTACAATCTTTAATTAAATCATATAGTAATGTAATAGTATTACTTGTGCTCATATCATTTTCTAGATATGCCTTAAATCTATTATCATATTCATTAAATTTCTCTTCATCTTTATTTCCGCCAGGTTTTATACTTGAAACTTTATTTAAAAGTTTTAAATATGCAGCTTGGCTTTGATTTAAAGTTTCATATGTAAAGTTAACTTGTTTATGATAATAAGAATTTAAAATAAAATATCTAAATGCTAAAGGATTATATCCTTCTTCTTTTAACGTTTTTATTGTTATAACATGACCTAAACTTTTACTCATTTTAATATTGTTTGTTAAAAGCCATGAAAGATGAACCCAATAATTGCACCATTTGTGACCAAGGTATGCTTCACTTTGAGCTATCTCATTTGTGTGATGTGGGAATACTGCATCTTCTGCACCAAAGTGAATATCTAGTCTTTCACCTAAATATTTAATTGAAATACCAGAACATTCTATATGCCAACCTGGAAATCCTCTTCCAAATGGACTATCCCACTGAAGTTCTTGATTACCAAATTTAGAATTAGTAAACCATAAAACGAAATCTGCAGGATTCTTTTTATTTGCATCTTCTTCAACATCATCACGACTTGCAACAATTAAATCTTCTGGATTTCTTCCTGATAATTCATAATATTTAGGATACTTAGAAGTATCAAAATAAATATTACCGTTACTTTCATATGCATATCCATCTTCTAATAATTTAGATATCATTTTAATATACATATCAATTTCTTGTGTTGCAGGAACAACAGTTTCTGGCCATTTAATATTTACAAGTTCACAGTTTTCTTTAAAGTCATCTGTATAAAATTTAGCTATTTCATGAGAAGATTTGTGTTCTCTTTCCATAGCAATAACCATTTTATCCTCGCCTTCATCACCATCACTTTTTAAGTGACCTACATCAGTGATGTTCATAACTCTTTTTACATTATAACCTAAATATGTAAATGCTTTTTCAAATACATCCTCAGTTATATATGTTCTCATATTACCTAAATGTTGATAGTGATATACAGTGGGTCCACAAGTATACATCCTTACTTCTTTTTCATTAATAGGGACAAATTCTTCAACCTTTTTTGTTAAAGTATTAAAAAACTTCATACATATCACTTCCTTTAATATATTCTATCATAAGATATAAAAAAATAACACAAAAGTGTGTTATTTTAAAATCTTATATTATTATCTTTATCTGAATTATATAGGTTTTCAAATTTACCTTGACGTTTATTTTTCATAACTAAAATAGCACCAAGAACAAATAAGATAATAGATATTATTTGAGCTACTCTAAAACCACCTAACATAAGTGAATCTGTACGCATTCTTTCAATAAAGAATCTACCAGCACTATACCACATTAAGTATGTTCCTGTAATAGTTCCTACTTTAGTATATTTATTTCTTCTAATTACAAGTAAAATTATAAAACCAAGTAAACACCAAATTGATTCGTATAAGAATGTTGGTTGACGGTAAACCCCATCAATATACATTCCATCGATAATGAATTTTGGTATATGTAATTTTTCTAAATGTGTTAATGATGTAACACTACCATATGCTTCACTATTAAAGAAGTTTCCCCATCTTCCTATTGCTTGAGCAATTATTACAGATGGAAGAGCCATATCAATTATTTTTAAAGTATTTGCTTTTGCTTTTTTACAGTAAAAATATACTGTCAGAGCTCCTGCTAGAATACCACCATGGATTGCAAGGCCACCTTCCCATATTTTAAATATTGATAATAGATCATTTTCATATTGGCTCCAATTGAAAATTACATAATATAGTCTTGCTCCTAAAATACCAAATACGATAGTCCAAAAAGATAAGTTAAAAATAAAATCCCAGTTCATACCAAATCTTTTTGCTTCTCTTTTAAGCAGATATACACCAATTAAAGTACCAACAAGTATAAGAACTGAATACCAACGTATATCTATTTTAAATACTGTAAACATTACTGGATTCATTTAATCACATTCTTCCTACTATCTCATTATATCATTATTTTAATATTTTTCGTAAAAATTCTCCTGTGTAAGAACCATTTACTTTACTTACTTCTTCTGGAGTTCCAGTTGCAACAATGGTTCCTCCACCATCTCCACCATCAGGTCCAAGATCAATAATATAATCTGCAACCTTAATAACATCTAAGTTATGTTCAATAACAACAACTGTATCACCGTTATCAACAATTCTATTTAAAATATTAAGAAGTTTTTTAATATCGTCGCTATGAAGACCAGTTGTTGGTTCATCTAAAATAAAGATTGATTTACCAGTTGGTTTTTTTTGTAGTTCTTTTGCAAGTTTAACACGGCCGGCTTCACCACCTGATAAAGTTGTTGCACTTTGACCAAGTCTAATATAATCTATTCCAACATCATACATAGCTTGAAGCTTAGTTTTAATTTTTGGAATGTTATCAAAAAACTCAAGTGCTTCACTTACTCTCATATCTAAAACTTCAGATATATCTTTACCTTTAAATTTAATGTCAAGTGTTTCAGTATTATATCTTTTACCATGACAAATATCACATGGAACATAAACATCGGGTAAGAAATGCATTTCTATTTTCTTAATTCCGTCTCCCCAGCAAGCTTCACATCTTCCGCCTTTAACATTAAATGAGAATCTTGATTTAGTATAACCTCTCATTTTTGCTTCTTTAGTTTCTGCAAAAACATCTCTTATGTCATCAAAAACACCTACATATGTTGCTGGGTTACTTCTTGGAGTTCTTCCAATTGCATCTTGAGTTATTTGAACAACTTTATCTAAGTTTTCTATACCTTCTATTTTTTTGTGTTTACCAGGAAGAACTCTGTTTTTATTTATTTTATGAGCTAAAGCTTTATATAAAATCTCATTAATTAATGATGATTTACCAGAACCTGATACACCTGTTACACAAACAAATTTACCAAGTGGTATATCAACATTAACACCTTTTAAGTTGTTTTCTTCAGCACCTTTAATTTTAATATATTTTCCGTTACCTTTTCTTCTTTTTTTAGGTACATCAATTTTTAATTTTCCAGATAAATACTGACCAGTTATACTATTTTTTTCTTTCATTACTTCTTCTGGTGTACCGGCTGCCATAACTTTTCCGCCATTATCTCCAGCACCAGGTCCTATATCTACAAGATAATCTGCTGCAAGCATTGTATCTGTATCATGTTCTACTACAACTAAAGTATTTCCTAAATCTCTCATTTGTTTTAAAGAATTAATTAATCTTTCATTATCTTTTTGATGTAGACCAATTGATGGCTCATCTAAGACATATAAAACTCCAGATAGTTTGCTACCTATTTGTGTTGCAAGTCTTATTCTTTGCGATTCACCACCAGAAAGTGTTCCAGCACTTCTTGCTAAAGTTAAGTAACTTAAACCAACATTATCCAAAAATTCTAATCTGTTTTTAATTTCTTGAACAACTAAATGAGAAATTTCTTCTTGTTCTTTAGTTAGTTTTAAAGAATCCATAAACTTTCTAATATCTTTAATAGACATTTCTGTAACATCTATAATATTTTTATTATTTATATATATAGAAAGAACTTCAGGTCTCAATCTTTTACCATGGCACTCTTCACATTCTGTTTCAACCATGAATCTTTCAAGCCATTCTCTTATCCATGCACTTGATGTTTCCATATATCTTCTTTGAAGATTGTTAATAATACCTTCAAAGTATTCTGTTGTATATCTTGTATTTCCATTTTTAGATACATACTTTATTGATAATGGTTTATCAGAACCATATAGTATATAATCTTTTTCTTTTCTTGTTAGTTTTCCAAATGGTTTATCCATATCAATTTTATATTCTTCACAAAGTGCAATCAACTGAGTTGAACCAATATTATTATCTAAATTAAATGGAACGATTGCTCCCTCATTAATTGATTTTGTTTCATCTGGAATAACTAAATCTTCAACGATTTGAAGTTTAGAACCAAGTCCCTTACATACTTCGCAAGCACCATATGGAGCATTAAATGAAAATAGTCTTGGTTCAAGTTCACGTAATGAGTAGTCACATTTTAAACATGCATAATTTTCACTCATTAATAACTCTTCTCCACCAATAACATTTATGATGACTTTTCCGTGAGCTATTTTGGTACTTGTTTCAATAGATTCGAATATTCTTGATCTTTCTTCTGATTTTATTTTAATTCTATCAATTACAACATCAATGTTGTCTTTGATATTTTTTTCTAGTTTTATTTCTTCAGAAAGATCATACATTTCTCCATTTATTCTTACTCTTACGTAACCTTGTTTTCTTAAATTATCTAAAAGATCTTTATGAGTTCCTTTTTCTCCATGAACAATTGGAGCTAAAATTTCTATTTTAGTTCCTTCTTCAAAGTTCATAACCTTATTAGTCATTTCTTCTATAGATTGACTTGTAATAGGTTCATGGTGATTAGGACAATATGGTACACCAACACGAGCAAACAAAAGTCTTAGGTAGTCATATATCTCTGTAATTGTACCTACAGTTGATCTTGGGTTTTTATTTGTTGTTTTTTGATCAATAGATATACTTGGTGATAATCCTTCTATGGAATCAACATCGGGTTTTGTACTATTTCCTAAAAACTGTCTTGCGTATGCACTTAATGATTCAACATACCTTCTTTGACCTTCTGCATAGATGGTATCAAAAGCCAAACTACTTTTTCCAGAACCTGATACACCTGTCATAACAATAAGTTTATTTTTAGGTAGTTCAAGGTCAATATTTTGTAAGTTGTTTTCTCTTGCACCTTTAATGATTATTTTATCCATAATATCACCCACTTGCCTTATTATTTTAACACATATAGTTAAAATTATTGATAGTTTTTATCAATTGACATTAAAATTTCAATGTGTTAGTATAAATAATTAAGAAATTGTGCATCTTAGGGGGTATTATTATGTACGAAGAAAAAAGATTTATCGGAAGAAAAGTAAACTGGTTAAAGGTATTAATTAAACTGTTAATTTTATTCTTAATTATTTTCTTAGTTTGGTACTTTGTATTTAAGAAAAGCGATAACAAAAAGAACAAAGTTAAACCTGAAGGAAAACCAATTAGTGAAAACTTAGAATATTTAAGAAAACAATATATTAAATATTTTACAGAAAGTAATATACCTAAGTTTAATGATGAAACTATCATTGTTCCACTTGAAAACTTAATTGATGAAAAATTAAGTAAGGATATTTATGATAAAAATGGTGATAAATGTTCTACATCTTCATCTTATGGTAGATTAACAAAAGTTGATGATAAACATTATAACTTAAAAGTATACTTAAAATGTACAAATGAAGCTGATTCAGTACTTGTTACATTAAGTAAAGAGGATATTATTAATAATAATCTAAATATTAATAATAACAATACTAATAATAGCAATACTAATAATAACAATAACAATAATAATATTAA
>JAFZWF010000019.1 GCA_017617435.1 Bacilli bacterium
GCACGGCTGTTAACCGTTAGGTCGTAGGTTCGAGTCCTACATCAGGCGCCATTTAAAAATTACTAGTAATTTTTTTACTAGTTTTTTTGTGCCTTAATTCTTGATATTTTATATCTCATATGTTAGTATAAATGACACATTTTTAGGAGATGGTTTACATGTCAGATTTTGAAGCACTAAGAAATTTATATTACGCACAAAAAAGAGCAAATTATAAATTACTAGATTTTGTAAGAGATTTTGTTATGATTCCAGGTATGTGTTCTAATAAAGTTGAACAAATTCTTAATCATCCAATTGATAATGATGAGATAAATTTTTGTTTTAGTTTTTTAGAATTAAGTAAAAGATTATACAAAATTTTTAGTGAATTAGATGATCCGAGTAAATTTAATCCGTATGAATCTGAAGGTTATGAATTTATTTTAAGAAATTCAATTTCATTTTTAAATGATTTGGGAGTAGATTCACTAGATAATCGTAAGAATGATAATAAATCTTCAATTTGCCAAGCATCACTTAATCAAACCTTACAAACAAGGTTTGATATGATTAATACATGTGGTGAAGATCGAAATAAATATTATAAATTATGTGTTGAAATTAATATTTTATATCGAGTTTATTTTAATGAAATTATAAGTAACATAATAAGTAAAAATTTTAACGTTAATTATTCAGAAATATACAAAACTAAAAGTGGAGAGAATAAGTTAAAATACTATGAAACTGTTACAAAATATTCTGCTGTTGGAGTATGTTGCGTTCCATTTGAAAGTGAAAAAATAATCGGAAACCAGGATACATTTTGTGATAACGATGTTAAAAGAGCTAATGACTATTTATCATATTATAAACGATATGTATCACATTTAAATTTAGGTAGAAAATAAAGGATAAATAACAATGCTTAGCATTGTTTTTTATTTTCTTTATTGTTATAATTTTATATAGAAAATAGGTGATAGTGTGAATCCAAATTTTAGTTTACTAGAAACTTATGGTGAATGTTTAACAGATAAAGAATATGTAACTAATCCTGCAATTGCAAGAGATGAAGAAATTAAACAAATGATACTTACATTACTTACTCCTGAAAAAAGTGCATTACTTGTAGGTAAACCTGGTATTGGTAAAACAGCTATTGTAGAGGGACTTGCTTACAGAATTAAAAATGGTAATGTTCCTAATGCTTTACTTGGTTGGAAAATATATAAACTTAATATTACATCACTTCTAGGAAGTAATACCATTAATGGTCAAAATGAAAACAGACTTGATTTAATTTTGAAAGAAATAGCAAATAAAAAGAATATAATTCTTTTTATTGATGAAACTCACTTACTTGTTAATAAATCAGGTGGTATTGATTTTGCAAATCAATTAAAAGCTGGTCTTGATAGAGGAACTATTAAGATGATTGGTGCAACAACGACTGAAGAGTATGAGCAATACATTTTAAGAGATAGAGCTTTTTTAAGACGTTTTCAGAAGATAGAGGTATTAGAGGCTGATAAACCTACCGTTGTACAAATATTAATGGGTACATATCCAAAACTTGAAAAACAAATTGGTGTTAAACTTGAATACACTGATTTTATAAAAGAGAAGCTTTTTGCTTTTATAGTTGAAATGACTGATGAATATAAAAGAGTATATGAAGTTGCAAGTAGATATCCTGATATTTGTTTAACAATTCTTGCAAATGCATTTACATTTGCTTTATATGATAATGAAAAGTCAGTTAAAATTAAACACTTTTATAAAGCTATTTGTAATGCAAGAAATATATATGATGATGCAAAAGTAAAAGAAGTCGAAAGGTTTAAGGAAGAATTTAAAGATCTAATTGATCAAGAGGGTGGACTAGATGAACAAAATTAAATTTATTCAAGTAGGTTGCGGAAAAATGAGTCGCTACACTATGAGATATGCTATTGAAAAGGGATATGAATTAGTAGGCGCTTATGACATAAATAAAAATATTATTAACAAAACAGTTAATAATATTTTTCCTGATGTAAAAAGTGATGTAGAGATTTTAAATGTTGATAAACTAACAGACATAAAAGAAGGTTGTGCTGATATTGCTATTGTAACAACTATGAGTTTACTTAATGATATTAAGGATGTATCTAGAACTTTATTATCTAAAAAAATAAATGTTATTACAACTTGTGAAGAAGCATTCTTTTCATCAAATAGTAACCCAACACTTTATAAAGAATTAGATGTTGTTGCAAAAGCTAATAATGTTACTATAACTGGTTGTGGTTATCAAGATGTGTTCTGGGGAAATTTAATATATACACTTGCCGGATCAACTCATAGGATAACTAAAATTAAAGGTTCTTCATCATATAATGTCGAAGAATATGGTATTGCCTTAGCTGATGCTCATGGTGTTGGTCTTGACCCTGAGGAATTCGATAAAAAAATTGCATCTGTTGATAATATAAGTGATGAAAAAAGAAATATTTTAATTAATCAAAGAGAATTTTTACCATCTTACATGTGGAATACTGTTGGCTGGCTTGCTGATAAGTTTAATTTACATATAACTGATATCAAACAAAGATGTGTCCCAATTATTGCTAAAGAAGATGTTTATTCATCTACTTTAGGAAAGGAAATAAAAGCGGGTTGTTCACTTGGAATGAGTGCAATTGTTACAGCTGATACATCAGAAAAAATAAGACTTGAAGCAGAATGTATTGGTAAAGTATATGTTGATGATGATATTGATTTAAATGAATGGACTATTTTTGGTGAACCTGATACATCAGTAATAATTAAAAAACCTCAAACAGTTGAACTTACTTGTGCCGATATAGTAAATCGATTAATCGATGTTATTAATTCGAAATCTGGTTTTGTTCCAACAAGTCAAATGGGAACACCAAATTATATTTTAGAAAAATAAAAAATAAGTTTAAAACTTATTTTTTTTGTGTTAAATTATTTACAGGTGAATTTTATGGATAAAAGAACTGTTATTGTAACTGGTGGATCTAGAGGAATAGGGGCTGCTATTTCAACAAGATTTGCAAAAGAAGGTTATAACGTTGTTATTAATTATGTAAAAAATAGTGATAAAGCTTTAAAACTAAAAACAGAATTAGAGAATAAATATAATGCTAATGTATTACTTGTGAAAGCTGATGTATCTAATGAAGAAGATGTTAAAAGTTTAATTAATCAAACAATCGATATGTTCGGTCATATTAATTGTTTAGTAAATAATGCTGGTATTGATATTGATAAACCATTTTTAGATAAAACACCTGATGAATTTAGAAAAACTTTGGATGTAAACTTAGTTGGCCCTTTTATGACAAGTAAATATGCATATAACTTTTTAATTAATGCAGACAATGCATCAATTATTAACATATCTTCAACAAATGGAATTGACACACTTTATCCAGAAAGCATAGATTATGATGCATCTAAAGCTGGAGTTATTTCCTTAACTAAAAATTTAGCTTCAGTGTATGCACCAAATGTACGAGTTAATTCTGTTGCACCTGGTTGGGTAAAAACAGATATGAATAGTGAACTTGATAAAGATTTTATGAAAGATGAAGAGGATAAGATAATGCTTGGTAGATTTGCTGAACCTAATGAAATTGCAAATGTTGTTTACTTTTTAGCATCAAAAGAATCATCTTATATAAATGGAGAGGTAATTATTGTTGATGGTGGATATTATGGAAATTAACAATCTTATAATTGGTTCAGAAAACAAGCTAAAAGATATATATAAAGATATAGATGATAAATCATATCAATTTAGTGAAAAAGTTTTAAATGCTTTTCATAAATATAATATAAGTGAATCATGTTTTAATTCAACAACGGGTTATGGTTATGGAGATTTGGGCAGAGAAAAAATAGAATGTGTATTTGCTGATATATTTGATGCAGAAAAAGCTTTAGTTAGAAATCAATTTATTTCTGGATCTCATGCTCTTAATGTTTGTTTTTTTGCACTTTTAAGACCAAATGATTTACTTTTATCTATATCTGGAACTCCATATGATACACTTCATGAAGTAATTGGTATAAAAGATAATCCTAGTAGTTTGAAATCATTTGGTATTAAATATGATGAAATTGATTTGGTTAATGATGATTTTGATTATGAAAAAATAAAAGAATATTTAAGTGTTAATAAAGTTAAAGTGATTGAAATTCAAAGAAGCAAAGGTTATTCAATAAGAAAAAGTATATCTATTGATAAAATAGAAAAAGTAGTTAAATTAATTAAAGAAATTGATAAAGATATAATCGTAATGGTTGATAACTGCTACTGTGAATTTGTTGAAGAAAAAACTCCAACAGGTGTTGGAGTAGACATAATGGTTGGTTCTTTAATTAAAAATCCTGGAGGTTTTATTGCACCTAATGGAGCTTATATTGTTGGAAAAGAAAATTTAATTAATTTATGTGGTGAAAGACTTACTTTACCTGGTGAAGGAGTAGAGGTAGGTCCAACACTTGGAATAAATAAATCTATTTTACAGGGAATTTATCTAGCTCCATCAGTTGTGGCATCAAGTTTAAAGACTGCTATTTTAACTTCTAAAGTATTAGAAGAACTAGGCTTCGATGTTGAACCAAAATATAATGATAACAGAGTAGATATTGTTCAAACTATTATTTTTAAAGATAAATTAAAATTAATTAAATATGTTCAAGGAATTCAGATGGGTAGTGCGGTTGATTCAAATGCACTTCCTGAGCCCTCTGATATGCCAGGTTATGATGATAAAATTATTATGGCATCTGGATCCTTTACACAAGGTTCTTCAATAGAAATATCATGTGATGGACCACTAAGAGATCCATATGTTGCATATCAACAAGGATCCGTTACATATGAATATGGGAAACTTGCTTTAAAAAGAGCAATAGAATATTTAATCAAGTAGCATAACTACTTGATTTTTTAATGCTTTTTTGTTATTCTATTTAAGTCAAGACATGGCGGTATTGGTGAAGTGGTTAACACGCTAGATTGTGGCTCTAGTATGCGTGGGTTCGATTCCCACATCCCGCCCCATATATTGAATTAATCGAACCCACGAATGGTTCGTTTTTTTATTTTCAATTTAATTATATATATTGTATAATTATATTGGAGGATAAAATTATGGATGAATTTAATACAATTGACAAAGTTAAAAAACTATTTAAAGATAAGGGATTAGATGATAGTGGTATTTATTTAGCTCTTTTAAAGGATTTTAGGAAGTATTCTGGTATGGTTGCTGGTATGGATTATCCTTATGGTGGCTTACTACTTAATATAAGAGATGATGGAGTTGGATATTTCTATTTAAATCAACCAAAATTTTCTTTAAAAGTAACACTTGAAAAGCTAGTTGTTGATAAAGATTCTTATACATTTCTTTCAAATGACAATATAGCAAGCATTCAAGTTAAGAATTTTGCTCTACTTAACAAAAAAAGAAAAGAATTAATTATTAAAACTAAAGATAAAAAAACACATTATGTTTTTGGAGCTGTTGAAGATTCAACACTTCCTTATCATAATGAAAACATGGCTAAACTAATTGATAAATATTTTGTAAAGTAATATAAATAAAGTCAAAACAGTGTCATAAAAGTGAAGAACTCAAGTATTCTTCACTTTTTTTGTGATAATATATTATTGAAAGAGTGGTTAAAAATGTTATTTATAGAATATCCAAAATGTTCAACATGTAAAAAAGCTAAAGCTTTTTTAGATGATAATAAAGCTGAATATATTGATCGAGATATAAAACTTGATAGACCAAGCAAGAAAGAACTTGATGAATGGATTAAAGTATCAGGTAAAGATATATATAGTTTTTTTAATACAAGTGGAATTAAATATCGTGAACTTAATTTAAAAGAAACATTAAAAGAATTAAGTTATGAAGAAAAACTTGATATTTTATCATCTGATGGCATGCTCGTTAAAAGACCAATTTTAATATTTAATAAAAATGTATTAATAGGTTTTAAAGTAAAAGAGTGGGAAAGTTTACTTAAAGGAAAGGATAATAAATAATATGAAAGTATTAATAACTGGTGCATCTTCTGGAATAGGTAAAGATTTAACAAAATTATTAATTAATAAATATGATGAATTAGTTTTAGTTGCGAGAAATGATGAAAGATTAAAATTGCTTAAAGAAGAACTAAATAAAATTCCTAATAAAAGAATAATTGTTATTGCACTTGATTTAAGTAAATTTGAAAACTGCAAAAAATTATTTGAAGAACATAAAGATATTGATTTACTTATAAATAACGCTGGTTTTGGAGATTGTGGATATTTTGAAAAGACAGATTTAGATAAAGATATAAGTATGATCAACACAAATATTATTGCGGTTCATACTTTAACAAAATTTTATTTAGCTGAAATGTTAAAAAATAATAAAGGTCATATTCTAAATGTAGCATCAATTGCAGGTTTTATGCCAGGGCCTTTAATGGCAACATATTATGCATCTAAATCATATGTTGTTAAGCTTTCTGAATCTATTCGTGAAGAATTAAAACATAAAAAAACAAATGTAAAAATAAGTATTTTATGTCCTGGACCTGTAAAAACTAATTTTGAAAAAACAGCTAATGTTGAGTTTCAAATTAGTAAAGCAAGCAGTTATGATGTTGCTAATTATGCTATTAAACATCTTAATAGATTTTATATTGTTCCGGGATTTAAAAATAAACTTGCAAGAATAGGAGCTAAAATACTTCCTAACTTTATTATTGCAAAATCTGTATATAAGGTTCAAAAGAAAAGAATTCACTAAAAAAAGAGTTTTTATAAACTCTTTTTTTTACGAGATTTTGAATGCGGTAAAAATGATTGTACTATACCATTTGTATATGGCATTAGTTTTTTATTAATTTCCATTAGTGGATTTATAGTGCAAGTTTTTATGTATCCTTCTTCTATATTTAAGTTTAATTCAAGTGCTCCTGGGAATTCATTACCAATTTCACATAATCCTGGTACTGTTATGTAGTATGTATTATTTTCATAGTTTGTACTAAGTAAATGTCTATGACCATAGATATTTATTTTTGAATTAATGATATCATTTTTATTATACATGTGTCTTAAAGTTATAGAATCATTACCTAGATTGATTAAACTATTGTTATAGCTATCAACAAATATATCTAAACGTCTTTGATTAATGATAACTGATGGGTCAAAGTGAATCTTTTTTAGAATTGTAAAATCATGGTTACCTAAAACAGCGATGGTTACAATGTTTTTATCATAAGGATAGATTTTAACAAATGTTTCAATTTGTTTAAAACAATTCTTTTTAAAATCTTCATCTTGATAATATCCGCCTTCAAGAATATCACCACAACAAAATATAATATGGATATTGTTTTGAACGCAGTATTCATAAACTGAATCAAGAAGATCAGCTCTGGAGTGTTCACTTCCAATATGTAAGTCTGCAATTGCCATTGCTTTAAAACACTCATTATTTGGATTAGTGATAATGTCTATGCCTTCATCAAATTTTTTAAGTTTGCAATTATATCCTGAGTTATAATAATCAAATAAGATATTTCCGTCATCTTTAAATAAGGTTTTATAACAAACTCCATGGTTTTTTAATATGTTTAAATAGTAATTAAGTTGTTTGGGTGTAATATTAAGTTCATCACATATTTCATTTGCTGTTTTTTTCTCGCCGATTTTGTTAAATATCTCATCTAAAATATTGCTCATAAATTGTACCTCTTACTATATTTAATTCTAGATGGTTATGATTTTTTTGTCAAATAATATAGTGATTTATATAGATAAATTCAATAAAAATTATATATTTTTATTGAAATATCTTTAAATAAAGAATAAAATTATATATAGAAAGGATATGTGTACATGAAAAAATATATCGCAGAATTTATTGGAACCTTTACATTAGTTTTATTTGGTACTGGAATTGCTGTTATTACTGGTGGACATCTTATTGCAACTGCTTTAGCATTTGGACTTGCAATTATTGCATCTGCTTATGTTATTGGAAATATTTCAGGTTGTCATGTTAACCCAGCTGTATCACTTTCTATGTTACTAAATGGTAAAATTACTGTTAAAGAATTTATTGGCTATGTAATTGGCCAAGTAGCTGGTGCATTTGCTGCAACTGGAGTTCTATATTATATTTTATCAACTACAATAATTGGAACTTCTTCACTTGGTGCAAACGGCTACGGTGAATTATCACTTGCTAATATTTCTTTATTAGGTGCATTTATTACTGAAATCATTTTAACATTCATTTTCATTTATGCTGTTATTGGTGTTACAAGTGATGAAAAGAAATCAAATGTAGCTGGTATTGTAATAGGTATTACTTTAATGTTTGTACATTTACTTGGTATTGCTTTAACAGGAACATCTGTTAACCCAGCTAGAAGCTTAGCTCCAGCTGTAATCCAAGGTGGTGAAGCACTTAAACAAGTATGGTTATTTATTCTTGCACCATTTGTTGGTTCTTTACTAGCAACTGTTGTATATAGATATTTAAATACTTCTGATACAAGTGCAAAAAAATCTAAATAAAAAAGTGTTTTAAACACTTTTTTATTTTGCTAAAAAAATAGATGAAAATCTATTTTTTCTTTATTTACTTTATAGAATAATGATATACTAGATATATAAATAGTTAAGAGGTAATGTTATGTTAAAAGACGGTAAAATTTTATTAGGAAAGAATAGTAAAAAAGAAGTGTATTTATATCCTTCAATGGCACAAAGACATGGTCTTATCACTGGAGCATCTGGTACAGGAAAAACTATTACATCTAAAGTAATGGCAGAAAGTTTTTCATCTCTTGGTGTTCCTGTATTTATGGCAGATGTAAAAGGTGACATAGCTGGAACTGCTGTTATTGGTGAGATGAATGAAAACATTTCTAAAAGAGTTAATGATTTAAAATTAAATGATTTTGAAGTTCAAGAATTTCCTGTTAGATTTTTTGATGTGTTTGGGGATAAAGGGCATCATATAAGAGCTAGAATTCAAGATATAGGACCTGATATATTATCTATGATGCTTGGTTTAACTGAAGCTCAAGAAGGTATATTAAATATTATCTTTAGAATTGCTGAAGCTGAAAATATCGACATCGATGATTTAAAAGATTTAGAAAAATTCTTAAACTATATAAGTGAACATAGAAAAGACTATATTTCTGATTATGGAAATATTACAACTCAAAGTGTTGGAGTAATTTTAAGAAGTTTAAATGTTCTTAAAAATCAAGGGGGAGAAAAGTTCTTTGGTGAACCAAGTTTTGATGTTAAAGATTTTGTTGCTAAAGACGTAAATGGAAAAGGTATTATTAATATACTTGATGCTGTTGAACTTTATAAGTCTCCTGATTTATATGCATCAGTTATGTTATTTTTAATGACATCACTATATAATTCTATGCCTGAAGTTGGAGATGTTGATGTACCAAAGATTGTTTTCTTCTTTGATGAATCATACTTCTTATTTAGAGAGATGCCATCTTATAGATTAAAACAAGTTGATAAAATTGTAAGACTTATAAGATCTAAAGGAATAGGTTTATATTTTATAAGTCACTATACAGTAGATATTCCTGAAACAATATTAAGTCAATTAAGTAACAGGGTACAGCATAATTTAAAAGCATATACTCCAGCTGATCAAAAAATTGCCAAGTCTGCTGCAGATGCTTTTAGAGCAAACCCATCTTTTAAAACTTATGATGCTATTTTAGAACTTGCAACTGGTGAAGCACTAGTAAGTTGTTTAACTGAAAAAGGAGATCCTGAAGTAGTCGAAAGAGTTATGATCCTTCCACCACAAAGTAGAATTGGTGTTATTGATGATATGACAAGAACTAAAATAATTAATCAAAGCCCACTTTGTGAAAAATATGATGGTGAAGTTGAAGACGACGAATCAGCTTATGAAGTTCTTGGCAAAAGATTAGATGAAGAAAAAGCTGAAAAAGAAAGAATAGAGCAAGAAAAAGAACAGTTATGGTTATAAAACAAGCAAAAGAGTTTCTAATAGAGTTCAAAGTTTCTTCTTAACAAAAGCTCTTAATTCTTTATGGAAAAAAATATTTAAATAAGAAAGTGAATTAACACTTTCTTTTATTTTTGGTATAATATACCTATAAAATATATAAAATGTAAACTATAGTTGCGTAATTTCCAATGTTAATTGGTAGTGCGCAACTGATATTTTTTGTATGATGTTGGCATGAAAGGAGAAAAAATTATGACATTAGGTGAAAGACTAGCGAAGTTAAGAAAGGAAAAAGGTTTATCTCAAGAAGATGTAGCAGATAGAATTAATGTTACTAGACAAACAGTATCAAAGTGGGAGCTTGATCAATCACTTCCTGATTTTGATAAAATTATTCCACTTTGTAAACTATATAATATATCTTCTGATGAACTATTAACTGGTAATATTGAAAAGCAAGAAGAAGGAGATTTAAGTGATGTTAATAGTGAAAGAGCTATTGAGGTAAGAAGAAAGAAAGCTATTACTGTTAGTATAAGTTTATTACTTTTTGTTTTGTCAATTATATGGGTTATAGCTATTGATGAACTTTTTGATGCTTCAGATGCATTATTAGTTGGAGGATTCTTTATATTAGGAATATTAGGTGTTATCAATTTAATAATTGGTTTTGCATCTTTACCTAAATTAAATTATAAAGAAAAAGAAAAAATCAAAAAAAGTAAGAGTAAAGAACATGCAGCAATTGATAGTATACTTTGTTTGTTAACTTTAACAATATATTTACTTGTAAGTTTTAAAACTGGTGCATGGGGTATTACTTGGATCATTTGGATTATATTTGCTTTAGTAAAACAAATAATTCATTTGATTTTAGGATTTGATGATGGAGATGAATGTGATGAATAATAAAGCAAGTACAGTAGTATTAATATGTTTACTTTCCATTTTAATATTTGTTTTAGGATATATATTAATATATGGAATTAAAGAAGGTGGATTTAAAAATAAAAAAGCTAAGTTACTACTTAGTGAAACTTATTCACTTGATGAAATTGAAAAAATAAGTGTTACAACAAGATCTAGTGATATTATTTTTAAAGAATCTGAAGATGATAAAGTTTATGTTGATATTTATGCTGTTAAAAAAGATGATGTTTCTTCTACTATTGAAGATGGAGAATTAAAAATTGTATCTAAAGCTAAATTAAATTTCTGTTTTATGTGCTTTAGATCTGGAAGTCAAAAAGTTGAAATTAAACTTCCTAAATCTTTTGAAGGTTCTATTAAAACATCAGCAAAAAGTGGAGATTTAATAATCCCAAGTTATAAAAATGTTAATTTAACTGCTGATGCAAAAAGTGGAGATGTTTCAATTGGAAATGTTAAAAATGCAACAATAAATCTTACTTCTGGTGATATTGAAATTAAGAAAGTTCAAACTGCAAATATCAGAACAACAAGTGGAGATATTGAAATTGACAATGTTGAAAATAAAGTAGATATCAAAGTAACTAGTGGAGATGTTGATATTGATAATTTTGATATTAAAGCTAACTCATCTATAAAAGCAACAAGTGGAGATATAGAGATAAGAAATCTTTCCAATGCATTTGTTAACACTAGTGTTAAGTCAGGTGATGTAAAAGTAAATGGTTCAGATCGAACTGCTGAATACGAACTTGATATAACAGTAACTTCTGGTGATATAAAAATAAATTAAGTAGGTTATAATAACTTACTTTTTTTAATATATTTTTTATATAAAACATATATTATTAAAACGAATATTTATACGAGTTTTAATTGACAATTAATACTTAAAGTAAGTATAATAAATGTATAAAAATGAAATTGGAGGAGTAAGTTATGGCTGAAAGCAAAAAATCAAAATTAGAATTCAAAATTGAGAAAGGAAGATTTTTCGCAATCCTATTTGCAGCATTCACAATCATGATGATGCTATATGACTGGCTTAAATTTGAAGCTTGGGGATCTAGCATTAAATATGGTATTTTCCATTCAAATATGTTTGATGCAAATGCATGTTTAGGACTTGCTAAAGTATTTACAATTATTGGTTTAGTTGTTGGTATTTTATATATCATTGCTTTAGTAATTAATTTTGAAAAATTAGTTCCAGGTCTTAAAAAATTCAAATTTGGATTCTATAGATTATTTGGTCTTGTTTACTACGGATTAATTTGTTTAGCTGGATTATTCTATATTATTGGATGCATTTCAGAAAGCGGAGTTGTTCCAACATTCTCTGGAATCGTTCTATTCATTATGATGATCTTCGCTGTTCTTAAATATGCTGTACCAGCAATGTTTAAAGTAGTAGAAAAGAAATTTACATTCACTATTGAATAATAGATAATAAAAAACAAGTTTTAAAACTTGTTTTTTTTATGCCTGTATGAAATAATTTAAAAGGTGGATATATATGAAAAAAAATTTATTATTAATGTGTTTGTTTATAATTTTGATTTGTGGGTGCGATACAAAAAAAGAAAAACAAATTAAAAAGGATGATATAAGTAAAATAGAAGAAAAAACTGAAATAATTGAAGAACCAAAATACGTTGATGATAATCCGATAAAAATTGCCTTTTATAATAAAAATGGTTATGTTTTATCACTTGCAAAAGGATATAGTGGACCAATAAATATAAAAAAGGACATAACTACATTTCAAGTATTCTTTTCTAATGATGAAGAAGTTAGATTTTCTAATATGAAATTTGGTGAATATTTTTATAATACATTTAATGAGATTAATCCAGAAAAAAAATATAAAATAGGTTTTAATTTATCTTATGATTTAAATGATGGAACTCATATTTCGCAAAATATTTTTGGCCCTTCAACGACTCAAACTAATTATGATTATATTGAAGTATATTTATATGATTCATATAAACATAGAAATGATTCGTTTTATTCTCACATTGAAGAGTATGAATTTAATGACGAAACATTAATGACATCTATTAAACTTACTGCAGGAAGCAAATTTAATGATATATCATCCAAAGTAATCTTAACTGTTTTTACTTATGATGAAGATGATTTTGATGAAGAAACTAATGAGTATCGTGGAATTAGTAAATATTCTCTAGAGATTAGTAATTCAAACAAAAGTTATGAATAATAAAATTGATGTAAAGCACATCAATTTTTTTTGTGCTTCATGATATACTTAAAAGGTATGATGAAAGGATTTTTATATGAACGAAGTAATAATTAATGAAGTTAGTAATATATTAAATATCAAACCAAAACAGATAGAAGCTGTTATTAAACTTTTAAGTGAGGGAGCAACTATACCTTTTATAGCAAGGTACCGTAAAGAGGTAACTGGTTATTTAAATGAAGACGAAATAAGAACTATTCATGAGTCTTATGATTATCAAGTTAATTTAGCTGATAGAAAAGAAAATGTTATAAAATTAATTGATGAGAAGAAAATGTTAACTGATGAGATAAAACAAGCTATCTTAGCATGTACAAAAATAAGTGAAGTTGATAATATTTACGAACCATTTAAAGAAGAAAGAAAAACCAAAGGAACAGAAGCTATAAAATTAGGATTAGAACCACTTGCTAATTTGATTATGAAATTTCCAAAGGAAAATAAAGATGTACTTGCAAAACCTTTCTTAACTGATAAGGTTAAAACTATAGATGAAGCTATTACAAATGCAGGATATATTATTGCGGATAAAATTAATACTAATATTGCATTTAGAGACTATATAACAGAAAATACGAAAAAATTTGGTTTTGTTGAAACTAAAGTTAAGAAGAATGCAGAAGACGAAAATAAATTATATGAAATTTACTATAATTTTAAAGAAAAAATATCAAAAATAAAAAGTTATCAAGTTCTAGCAATAAATCGTGCAACAAAAGAAAAAGTTATTACTTATAATATTGAAAATGATCATAATAGAATGATAGATTATTTAAAAAGTAAAATACTTGGTAATAAAGAATTTCCATTAAGAAGTGATTATGAAATTTTTATTGAAGATGCATATAAGAGGTTAATGTTTCCAAGTATAGAAAGAAATATTAAATCTGAATTATTTGATAAAGCTAGTCAAGATGGAATAAAAGAGTTTGGTATAAACCTTGAAAATTTATTACTAACTCCACCTATTAAAGAAGCTGTTGTTTTAGGATTTGATCCAGCATTTAGAACAGGTTGTAAACTTGCTGTTGTTTCTCCACAAGGATCTGTTTTAGAAATCGGTGTTATATATCCACATGAACCAAAAAATGACAAGGATGGTTCTGAGAAAAAACTTTTAGAATTAATAAAAAAACATAATGTATCTATAATAGCTATTGGTAACGGAACCGCATCTAGAGAAAGTGAAAGTTTTGTTGCTGAGGTAATAAAGAAAAACAATTTAGATACAAAGTTTGTTATTGTTAGTGAAGCTGGTGCTTCAGTATATTCTGCATCAGAACTTGCAAAAAAAGAATTCCCAGATTATTCTGTTGAACAAAGAAGCGCAGTTTCGATTGCAAGAAGACTTCAAGATGCATTATCAGAGCTTGTTAAAATTGATCCAAAATCTATTGGTATAGGCTTATACCAACACGATTTAAAACCTAAAGAACTTGATGAAGAACTTGATTATGTTGTAAGTAAAATTGTTAACCAAGTAGGAGTTAATATAAATAATGCAAGTGAGAGTTTGCTTTCACATGTCTCTGGTTTAGATAAAAAAGCAATAAAAGGAATTCTTGAATATAAAAACGAGAAAGGTAAGATTGTAGAAAGAAAAGAACTTGAGAAAATTAAAGGGATAAACTCACATGTTTATGAACAGTGTGCTGGTTTCTTAAGAGTTCTTGAAGGTAATAATCCACTTGATAAAACAAATATTCATCCAGAAGATTATGAACTTGTTAATAATATAATTAAAGATATAAATTTTGATTTATCATTAATAGGTAAAGAAGAGGGAAAAGAAATACTTGACAAAATTGATGATAAATTAATACTTAATAAATATAATATTTCTGAAGATAAACTTAATATGATAAAAGAAAATTTAATTAGTGGAATAATTGATCCAAGAAGTGAAATTAAAAAAGTCACTTTAAAAGGTGATGTTCTTTCAATTGATGATTTAGAAGAAGGAATGGAACTCGAAGGTACAGTTAGAAACGTTCTTCCATTTGGTGCATTTATAGATATTGGTCTTCATGATGATGCACTACTACATATATCAAAAATGAGTAAAGAATTTGTATCACACCCTAATGAAATATTAAAAGTAGGGGACATAATTCAGGTATATGTTTCTGATATTGATAAAGAAAAACAAAGGGTAGGTTTAAGTTTAATAAAATAATTTAATATATATATTTACAACTTAAAGTATCTTTATTATAATGAAAATGTAGGTATAATCTTGGCGGGGGATTTATGAAAAATAAAGTGCTAGATAAATCATTAGAAAATAAAATTCAACTAGTAAAAAAGCTTGTGTTGGAAAATACCGTTATTCCTGAATTTTACTACAAGACTGGTTTAAGTGAAGAACAAGTAACCCAAATTTTTCACGCTTTACGACGTCAAGGTTTTCGTGTGTTTGTCGGATTAAATCAAGATCACGAATCTTTTTGTACTTTTGCAAAATATAAATCTCTTCAAGGTTATAGTGATATCATTAAAACTCATGCTAGTTCTTTAGGTGTTGCTATATGTGCAGATCTACATCTTGGTAGTTTTGATGATAATATTAATTATGTAAATGGCATGATAAATTATTGTATCAAAAATAATATTTCAAATATTATTATTTTAGGAGATTTAATTGAAGGTACTGAGTATTTTAAATGTCATAATAACAGTGGCTTACTTCGAATTGAAGCTGATATATATAAACAACTTGAATATGTAAATGAAGTTTTACCAAAAGTTCCCGGCATTACGTATCATATGTTATATGGTAATCATGATCTTTTTTCTGAAAGTGGTATTTCATACGATATTATAAAAGATTTAATTGAAGTTTATGGAAGAAATGACTTCAAAGTAATTGGTTGTGAACACGGTAAACTTCAAATTAATCGTGATCATTTTAAGTTTATACATAGTTGTATGTCTGGTTTAAACCAAACAAGAAATAAACATAAACAAAATCTATCATTTTATGGTGGAGGTCATAGATCAGAATATATTACTGATTTAAAGGAAGTATCATTTTATAAATCAGTACCACCACTTAGTAATAAGAAATCTAATAAACCTTTAAAAAATGGCATAATGGTTTTTCCAGGGTTTATTGATTTTAGATTGGTGTTTGCAAGTGATGGTACAGTACAAGATCTTTACATAAATGATATGGCTTTTGTTAATTCCAGCAATATGTCATATTGTCAATGTTTTGATTCTAAACCAATATATAATTATCGTGCTAGAAAATAACACGATTTTTTTTATTCTTTAAATATGTTAATATATTATAGGTGAAGTAAAATGAAAAAAATTATTATTACTTTTATTATTACATTGTTATTAATAGCATCTTTAGGATTTGTATATTTTTTTCTTTTGAAGAAAGATACTGAAGATAAAACCAAATATGTTGTTACATATACAGATGCAAGTTTAGATAAAAATATAAAAGTTGAAAAAAAACTAGATATTGAATATGGTAGAATTAGAAGTTTAAGTGACTTTGTTTCTATTGAAAATGGAACTTTGAATGATTTTGATATTGTTTATGATGAACTTGGAAAGTTAAAAGTTGAATTTTCTTATATAAATAATTTTGGTTTAAATCATCGTTATATAACTCTAAATATTGTTGATACGACGGCACCTTATGTTTCAGTTCCAACATATAAAACAGTACTTATAAATTCTGATATTGAATTTATAAGAGGATTTTTTTGTGCTGACAATCACGATAAAATTGTTGAAAGGTCACTTGAAGGTGATTATGATTTTAGTACTATTGGAACTTATAATGCTAAATACGTTGCAAAAGATATTTCAGGTAATAAGTCAGAAAGAAATATAACTATAAATGTTGTTGAAAAAATGCCTAGTTCAAACAATAATTCTAATCAAAATACACCTATAAATTATTTAGATTATCAATCTTTATATAACCAATATAAAACTAAAAATACAAAAATAGGTATTGATATATCTAGATGGCAGGGTGATGTTGATTTTGCCAAACTAAAAGAAAGTAATGTAGAATTTATTATGATTCGTCTTGGAGGTCAAGATGGAATTGATGGTGAGTATTATACTGATTCTAAGTTTAAAAGAAATATGGATGAAGCAAAGAAATATGGCTTTGATGTAGGAGTATATTTTTATAGTTATGCGTATACAAATGAAGAAGCAATTAATCAAGCAAAATATGTTATAGAAAATTTAAAAGGATATGATTTAAAACTTCCAATTGTGTTTGACTGGGAGTGCTGGAATAAATTTAATAAAATGAATATTAGTTTATTTGATATCACTAATGTTCAAAATACATTCTTAAATTACGTTGAAGAAAAAGGTTATAAATCTGCAAGATATGGTAGTAAAAACTACCTAATTAATGCATGGCAAGAATCAAGACATTTAACATGGCTTGCTCACTATATTAACGAAACAAATTATGATGGCGAATATTTTATGTGGCAAAGATGTGATACAGGTAAAGTTAACGGAATTAATGGAGCTGTTGATGTTGATATATTATATTTAGATAAATACGACTTATAATGCATATAATTTATTGGTGATTTATGATTGATAAGAGTATTAATTTCATTTTTAGTTTATAGTATATGTGGAACGATACTTCATTTTACCTATAAACTTTCGAAGAAAAATATTGTTTTTGCAATATTTTCTGCTGTTAATGAATCTGTATGGGAACATATAAAAATTCTATTTACACCAATATTTTTTTATAACACTATATTGTACGAGTTTAAATATCAAAACAATTATTTTTTAATGTTATTTACTCAGTTAATACTTGCAATATTTTTGATTATTATTTTTTATAAAATAAAAACATATTTATTTAAAAATAAATATGGAATATTAAATATTATTTCATTTTATGTTACTTCATTTATTTGTTCATTAATTGGTTATATAATTTCTAATTTAAAACCATATAATTTACTTAATTTAATTTCTATATTTGGTGTTATTATGATTTTTATATTTTATATGACTTTTACTATATGTCCTCCTAGATGTGAATTATTTAAAGATCCTATTACTAAAAAATATGGTATAGAAGTGTAAATAATATATATATTTATTATACTTTATAGTAAATAATTAACTATATTTGTTATACTATAAGTAGATTACGAGGTAATTATAATGGAAAAAATTAAGAATGGTTTTACATTTGTTGAACTTCTTGCTGTAATTGCTGTTTTAGGTGTTATTATAACTTTGGCAACTACGGCGACGGTTTCACTTTTAAATAATTCAAAGAAAAGATCAAGTAAAATATCAGCTAAAAGTTATGTAACAGCGGTAAATGATTATAATAAGATAAGTAGTGAATCTGAAAGATTTACTACAGGAAGTCCTGGGTGTACAGTTACTGGAGCAAATGTTATAAAATGTAAGGTTGCAAATGTTACACCAAAGATAAAAAATTCTATTAGTGGCACACTTCCAACATCAGGTGATGTATACATAGATCTTACTATTAATAAAGTTGTTAGTGCTAATTTAAAAATTAGAGGATACAATGTATCTTATACAACAAGTAATAATGGTAATGGAAAATATAGTATTGATAATTAATTAAGGCTTCATGCCTTAATTTTTTTTTGGAATAATATTTAAAATATGTTAAAATAATTTAGTAGGTGATTTTTATGTATTATTTTGATTATAGTGCTACAACAAAAACTGATAAAGAAGTTCTTGATAGATTTTGTGAAGTTTCACAAAACTATTTTGGTAACGCGAATTCTGCTTATTCGTTTGCTAAAAAGTGTAAGAGTGTTATAGATCAAAGTAGTGAAATAATCGCTGATTATTTTAATATTTTACCTAACGAAATTATCTATACAAGCGGAGCTAGTGAAGCTAATAATCTTGCAATAAAAGGTACTGCAGAACTTACTAATAAAAAACATATTATTACAACTAAAATAGAGCATTCATCAGTTGTAAGTACGCTTTCATATTTACAATCAAAAGGTTATAAAATTGATTTTGTAAATATGACAAAAGAAGGTACTGTTGATATTGAACATTTTAAAAGTTTAATTAATGATGATACTTTTTTAGTTACTATGTGCGGAGTTGATAGTGAACTTGGTATCAAACAACCAATTGACGAAATAGGAAAAATATTAAAGGATTATGATGATATTATTTTCCATGTTGATATAACTCAGTGTTTAGGTAAAGTACCAATTAATTTAGAAAATATCGATCTTGCATCTTTTTCAGGACATAAGATTTATGCTCCAAAAGGAATTGGTGCGTTAATTAAGAAGAATACAGTTAAGTTATCACCACTTATTCATGGTGGAAAATCTACAACTGTATATAGAAGTGGAACTCCACAAAATGAACTCATTGCTTCTTTAGGTAAAGCAATAGAGCTTTTATCAGGTAAAGTTGAAGATAACTATAAAAAAGTAAAAGAATTAAATGATTATTTAAGAGACAGTTTAAAAGATATTGCACTATTTAATTCGACTGAAAAATCTATTCCAAATGTTTTAAACATTAGTTTACCTAATGTTTCAAAACAAGAAATACAAGATTATTTAGCATTAAGAGAAATATATGTTTCACTTAATACTGCATGTAGTTTAAATAATGACTATAGTAAAGCCGTTTACGAATTATATAATGATATGGATCGAGCTAAATCATCAATAAGAATTAGTTTATCATATAAAACAACTAAGGAAGAAATTGATTATTTAGTTGAAAATATAAGGAAGTTTTTAAATGAAAATAATTAAAATAACAGCTCTTTGGTGTCCTTCATGTTTAATTATGAATGGTATGATAGATGATATTATTTCTAAATATAATTTTGAAATGATATCTTACGACTTTGATCTTGATAAAGATGAAGTTGAAAAGTATAATGTTGGAAACATTCTTCCTGTTTTAATTAAAGTTGATGATAACTTAAGTGAAATTGCTCGTTTAACTGGAGAACACAAAGAAAAAGAGGTTGAAGAGTTTCTTAAGGAGTAAATATGAAAAGATTTATAAAAATATTATTTATTTTATTTATTTTTCTATTTATGCCTATCTTAACTAATGCTGAATCAAAAGAAATTGATGAAATAAAAACAAAAATATATTTATTTCACCGTGATTCTTGCCCTCACTGTCAAGAAGAGATAGAGTATCTAGAAAAATTATTACAAAATAAAAAATATAAAAATGTTGTTTTTGAAAAATATGAAGTAGAAAAAAACAAAAAGAATTTGGATTTATATACAGAAGCAGTTGATGTTTTAGATAAAAGTATATATGGAGTTCCGCTTTTAGTTATTGGAACTAACTATGTATCTGGTTACACATCATCATATAATGAACGAATTGAAAATACTATTAGTTTTTATTTAGGTAAGACATATCAAGATCCAGTAGGAGATATTATTCATGGTACTGATACTTCTAAAAATGAGTATTTACATTATGATAATGAAAATCCAAATGAATTTGATCTTCCAGTTTTTGGAAAGGTAAATGCAAAAAGTGTATCGCTCCTTCTTATTTCTATAGTAATAGGTGCAATTGATGGATTTAATCCTTGTGCAATGTGGATTTTGTTATTCTTACTTAGTATACTATTATCGACTAAAGATAGAAAGAAGATGTGGATTTTAGGTCTAACATTTATTTTAACAAGTGGTTTAGTATATTTAATATTTATGATGTCATGGCTAAATGTTGCAAAATATACTTCTGAAATTTTTTTAGTAAGATATTTAATTGGTATATTTGCACTTATATTTGGTCTTATTAATCTATATAGATATATTAAAAGTGTTAAACAAAAAGATGTTGGTTGTGATGTAACTGATGCTAACAAAAAAAGAAAAATAATGGATAGAATTAGAAAAGTACTAAGTGAAAATAAATTAATATTTGCTATCCTTGGTATTATGCTTCTTGCAGTTTCAGTTAATCTAATTGAACTACTTTGTTCTTTGGGTTTACCAGTAATGTATACTGAAATTTTAGGTTTAAATAATTTAAATGCTGCACAATATGGTTTTTATTTATTCGTTTATATTTTATTTTTCTTAATTGATGATTTAATAATTTTCTTTATTGCAATGAAGACGCTAAAGATTAAAGGTATATCAAATAAATATACGAAGTATTCACATTTAATTGGCGGTTTAATAATGGTTATTATTGGAACTCTTATGATCGTTAAACCTGATTGGATAATGCTTAATTTTTAATATTTACAGAAATGTTTTACATTTCTGTTTTTTTATTGTTGTTAATATTCTAATATGTATATACAATTAATATAGAGAATAGGTGATTGTTTATGGAAAATAATGAACTTGATTTTAGCTGGGCAACAACAGTAAATCCTGAACGAGAAAAAAGGATTCAAAGTGAAATGCTTTTAGAAAAAGAACGAGATGATTTTATTGATAAAATCTTATATGAATTTGATAAAGAAGAAACAAAAGCAGAAGTTCAAGAAGTAAAACATAATGTAAGATCAAAACCTGTTCAGAAATTTAACGTTAAAAGAAAAAATAAACTTAAAAAAATTATAGTTAGTGCAAATATAACTGTTGTTAGTATTCTTGCAATCACACTTTTAAGTTCACATAAAACCGAAGCTAGTAAAATAAAATTAGAAAAACTAGCTAGTGATTTGGAAAACAATCCAAAAATCGAGTCTATGGTTGATACTGGTGTAACTTTAGTAGATAATTCAAAGGATGAAGTATTTGGCAATTACGTAGATAATATATATCGTAGCATAAATTTAGAAATGTCTGATGCAGCAAACAGATATTTAACATTAATAGATTATGATAAAATAATTGTTCCTTTTAGAGATTATATTGAAAAATATTCAAATCTATATGGTGTTGATCCAAATGTAATAGCAGGAATGATTTTAGTGGAATCTCCTGATTATGATATAAGTAAAGATAGAGATTTTAATAAAATTGGTTTAGGTCAATACAAGGGTGAATATTTTGACAATGAAGTATTTAAAGCGTATAACTTTGTAACAGGTCAAAATGACTCTTTTGTTTTCCGAGCTGAAGAATTATATCAAAATCCTGAAGAACAAATTAAATTTTTGTGTATGGATGTTGCAAATACATCAACTATGTATGACTATAATTTAGTTGCTATGTTTGAACACCATAATAAGGGTTATGGGTCTGTACAAAGTGTTTTAGATAAGATCAAAAATGAATATGGTTATGATTCTAAAAAAAGTGTTTTAGAAAATGCTGATCCAGATTTAATTATTAAAAATATAAATAATATTGGTGATCCAAATTATTCATATAAGGTATTAAGCTGTGCAAATTTATGTTTAGAAAATAGTGAATTTGGTTATTCTGATTGTGTAAAATTTAAAAATGCAAAAACAAATGAAGTAGTAAATATTAATATAGAGCCTATTTCACATAAAAGAGCTTAAAAACCATTAATTGCAAATGTATTAATAATTAGATATAATTAATAAAGGTGAAAAAAATGCAAATAAACGATGTAACACTTAAAAGCATTGCTGTTAGAACAAGTCAATATCCAGAAGATAATCTTCCGGAGTTTTTACTTGTTGGTCGTAGTAATGTTGGTAAAAGTAGTTTTATTAATACATTAATTGAAAGAAAAAATTATGCTCATACTAGTAGTAAACCTGGTAAAACAACAACATTAAATTTTTATTTAGTTAATAATTTATTTTATATAGTTGATGTTCCTGGTTACGGATATGCTATTGGTGGAAAAGAAAAACAAAAAAAGTTTGGAATGATGATAGAAGAGTACTTAAAAACAAGATCATCAATGAGAAAAGTATTTTTACTTGTTGATTATCGTCATAAACCAACAGAAGATGATATTTTAATGTATAACTTTTTAAAATATTACAATATTAGTGTTGAAATTATTGCAACTAAATTTGATAAAGTTAATAAAAATAGTCGTAATAAACAAGATAAATTAATTAGAGAAGCATTTAATTTAACTTCTGAAAATGATTTTATTCATTTTTCTACAGTTACAAAAAAAGGAAAAGAAGAAGTTTACAAGATTATTGAAGATAATATTTAAAAGTTGGTGATAGAATGAAAAATAAAAAGGGATTTACTATGATAGAATTACTTGCCGTTATTGTTGTACTAGGTGTAATAATTAGTATAGCCTCTTTATCCATATCTAAAATAATGGAAAAAAATAAACAAAAAGCATATGAAACTAAGGTTGAAGTAATTTTAAAACAAGCGAAACAGTATGCCTATGATAATGAAAATATTTTCTATAATAGTGACAAAAGATTTGGTAATTATGTTTGTGAAGTTATCTCTGTTCAAGATTTAATTTCAGGTGGATACATTGATGCAAATGATAAAGAATTAGTTGATGATGTTAATGGGGATCAAGTTGTTATTACTAATCCCTTAACACAAGAATCCATGACAACTTTAAATATTCTTTTATATATTAAATCTAAAGAAAGTCCAAGTTCACCAAAATATGATTCAGTTGGTATTTATAATGGATCTATTGTTAGTGCACTTGACTTAGAAACTTCAGTTTGTAAGGTTGCTACAAATAAAGTTGTAAGTGAATTTGCTGATTCACAAACTGAACAAACTATGACAATTGATAAAACTGGTACATACGTTATAGAAGCATGGGGTGCACAAGGTGGTGGAAACACTCAAGAAAACGGTGGATACGGCGCTTATGCTTATGCTGAGGTTGATTTAACTGAAGGTCAAGTTTTATATATTAATGTAGGTGGCCAAGGAAACAATAATACAGGTGGATATAATGGTGGTGGAAATGCTGCTAATTCTGCTAACTATAAAGGTTATGGTGGAGGAGGAGCTACAAGTGTTGCTCTTCGTTCTGGTTTATTATCTACACTATCATCTAATGTAAGCGATATTTTACTTGTTGCTGCTGGTGGTGGTGGCGGAGGAACTAACGGTGCTGCTAATGGTGGTGCTGGTGGTGGTATCCGTGGAGTTAATGGTATAAATACTAATGCTGGTTCACAAGGTGGTTATGTTGGAACTGGTGCAAGTCAAACTGAAGCTGGGTATAATGCAACTCATACTGCTCAAAAAGGTTCTTTTGGACAAGGAGCAAATTACTATCCTACTGTTGATTCAAATAATGTTGCTTTAGGTGGAGCCGGAGGCGGCGGAGGCCTATATGGTGGTGGTGGATCTTGCCGTACTCATGCTGGTGCTGGTGGTGGATCTAGCTACATTGGAAATAGTGATTTAAGTAATGCAGCAGTATACTGTTATAACTGCGTTACTAGTTCTAATGAAAACACTAAAACTATTGTAACAACAACTGTTGAAAATCAACCTGTTTCAAGAGCCGCTAAAATGGGTAATGGTTATGTAAAAATATCTCTTAAAGAAAAAGATTCTATTTTAACAATATTTGCATCTAATATTAGATATGATAATTCTCAAACTCATGTAAATTGTCAAGATGTACAATGTATGCTTGATCATATTGCAAGGCTTGTTAAATAGTTATATAATAATTCACTAAATTAATTAAAGAAGGAGGTTTTATATATGAAAAAGACCATATGTATAATTGGTAAACCAAATGTTGGTAAATCATCAATTTTTAATCGTATGATTAAAGATAATAAATCTATTATTATGGATACACCTGGTGTTACTAGAGACAGAATATATGGAACTTGTACATATAATAATAAATCCTTCTTTGTTATTGATACTGGTGGAATTGAGATTGGTCATAATGATTTTAATGAAGATATAAAAGTACAAGCTGAACTGGCTATCGATGAATCTGATTTAATTATGTTTGTTGTTGATGGTAAGAACGGTTTAGATGCTAATGATTATTTAATAAAAGACATGCTACTTAAATCTGGTAAAGACGTTTTATTAGTTGTTAATAAAATTGATAATGATTCAAGAAAAGATAATGTTTATGATTTTTATGAACTTGGTTTTGAACATATAATTGCTGTTAGTGCTGAACACAATATTGGTTTTAAAGAACTATTTGATTATTTAACACTAAATATGAATGAAAATGAAGAACCTGATGAAGGTATTTTAAAGTTTACAATTATTGGAAGACCTAATGTTGGAAAATCAAGTTTAATAAATGCTCTACTAAACGAAGATAGAGTAATTATTGGTGATGTTGCTGGTACTACAAGAGATGCTGTTGATACAAGATTTACTTATGATAAAGAAGATTATATTGCTATTGATACAGCAGGAATGAGAAAAAAAGGTAAAATATACGAGGAAATTGAAAAGTACAGTTTAATTAGAACTTTAAAAGCTATTGAAAGATCTAATGTTTGTGTCTTAGTTATTGATGCTAAAGAGGGAATAATTGAACATGATAAACATATCGCAAGTTACGCTATTGATGCTGGTAAAGGTTTAGTTCTTGTTGTAAACAAATGGGATACTGTAAAAAATCCTGATCAAGAAATAAAAAAATGGAAGGATTTAATTGCTGCAGAATTTCAATTTATTCCATATGTAAATATTGTTTTCTTATCAGCACTTAATAAAAAAAGAATACATACATTAATGCCAGAAGTAATTAATGCTTATGAAAATAATAATAAAGAAATTCCAACATCAATTTTAAATGACGTTATTACTGAAGCTGTTACTCTTCATCCAGCTCCTTCATATAAGGGTAAAAGACTTAAAATATATTTTGTAAGTCAAACAGGAGTTAATCCTCCTAAATTTACTTTTAACGTTAATAACAAGGGCTTAGTTCATTTTAGTTATGAAAGATATTTAGAAAATAAAATACGTGAGAGTTTTGATCTTTCAGGTACACCAATTATTTTACAGTTTAAAAATAAAAGTGATCGATAAAAATTTACTTATTTACTTAAGTAAATTTTTTTATGTTTAACTTTTTTGTGTTATTTATCATAGTATTAATTAGGGTGAATTTTTAAATGTCTCTAAATGATAATTTTTTTGAAAAAGTTAAACAAAAAACTAATGTTGATAAAAACACTATCTATAGATTAGCTGAAAAATTAAATAACGGTCATATGAAAGATGAAAACACAATAAAGGAAATTATTGATACTCTTAGTAAGATGACAGGAAAAAGTGTTTCAAAAGAAACAAGTGATAAAATAATATCTAAAATACAAAACGATAATATTCCAAAAGGAATAGATAAAATGTTTTAATTGACACTATTATTGTTTAGCACACTTTTATATTTTTTAAAATATATGGTATTATATAAATGATAATAGGTGATGGTATGAAGAAAAATGGATTTACATTAATAGAACTTTTAGGTGTAATTGTTATTTTGGGTATAATTATTACAATAACAATAACAAAAGTTGTACCTATCATGAATAGATCAAAATCTAAGGCATTTATAAATGATGCAATTATTTTTTCTGAAGCTGGGAGAAATAAGTACTCAGATAATAAAATGAATCAGGTGGATACAGGGAATTTATTTAGTGGAACATCTAATGTAAATACTAAGTGTTATTCAATAGAAAGTTCTTTAATAGGACCTTACGCATCAACTGGAAATGATAATATAGTTGGTTCTGTTGAGGTGTGTGCAACTTCTGCTTGTAATTTTACTTCAAAGATATGGGTTTCTAACGGAAAATACAATATAGCTGCAGTTGAATACGAAAACTTAAAAAGTTTAAATAAATCTGTACTTGAAAGTACAACATATTCAGAAAATTTCTTAACATGTGGAGTTGATGTAAGTTAAAACAATATATAAAAATATATTGTTTTTTTATTTTTGTAATATAGATATCTATATATTCATATATTTAACTAGATGAAAGAGGTTATATATGAAGAAGAAGGATATTATTGAAGCTATATCAGCTCGTGGTGGGGGAGAAATATACTTAGGTGTTGTAGGTCCTGTTAGAGTAGGTAAGTCAACATTTATAAAAAGATTTATTGAAAACTTAGTTGTACCTAATATATCTGATGAGTTTACAAAAAAGAAATGTTTAGATGAAATACCACAAACTGCAGAAGGTAAAACTATTATGACAACTGAACCTAAATTTGTTCCTTCAAATGGTGCTGTGATTTCGATTGATAAATTTGAAACAAATATAAAGCTAGTTGATTGTGTTGGTTATGTTATAAAAGACGCTAATGGTTATGAAGATGAAAATGGAAATCCTAGAATGGTTAAAACTCCGTGGTTTCCTGATTCAATACCTTTTATTGAAGCGGCTGAAATTGGAACTCAAAAGGTTATTGAAGATCATGCTACTATTGGTATAGTTGTAACAACTGATGGTTCATTTGGTGAACTTAATAGATCATCATATATTGAAGCAGAAGAAAAAATTGTAGAAGAGTTAACACAAATAAATAAACCATTTATTGTTCTTTTAAATTCTAAAACTCCAAATGCTGATAAAACAATAGAACTAAAGGATGAACTTGAATCTAAGTATCAAGTTCCTGTTGTTCCACTTGATATCGAAAACATGCGCGAAGCAGATATCATGAACGTATTAAGAATTTCACTTGATGAGTTTCCAGTTATAGACATTGAATTTAATATGCCAAAATGGATTAGCGCACTTCCAAATTCAAGTGATATAAAACTATCTTATATTTCTAGTATTAAAAATACTGTTACTACCGTAAATAAACTTAAAGATGTGAACGATGTCATAAAGAATTTTGAGAATAATGATTATATAAAAGAGGCATATATAAGTGAACTAAATCCATCTACTGGAATAGTAAAGATTAATATTTGCGAGAAAGATAATTTATTTAGTGATGTTTTATCAAGTATCATTGGTGATGAACAAATGACTAGATCTCGTGTTATTAATATCTTTACAACTTATAAAGAAACAAAAGAAGAATACGAATCTGTTAAAAAAGCTATGGTTATGGCTGATACTACAGGATACGGTATTTTATATCCGACTCTTAAAGATATGAGACTTCAAACTCCAGAAGTAATTAAACAAGGTTCAAGATATGGAGTTAAACTAAAAGCTATTGCATCAAGCTTTCACTTAATTAAAGTTGATGTTGAATCTACATTTGAACCGATAATAGGTTCTGAGACCCAAAGTAAAGAATTAATTGATTACATTATGAAAGATTATGAAACTAATCCAGAAGAAATATGGCATAGTGAAATATTTGGTAGAAGTTTAGATGCTATAGTTAAAGAAGGCATTCAAGCTAAACTATCTTTAATGCCTGATCATACAAGAAATAAACTTTCACAAACTGTTACAAAAATAGTAAATAAAGGAGCTAATAATTTAATAGCTATAGTCATCTAGTTAAGTAAATGTATAGATAAAGTAAACATAGTGTTATATATAGTAAAAAAACGCATATATATCATGATTTTTCTTGATTTTAAATAAAGTTTTTGCTAATCTTAATATGTAAGGGTAAAGCCCTTCGTGATAATAATTCTATGGGAGGTATTAGATTATGTCAAAAGCTGAATTAGTTGAAATTATTGCTTCAAAAGCTGGTCTTACTAAAGCTGACGCTGCTCGTGCTTTAGATGCTACTATTGAAGGTATTACAACTGGTCTTAAAAAACAAGGAAAGGTTGCTTTAGTTGGATTCGGAACTTTCTCTGCTAAAAAAAGAGCTGCTAGAGAAGGAATTAATCCATTAACTAAAAAAGCTATTAAAATTCCTGCTAAGACTGTTGCATCTTTCAAAGCTGGAAGCAAATTAAAAGACGCATTAAATTAATCTAATCATAAAAAACTGACATTTGTCAGTTTTTTATTTGCTCTAAATTTACACATATTTACGTGTATAATAATATATATTTATATATAATGTATATGTCCATATATAATAGAGATAGAAAAAGGAGTATTTGTAATGAAAAAGAAAGAAATACAAAGAGAAGATATTAATGATGTAAACGAATCTAATTCTTTAGGTAGTGATATTAACGTTACTAACGGAAAGAAAGTTTGTTTTTTAAAAAGATTATCAAGGAAAAAGAAAATAATACTAGGTATTATTTGTTTACTTATTATGGTTGCAGCTGCAGTTTTAATTGTTCTTTTAGTTAATAAAGATAAAGATGATTCTAGCGATTCAAGTATTAAATATAAGGAATTATCTACAGCTGAATACCAAAAAAGGGTTAACGAATACGGTGAATTTGTTAAATCCGTAATGCTTGATTATTATGATAAAAATAATAAATATCCTGTTGCTTTAGATATTATGGATTTAATTGAATCTGATAAAATAGATTGTGATGTATATATAAATAACAGTGTTGGTTATTTATTTGTTAATAAGTGCGTTATAAAAGGTTATACATATGATGGTGGTATATCTTATAGTTATGGTGAAGAGAAAAAAGATATTCCTACTATAATACCTGATGATAATGATGAAGAAGGTATTTTAGTTGTTGATAAAAAGACTATTAATGATAACTTAAAGTATGATGGTAAGAATTATAATGCAAACGGTGAATATAAAATCAAAGATAATAGTTTAAGCGATTTTGATTTATATTTTTTAAAAAGATCAAATAATAAACAAAACATGATTTATAGTCCACTTGCTGCTAAGTATGCTTTATCTATGCTTGATGATGGAGCAGATGGTGATTCAAAAACTCAGCTTGATAATGTTATAGGAAGTTATAAAGCTAAAAAATATACGAATAATAAAAATATGTCTGTTGCTAATGCTTTATTTATAAAGAATTCATTTAAAAATGATATTAACGAATCTTATATAAATAATGTTTCTCAGAAATATGATGCAGATGTTAAGTTTGATTCTTTTGAAAGTGCAGATGTAGTTAATTCGTATGTTTCTGATAAAACTTATGATTTAATTAAAAATGTTGCAGATGATATTTCATCTTTAGATTATATACTTCTTAATACAGTTGCAATTGATATGGAATGGGTAAAAACCATTAAACCTGTAAAACTTGATTATCTTGTTACTTTTAGTCATGAAGATTTCAGAGAGTATGTAAGTTCTTTACATTTAAGTGACTATATTGGCATTAAATTTGAAGGTTTATCAAATAAAGTTACAACAAGTGATTTTAAAGCTGTTGCAAATAAATATGATATTGTTAAAACTCTTGGTGAAGATAACATTAGAAAAACTGTTAAAGAAGATTATTCTAAATTTTTAGAAGAAAATAGATGTGAATATTCTGATAAAGAATTAAAAGAAGCAAAAGATAATATTGATTCATATATTGATACATATATTAGTGAAATAGATAAAGGCTATAAATATATTAGTAGTTCAACTGATTTTAATTTTTATGAAGACTCTAGCGTTAAAGTGTTTGCAAAAGATTTAAAAACATATAATGGTATAACACTACAGTATGTCGGTATCATGCCAAAAGTAAGTAGTTTATCTGACTATGTTAAAAAAATAAATGCTTCAGAATTAAATGATATAATCAAGAATATTAAACCTATTGAATTAAGTAGTTTTGAAGAAGGCTATATAACTGTTATAACTGGTTATGCACCTTTATTTGCATTTAACTATAACATGGATTTAACAAATTATTTTAAAAGTTTAGGTATTACTGATGTATTTGATTCAACTAAGTCAAATCTATCTAAACTATCAAGTTCTTCTTATATAAGCTCTGCAAAACAAAGTACTACTATAGAATTTTCAAACGAAGGAATTAAAGCTGCTTCAGCTGTTATGATTGGAGGAGCTGGAGATGCTGGTTGTGGCTATGATTACTTATATAAAGTTCCTGTTAAAAATATAGATTTAACATTTAATAGACCTTATATGTTTATTATAAGAGATAAGAGTTCTGGTGAGGTTTGGTTTGCTGGAACAGTATACCAACCAAATGAATATACTGAAAAATATTAAAAAATAGAAACATGATTATTCACTGATAATCATGTTTTTTAAATTTATTGATAAAAAATTTAAATGGTGATATATTTTATACATGATAAGGAGAGTTAAATAGAATGGAAGAAAACTTAAACGTTGAACAAAATATGAGTGTTGAACCAAGTAATATTGAAACTAATACATCTAATAATCTAAATAATAAAGGTTCTAACAAAGGATTAATAATTGTTATTGCATTATTAATATTAGTTATTGCAGGTTTGCTTGTTTATATGTTTGTTATTAGAGGTGATGACAAAGATAAAAGTAAAAATAATTCTAATAACAACAATAACAATAATTCTAATGAAGTAATAAATACTGATGGAAATGAAAATGAAAGTAAACAAGATGTAACAGAATTATCTGCTGATGTAAAAAATGAAATATATTCATTTATTGATAAGTATGAACTATATTCATTTGCAGGTAAACAAAATGGAGTTTTTACTAAAGATAATGATCGACTAGTTTTAAATGCAATCTATTATCTACAAGATGTAAATGACTCATTTGATGACTATAAAGGTGAGGATATTAGAAATTATTTAAAAGATGCTTTTGGAATTCAAAATATTGAATTAAAAGACATTATATGTCAACTTGATGATGAAGTATTATATAAATACTTAGCTGATGAAGATAAATATGTTTTAAGTGAAGATCATCCAGGTCATGGTGGAGAGGCTATAGTAAATGATTTAGCACATAAAATTGTTAATGCGTATTCTGATGGTGATAAATATGTAATTGATGTTGTGTATCTATGGGGTGGTGTATTAGAACCAGGTATATTTATTAACGACACGGCAATTGATGAAGAAACTGCTGGTATATCTGGAGAATTAGATTCTGAGCAAACTATAAGTAAATATATTGAATATTTTAATGCTCATTATAGTGAATACACTGATAAAAATTTATATGAATTTACTATAAAGAAAAATAATGGCAAATTTTATTTATATTCATTAAAAACCGTAAAAAAATAATAATAAATTTAAGTATTGTTTAATTTATATATATTTAGTATAATGAAAGGGAATTCCAAAAAGAAATGGTGAAGCCCTTGGAACATTACTTTACAAATAATGATAATTTAAAAAGTGAAATAAAAAAACTTAGTTATTCATGGGATAACTATGTTTTTTCGTTTTTAAGTGATAATGGCGTATTTTCAAAAATGAAGATCGATTATGGGAGTTTATTTTTACTTGAAACTTATTTAAAAAATAAAAAAGAGGATCCTCCACATGATTTTTTAGATGTAGGTTGTGGTTATGGATATATCGGAATAGTTCTATCAAAAGTGTTTAATATAAAAGGAACTATGATAGATGTTAATAAAAGAGCTGTCCATTTAACAAAAAGAAATATTGATTTAAATAAAGTTGATTGTGAAGCATTTGTTAGTGATACTTATGAAAACGTTAAAAACAAATACGATCTTATAATAACGAATCCTCCAATTAGAGCGGGTAAAAAAGTATTACTTGATATTTTAAGGGGAGCAATTAACTATTTAAATGATGATGGCGAGTGCTGGTTTGTAATGCGTGTTGATCATGGCGTTAAAACAATGATTAAAAACTTAGAAGACGTATATAATTGTGAAGTAATTGACAAAAGTAAAGGTTTTTATGTCGTTTCTTTAAAAATAAAGAAAAATGCGTTGACAAACAATATATAAACTGATAAAATCTTAAGTTGGTGACGTATTTGTTTTTTTAGGAAAAATGAATTAATCAAAAAATTAGATATTGGGGTGAAATCGTGGCTTATAAATTTCAAAAATTTGGAGATTACACAGAAAGAAAGAATTTTTCAAAAACAAAGAATACTTTAGAGTTACAGGATTTATTAGAGGTTCAAAAGAAATCTTATCAAGACTTCCTTGAAAAGGGCATAAAGGAAGTTTTTGATGAGCTTTTTCCAGTTGAAAGTTTTACTGGAAATATTTCACTAGAATTTGGTGATTATGCTTTTGATGAACCTAGATATTCTGTAAAAGAAGCTAAGGAAAGAATGGTAAACTATGCTGCACCTTTAAAGGTTCAAGCTCGTTTATTTATTCATGAAACAGGTGAAGTTAAAGAGCAAGAAATCTTCTTAGGAGATATGCCTTTAATGACGGAATCTGGTACATTCATTATTAATGGTGCAGAACGTGTTATCGTTTCACAACTAGTAAGATCACCATCTATTTATTTCAAAAAAGAAATAGATAAAAATGGTAGATTAATTGTATCTGGTGAAGTTATACCTAATAAAGGTACTTGGCTTGAATATGAACTAGATGCAAGAGATGTTGTATATGTAAGAATTGATAGAACAAGAAAAGTTCCTGTTACAACATTCTTAAGAGCATTAGGTTTATCTAATGATGAAGACATCATTAGTGTTTTTGGTGACAATAAATATATCCAAAATACTATTGAAAAGGATTCAACAAAAAATACAGATGAAGCCCTAATTGAAATATATGAAAAATTAAGACCTGGTGAACCAGCTACTTTAGATTCTGCTAAGAACCAATTAGTAACTAGATTCTTTGATAGATTTAGATATGATTTAGCTAAAGTTGGTCGTTACAAATTTAATAAAAAATTAAACGTAACTGACCGTTTACTTGGTTGTACTTTAGCTGAAGATATTAAAGATGGTAAAAAGATTGTTGCTAAAAAAGGTACGTTAGTAACTAAAGATATTTTAGCTGAATTAAAACCTGTGTTTGCAAATGGTTATAATTTAAAAGAAACAATTACTAATGAAGAATTAGATGAATATAATAAAATTCAAACAGTTAAAGTGTTTAGTAAAGAAAATCCAGAAGAAGTTATTACTATTATAGGTAATGATCAATCAACTGATACTAAACGTTTAACTATTCCAGATGTATATGCATCTGTATCATATTATTTAGATTTACTTTCTGATATTGGTAATATTGATGAAATCGATAACTTAGGAAATAGACGTGTTCGTCAAGTTGGTGAGTTAATCCAAACTCAATTTAGAGTAGGTATGGCTCGTATGGAAAGAGTAATCAGAGAAAGAA
>JAFZWF010000002.1 GCA_017617435.1 Bacilli bacterium
AAAACAACTATTCATGTTATTAATGATTCTACATCAAATGCAGTTGTTACAATTCCAACTGGTAGACATATCGACTTACAACTTGATGGACATGTATATGAGCTTACAGCCGGTACAAATGTAAGTACTAATGTCTTTATGGTTAATGGTCAGCTTGATATAACAGGTGGAACTGTTAAAAGTAAAGCTAAAGCAGGTATACTTAATGTAGAGTCTGGTGGTATTCTAAATATTACTGGAGGAACATATCAAGCAACTGGCTCTAGACAAGTTTTATATAATAAAGGAAGTACTGCAACAATTTCTGGTGATGCTATTTTAACATCTACATCTGCTGAAAGAGCTACAGTACATAACTTAGAAAATGGTACAACATATATTTTAGGTGGTACTATTAAATCTACCGGAACATTATCAACTGCAATTGGAACTCAAAATAAATCACACGCTGTTGTTAATGAATCTGGAACTGTATATATTGGTGAACAAGGTGGAACGCCAAGTACTTTAAGCCCTTTTATTCAAGGTGGAACTACTGGAGTATTTGGTTCTAACGTTTACTTCTATGATGGAATTATAAAAGGTTATGGTGCTTCATTTGGAACTGTGCCTGATTCATCTAAAATAGAATCTGGTTATGAAATCATTGATGATAATGAAACTATTAGTGGAACTAATTATCACACTGCCATTTTGGGTCAAAATGCTAATACATATGTTATTACGCTTGATCCAAATGGTGGTGAAGTTACACCAACAGCTTTAGTTGTAAATCAAGGTGATGATTTAACTGGTTTACCTGATCCAATTAGAAATAATTTCACATTTGATGGATGGTTTAATGATGATGATGTACAAGTAACATCATCAACTATTCCAAGTTCTAATTTTACAATTCATGCAAGATGGACTTATAATGCATCTGATGAAATAGTTTCATTTAGAACTACAAATAACGCAATGAAAACGTATTATTCTTATATTGATTCATGGAAGAGTAGTTCTTCTAACTTCCCAACATGGTCAGATAGTAATAAATCTCCTGATTTTGCTCTTGATGCAACAGAAAATACGGCTATGAAAAATAACTTTGATGCTAATAACTGTATGTGTGCTGATGGACAGTGTTCATCATCTGGTACAGTTATGTGTGATAAACCAAAAGGTTATGATACGGGATTTAATGAAAGCGTTACCGTTCGTTTATCTGATGCTTCAACTAAAACAAAAACTGGAGAAGTTGTAACATATGCTAAATCATCAAATGGTGTTATTTATAACTTAATTCCTGGAGAAGTATATTACTGGGAACTTGATAGTGACCCTAGTGTTTATGGATATGTTACATTTACTGGTGAAAGAAGAATAATTGATGCTGGTGATGTAAGAAATGTTCGTGATCTTGGAGGGCTTCCAGTTGATTCTGATGGAGACAATATAGTTGATAGCCATGTTGCTTATGGAAGGTTATTTAGAGGTATTAGATTAAATTCAAGTAGCAGCGTTACTGAGCTTACCAACTTAGGTATTAACTCTGAACTTGATTTACGAGAAGCTAACAGTGATACTAATCAAATATCTAGATATAATCGTATAGAAGCACAAAACTATTTTGTTGATCCAACAACAGGAAATCAAACTGAACTTACTTACTATACAATGACTAGAAATGCTGTTAAGTATGCAATGCAAGAAATTGTTGATAAATCTGGTGGTGTTGATAAAAATCTATACTTCCACTGCAGAATTGGAACTGATAGAACAGGTACTGTTGCTTGGGTTCTTGAAGGACTTTTAGGGGTTCCTGAAGAAGATAGAGTAGAGGATTATGAACTTTCATTCTTCTATGGACTTATTAGAATCCATAGATATCATAATCAAAAACCTGGTTCATCCGTTGGTACTGGTTATGAAAGATTTACATACATGCATAACTTTATGCCAACTAATAGTGATATATATGATTGGTACATGTATGGATCTACTAATACAGCTGAAGATATAGCACTTATTAATGCTTTTAGAGCAGAAATGATTGTACATGATTAAAAAAGAAGTTTTATATAAACTTCTTTTTATTTATTTTTATACTTATATATTGTATAATCTATATAGAATAGAAAAGGTGATTAATAAATGAAAGTACTTGTTATTGGACATTCTTCATATGATATTTCATGCCCTGTAGATGAATACCCAAAAGAGAATACTAAATATCGTTTAGATGAAGTATATACTTGTGGTGGTGGACCTGCTGGAAATGCAGCTTTCTTACTAGGCAAGTGGGGTGTAGAGACATATTATGCAGGTGTTGTTGGTTCTGATGATTTTGGTAATAAAATCAAAAAAGAATTTGAAAATATTGGTGTTCATACAGAATACTTAGAAACAAATTACGAAAAACCAACATCTATTTCATTTGTTATGATTAATAAACAAAATGGCAGTAGAACACTATTTAATATTGCAGGTGAAAGACCTAATTTAAAAAAATATGAGTTTACAATAGATCCAGATATTATATTAATTGATGGACATGAATATAGTGCTTCGATTGCTGCACTTAATAAATACCCAAATGCCATTTCTATTATTGATGCTGGTCGCATAACTCCAGAATTATTAGAGTTATGTAAAATGACTAAATATGTTGTAACTAGTAAAGGATTTGCTGAAACAGTTGCAAAAATGAAATTTGATTTTGCAAATCCTAATACATTGGTTCAAATATATTCAGCTGTTAAAAATAAATTTCCTAAAGCAGAAATTGTTATAACACTTGAAGATAAGGGATGTTTATACGCAGTTAATAACGAAATAAAAATAATGCCAGGCCTTAAAACATCAGCAGTTGATACAACAGGTGCTGGAGACATATTCCACGGTGCATTTACATACGCAATATCAAAAGGATTTGATCTTGAAAAATGCGTAAGATATGCAAATATAACAGCCGGGTTATCTATTCAAAAGATTGGTGCCAGACTATCAATTCCATCAATTACTGAAGTTTCCAATTATTATAATGAGAAATTTCCTCAAGCTGGAATGCAGCAATCAAATGTAGCTCCAAATACTGCTAATAATATTCCGCAACAAACAAGTCCAGCTGTTGAGCAACCAAATATAGCACCAAGTCCAGTTCAAGAAACAAATCAAACTCAAGTTGCTCAAAATATACCTAGTCAAAATATAGCACCACAAATTAATAATCAACCTGTTATGCAGCAAGTTAACCAGGTTCAACAGCAACCTGTTATTGATCATCAACAAGGAACTGTAAGTTATGCTCAAGCTATGCAGCAGCAAGCTAATGTTACAGGAAATAACAATGGCTAGTAACATTTTAACTAGTAAATCGCCTAGATTAGATGTTCATGGGGAAACATATGATAGTGTTTCCCTTTATGTAACTCAATTTGTTGATGATAACTATAAATTAGGTAATAAATATATAGCTGTGGTGCATGGAAAAGGAGAAGGAATCCTAAAAAAAAGAGTTCACGAACTACTTAAAAATAATAATAAAGTTGAAGATTATTATTTAAATAATTGGAACATAGGAGAGACAATTGTTGTGCTAAAAACTGATAAATAAAGAAATTTATTAAAAAAAGTTGACATTTGTTCGAAAAAATGTTATTATTAAGACACAAAAGAAAGATACCAAAGAATTTTGGCATATATTAATTATTCTTTTGGATAATCAGGGGGGGATAAATATTATGAAAGGTTATGTCTTAGATTATATCAACGAAAACGAATATAAAAAATTAGAAAGAGCATTAAAAAAATACAACATGCTTGCTTTTAAAAAATTAACATTCGATTATTATCATGAATTAAAACAAGGTAATTTCGTTGGTGAAAAAATTTCAACAAACAAAAAAGAACACACAGAAACTTATGAGTTAAAACTTCCAAGTGATAAAAGATTCGCTCAACTTTATGGTGATATCAAAGTTAAATATATTGTTTATAAAAATGATAATATAGTTATGCTTGATACAATTACACCAACAAATATATTACTTGAAGGTCATAGATCAGAACTTACAACTTATAAGGGTGTTATGATTTCTAAAAATAACGCTTCAAAAGAAATGTTCAAAATTGATTTACTTAATATGTTACAAGGAGATAAGTAATATTACTTATCTTTTTTGTTTTATAGTATTTTTTTATAAAAATAATTGCATAAGGGGTTCATTTGTGTTATTATTAAATAGCAATTGGACCTCTAGCTCAGTTGGTTAGAGCATCCGGCTCATAACCGGGCGGTCGTAGGTTCGAGTCCTACGAGGTCCACCATTAAAAATTGCAGGTATGGCGAAATTGGTAGACGCACTAGACTTAGGATCTAGCGGAGCGATCCATATGGGTTCAAGTCCCTTTACCTGCACCACTTAGTAAATAAAGGATCTTTATAGATCCTTTTTTAGTTACTTGATTAATTTATAATTTTAAGTTATGATATATGCTATAAACAAAAGAAAAAGGAGCATAACTATGAATTTTGGTTATCCAGGAAAAGAAGATAAAGATATTATAGGTCATTATAATCATGAAGATAATAAACTTATCATTAATTATTTAGATGGTACACAACAAGAAATTATATATTCAAAAGACACTGAAAAAAAACTATTAACATTAATGTTAGAACAAGCTAAAGAAAGACAAAATTGTATAACAATTAATACGAAAGAAGAAGAAAGAGAACTTTCTTTTAAAAATGCATGTTTAAGTGTTATATATACATCACTTATGGCAGGTTTATACATAACTCAAGTATCAAAAAACACTCCTGCAAACATGATCATGCTTGGATTAAGCTGCGCTATTGGAGTAACCATTATCATTAATGGTAAAGATTATTTTATAAAAATAAAAGAAGAAAATGAAATTAAAAAATATGAATATTATTTAAATGAAATAGAACCAAATTTAACAAGTGTTGAAGAAAGTAAACAAGTTATTAACGGTAAAAAAGTAAATATTAATAATATTGATAAATTTTCAATGCAAGATCTAATAATATTTAATAAGCAATATGTAAGAAAACAAATATAATAATTCTCACTAATGTGAGAGTTTTTTCTTGGAGGATTAAGTTATGAATAAAAAGCCTGTATTTAAAAAAATATATCTTGAAATTACAAATTCATGTAATCTTAATTGTTCTTTTTGTTTAAAATCAAAAAGAACAAAAACTATGCTATCATTTGATAAATTTAAATTAGTTTTAAATGACATAAAAGATTATACAAACTATTTGTATTTACATGTTTTAGGAGAACCTCTTATCCATCCAGAAATTAATAAATTTATAGATTATGCATCTACAAATTTTAATATAAATATAACAAGTAATGGATATTTAATAAACAATTTAAAAACAAATAATATAAGGCAGATAAATATATCACTTCATAGTTATAACCCTTTATTAAATAAATCTTTATGTGACTATTTAAGCGATATATTTGATTATGAAAAAAAGCATTCAAATAAAATCTATATTAATTATCGTTTGTGGACAAAAAATAAATCTTTTAAAGATATTATTAACAAGTTAGAAGAAAACTATAATATAAAAATTGATCTAAATAAAAATAATATTAAATTAAAAGAAAATGTTTTCTTAAACTTTGATAGTGAATTTAAATGGCCCCAAGATAATAATGAAGAAAACGTTAATTATCAAGGATACTGCCACGCTTTAACTGGTCATATTGCAATTTTGTCAAATGGCGAAGTAACTGCTTGCTGTTTAGATGGTGATGGAAAACTAAGTTTTGGAAATATATTTAAAAAATCTTTAAAAGATATAATATCTTCAGATAAATTTACTAATATGAAACAAGAACTAATGGATGGAAAAAGATCCAATGATTTATGCAAAAAATGTAATTTTTTAAATAGAGAATAATTTTTGATAAAATATATTTTTAAAATTCTTTATTTGCGTTATACTAATAAAGAAAGTAGGAAAGAAGTATGAAAGATAAATCATTTTTTATTGTTGTATTTTTTTCAATCATTATCGTCTTATTACTTCTTTTAATTCCTAATAAAGCTTATAAAAAAGAAATGAAATTACAAAACAAACTTTATTCATCATTTAAAAAAATAAATGATGAAACTAAAGGAAGATACAAATTAATTAATGATGAAAAATTAAGTAATGATATTATTAATTTAGTTTATTATAATGAAGAACAAGATGATTATCTAACATATTTTGTTGATTCAAAAGATGGTAAAATAGTTGGGTTTAATTCATTACTTAAAAATAATTCTTTAGGTACATTTTTAGAAAAAGAAAAAGAACTATTAATGTTAAAATATCCAACGTTTATTGTCGATGGGATTTTAAATGAAAATACTAAAAAAGTTTACCTCGTTAAAGATAATGAAATTGTAATATATTATAAAGATGTTGTAACAGATCCTCAGTATAATGAAAAGCTTAGTCTTAAAATTAACAATAATGAAATAAAAGGATTATTAAATTATGATGTTATTTTTGATGAAGAGTATGTAAGGGAAAATGCCTATGATTATGATCCATCAAAAAAATATATAGCTTTTACTTTTGATGATGGACCAAGCAAAAAAAATACAAAAGATATTGTTGATTATTTAAGTAATAACAAAGCTCATGCAACATTCTTTATGTTAGGTAGCTTTATGAATTCTAATCAAGATATTATTAAATATGTTAAAGACAATAATAATGAAATAGGTTCTCATACATATAGTCATAAGAATTTAAAAAGAATAAACATGAATAATGTTAAAAGTGAAGTAGAATCAACCGAAGAAGTTTATAGGTTAATTACAGGTGAAGAATTAAAATTATTAAGACCACCTTATGGAGCTATTACAGATAAAATCAAAGAAACTTTTAATTATTCATATATTTTGTGGAACGTAGATACAGAAGACTGGCGTTACAAAGATAGTGATTATTTATATAACTTTGTTATTAATAATGTTAATGATGGAGATATCATTTTAATGCATGATATTCACGAAACAACTAAAGTAGCCGTTGAAAGAATTTTACCAGAACTATATGTAAGAGGATACCGTGTTGTAACTGTAAGTGAACTTGCACAAATTAAAAATATAAATCTAGAAAATCATAAATCTTATCGAAGTTTAAAATAAAAAAATAATGTAAGTTCATAACTTACATTATTTATTTTTCTTTATAATATATATTCTTCCAATTATAAATACTAGTGAAAATACAAATAGGGTAATACCTACAACATATTCCCATAAAGAATTACGTTTATTTATATAGTTTTCTGCAACCATTGCAGTTGATAGTCCTAGTCCAAAAACTCCATAAAAGAATAAACGATTTAAAGGATTTTTCATTTACATCACCAACTACATAATAACACACTTTATAATTATTTGCATTATTTTGTTACTTTGATATAATACATATAGGTGGATTTGATGAAGCAGTTACTAGGTAAATCCTACATATTAAAACTAATATGGATTTTTGTATTAGGATCAGTGTTTGGATATTTTATTGAAACAGGTTACTACTATTTAAAGCACGGAGTGTTTCTTAATAAACAAGGTTTATTGTATGGACCAATTAAACCAATTTATGGTTTTGGAGCTATTATAATAACACTTCTTTTAAGTGCTGTTATTAATAAAAGTAAGTTGAAAGTATTTATTTATGGATGTTTTATTGGTGGCGCATTTGAATATATTTGTAGTTTAGTACTTGAATATATGTTTAATACAAAAATGTGGCATTACCGTAGTAAATATTTAAGTATTGGTGGACGTGTTTATTTAATTTATTTACCATTTTGGGGTTTAGCTGCTTTATTATGGGTTTATGCTGTAATTCCATGGTTTAATAAGGTTTTTGATAAAATTAATTTAAAAGTTATTAAGGTATTATCAATTATTGTTACGGCATTTTTAGTATTTGATTTTTCAATATCAATAATTGCCGTTCAAAGAATGAGAAGTAGGCAAAAAGGTATTCCTGCAACAAATGCCTATGAAAGATACCTTGATAAACATTATAATGATAAATTTATAATGAAAAGACTACCATATATTAGAATTGTTAAGTAAAGTAGAAATATCAAAGTTTTTCTTCCAATTTTATAAAATTATGTTATAATTAAAAAGCAATTACTGATGTCTCCTTAGCTCAGCTGGTAGAGCAATTGACTCTTAATCAATGGGTCCAGGGTTCGAATCCCTGAGGGGACACCATTTTTGTTTTTAAAAACTGCTTGCATATTTACCTAAAATATTATAAAATTAAAGAGGTCCATCGAAATGGGCTTGTAGCTCAGCTGGTTAGAGCGCACGCCTGATAAGCGTGAGGTCGGAGGTTCAAGTCCCCCCAGGCCCACCATTTTATGGCCCGTTGGTGAAGTGGTTTAACACACATGCCTTTCACGCATGCATTCATGGGTTCAAATCCCGTACGGGTCACCATTTTATAAATTAACTCACGAAAGTGAGTTTTTTTATTACATAAAAAAATCTATGATCAAAACCATAGATTAACTTGCTTAATAAGTGGCGGAGCAGGAGAGATTTGAACTCTCGCGCCAGTTTCCCGACCTACACCCTTAGCAGGGGCGCCTCTTCAGCCTCTTGAGTACTGCTCCATAACCAAGTCATAGAATAATTTTAC
>JAFZWF010000020.1 GCA_017617435.1 Bacilli bacterium
AGCATATTTTTTTATTTATAAGGAGTTTATATATATGTAAATCGTAATATGTCAAGTAATTGCAAAAAAACATGATGATTGCTATAATTTAAATATAGTAGAGAAAAGATGGTTTGATAATATGAAAAATAAGAAAAAAGGTTTTACACTAGTTGAACTTTTAGCCGTTATTGTGATTCTTGCAGTAATTATTTTAATAGCTGTAACTGCAGTTATTCCTCGAATGAATAAAGCAAAAAAGTCATCCTTTATGAACGAGGTATTAATATACTTAAAAACAGCAAAGCAAATATCCCTTGCTGATGGAAATCAAACTTGTTATAACATAAGTGAACTTGATGAATATATATCTAAAAAGAAAGATGGTTATTCAGGTGTTCTTTTTGTTAACCAAAAAGGTGAATATAATATACACTTGTCAAACGGAGAATTTTATATAGTTACTGATGGATATCCATACATTGATGATATTAAAGATACCAAACCAGCTCAGTTTGTATCATCATGTACTGACACAAGTAAATCTTATACAATTACATATGATTTAGGTGGTGGTACTGTATCTTCTGCAAACCCAACATCATATACAGCAAATACACCAACATTTACTTTAAACAATCCTACTAAAGCCGGATATAGATTTGTAGGTTGGTCAAGTAAAAACTTATTTGATGAAAAAACTCTCCTATCAGAAATAGCATCTTCTGAATATACAGATGGTTTTTATGTATTTACTAGTGCAAATCTAAAAAGTCTTTATGGCACAGCTAATGGTGGTTTTCCTATTACTGGATTTAAAACTGGTACAAGATATGCTGTGAGTATATACGGATATAACGTCGAAAATAATAGCAATAGCAATTTTCGTATTTACTATAAGTATTCAAATGATACAACCTCTAATTTTGTTTTTAATTTAAGATCATATGGTAAGAAAACTAGTGCATCTACAAGTGGTAAAGATTTAGTTAATATTTATGCAAATTATAATAGTTCAACAAAGAATTATATACGTCATATTCAAGTTGAACAAGGAGCTTCAGTAACAGACTTCCAAGAATACATGGAGCCAACAACAAATGCCAAAGTTTATCGTGGTTCAGTAGGTAATAAAAAGTTTATTGCTAACTGGCAAGCAATCTAACATACATACAATTAAAACGTTATAATGAGTTATAACGTTTTTTTGTGTTATAAAGGACTGTAAAATCTAATATTTTAGGGATAAATCAGTTGTTTTTATTAGTTAAATAAGTTATAATACATACGTGTTTGAAAGGAAATGTAATAATGAAAAAGAATGTACATGAAATAGAAGTGAAAATTGAAGGAAAAGATTGGGGAAAATATCTTGATAAAGCCTTTAAAAAGAAGAATAAAGATACTAAAATAGACGGTTTTAGAAAAGGTCAAGCTCCAAAAGATATGTTTATTAAGAAATTTGGAATTGAATCTTTATACATGGATGCCGTTGATGCAGCTGTAGATGAAGCTTACAAAAAAGCATTAGAAGATGCAAAAATTATTCCAGTTGTAGAACCTAAACTCGATGTTAAATCAGTTGATAAAGATAAAGTCGAATTTAAATTCACTTTAATTTCTAAACCTGAAATTAAATTAGGTGAATATAAAAAATTAGGTGTTAAAAAAGAAACTGCAAAAATAACTAAAAAAGAAATCGATGAAGAAGTTGAAGCTCTAAGAAGTCAAATGGCTGAGATTGTTTTAAAAGAAAAAGGAGCTGTGGCAGAAAAAGATACAGCTGTAATAGATTTCAAAGGTTATGTTGATGGTAAAGAGTTAGAAGGAGGAACAGGTTCTAACTTCCCACTTGAAATTGGTAGCCATTCATTTATTCCTGGTTTTGAAGAAGGTTTAGTTGGAATGAAATCAGGAGAAACTAAGACATTAGATTTAGAATTTCCAAAAGACTATGTCAAAGATCTAGCTGGTAAAAAAGTTAAATTTGATGTCACTGTTCACGAAATTAAAACTCGTAAACTTCCAGAACTTGGAGAAGATTTTTATAAAGATCTTGGTTACGAAGATATGAAAACTGAGGAAGAATTTAGAAAAGAAGTTGAAAAAGTTTTATCTGAAAGAAAACAAAAAGAACTTGATGATAAATTCTTAGATGAATGCTTAGATAAAGCTTCAAATAACATGAAAGTAGATATTAATGATGAAATCATTGATGATGAAATTCATAGAATGATTCATGACGTTGAACATAAACTTCAAATGCAAGGTTTAACTATCGAGCAATATTATGAATTTACTGGTTTAACTCATGAAAAAATGCATGAACAAATGCATGATGAAGCAGTTAAAAGAGTAAAACTTCGTTACTTAATTGAATCAGTTGCTGATGCTGAAAAAATTGATTTTACAAAAAAAGAAGTTGATGCTAAAGCTGAAGAAATGGCAACTAACTATGGAATCACTAAAGATGAGTTAATTAAAGCTTATGGATCTGATGAAGTTGTAAAATACGATATGAAAATGCATCGCGCCCTAGAAATTATTAAAGAAAATAATTAATTTAATTTTAAAATATGTTAACTAAAAATAGTTGACATATTTTTTTATTGGTGTTATATTTTAATCGAATCTGAATTAGAAAGGAGTGGGAATATGATTTTAGATTTAAATAACAAAAAAGTGGTTATGCAGGAACAACGAGTTGTATTTCCACTTTTAATTCAAAAATAACTTAAAAAAATTATAAAAAAATAAAACAAACATGGAGGAAGTATGAAAAAATTTAAAGAATTCATACCTCTGTGGAAGTATATTAAAGAAGACAGAAGAAAAATATTACTTTTAATGTTTTTCTTGTTTATATCATCATTTTCATTTATTTTTACCGGTTATTTAGTAGGTAATGCTCTTGAAAGTGTAACTGATGGGAATATTAAACGTGCAATTATATGTTTAATTTTATATTTTATTAATAGTGCCATTATTGATGATTTTTTTGGTATTTATGCACGTAAAGAATTAGAAAAAATAGAAAGTAAAATTTCTCGAAACTTAAGTTATAGTGCTTATAATAAAGTATTAAATCTGCCTGCTGAAGCTTTTGAAGAAAAAACATCTGGTGAAATCATTAATAGAGTTACGCAAGATGCAAACCAACTAAGCTTTGTTTTTGGTAGGGTAATAAGAATTATCACAACATTTATTACAACATTTATTATCTTTTTTTACATTATATATAACTCATATTTTATGGCTCTTGAGATCCTATTTGTACTTGGATTATTAGCACTTCTTTTAAAAAAATATAATCCTTTAATGAAAGATGCACATAAAAAAAGGAAAGCAAAACAAGATATACAAACTTCTTTAGTAACTGAATCCGTAAGAGGTATAAGAGAAATAAAAACTTTAGGTATCAAGAAAAACCTTTTAAAAGAAGGTGGAAAAAATGTTGATGCTATTGACCAAGGTAATATTAAGGAAATTAAACTAAATCGAGACTTTAATATTATTGGTGGTATTTTAAGAACATTAATGGAAGTAGTAGTATTTATAACTGGAGCTATTCAGTTATACTATGGTCAGATAACTGTAACATTCTTTATTGCGATGACATATTATGTATACCGCTATACATGGCTTATGGAAGAAGTTAATGATTTTTCAATTGAATATCAAAAACTTAATGTTGCTTTATCAAGAATAAATGATTTAATTGAAAATAGATTATATAACGATGTTCCATACGGAAAAAAAGATATTAAAGATGTTAAAGGTGTTTTAGAATTTAAAAATGTATCATTTGGTTATCCAAATGAAGATCTTACCTTAAAAAAATTCAATTTAACTTTAAATCCAAACCGAAAAATTGCTGTTGTTGGTAAGTCTGGTCAAGGAAAATCGACGTTATTTAATTTAGTAACAAGAATATTTGATGTAAATGATGGTGAAGTTTTACTTGATGGTGTAAATATAAAGGATTTAACTGAAAAAAGTCTAAATAGAAACATCTCTATAATTAGGCAAGATCCATTTATTTTTAATCGAACAATTAAAGAAAATTTTAAACTTATTGATGAAAACATTACGTTAAAAGAAATAAGAAAATACACCAAAATGGCTTACTTGGATGATTACATTATGTCGCTTCCCAAAAAGTATGACACTATTTTAGGTGAAGGCGGCGTTAATCTATCTGGTGGTCAAAAGCAAAGACTTTCAATTGCAAGAACTCTTGCCAAACAAAGTAAAATAGTTCTTCTTGATGAAGCAACATCTGCACTTGATAATAACTCCCAAGAATATATTAAAAAATCTATTGATAATTTAGTTAAAGATCACACAGTAGTTATTGTTGCTCACCGTTTATCAACAATTATCGATGCTGATGAAATTTATGTTGTAGACGAGGGTAAAATAGTTGATAATGGTACTCATGAAGAACTACTAAAAAAATCTAAAATATATAACAATCTTTATCTAAATGAAGATTCAGATTCAAATTAATAAACTAGTGCTAAGAAGCACTAGTTTTATTTGACTAAAAAATAAATATAGTGTATCATATTTGATACTTTTGGAAGTGAATTTTATGAAAGAAACATTATTATCTTTTGGTGATATAATCTGGTGTGATCGTTCACATGATGGAATTGAAATAAGAGATGAAAACCATAAATATGGCCCCTATATTGTTATTGAGGACAACGATGATTTTGTTTATGCAATTTATGGATGTGGATATACTAGTGACAAAATAGTATATCAAAGTACATTTATTATTGAACCAATAAGAGGAACCGGAATAGATTTACTTAGAAAAAAAACAATGTTTCCAACAAATCAAATTATAAAAATGCAAAAAAAGAGCATAAAATCTTACATCGGTAGAATAAGTGAAAAACAAATAGAGATTTTGAAAAGAAAAATGATTAGAAATGATGAATTTGTACCAGGATGTAATAGTATGCTTAAAAAAAAGCCAGAGATTATTTTTAAAAATGGAGATATGTTCTTATTTAATAACTGTAGCTATATAGTTGTTGATGATTCAAATAATAAATTTAATATTGTTATACCATACTCTTTTAATGGTTCTAAAACAGTATTTAATCTAGATAAACCTAAAAAATTTGCTAAAAAAAGTGATGGGTTTAAATATACTAAAACTCTTGATGCTAAAAAATATGAAACTATAAATAATATGTACTTATCTGTTTTAATAAATAGTAGTGTTGGTCATAATGAAGATGTAAAAATAGAGCCAGGTAACATTATGATTTCAAACGGAATTATATATTACGTTTCTACAATAGAAAGTGGAAATTATCTATGTTATAAATTAATCCAAACAAAAGCAAATGAAGATATTATTATTAATGATTTATTATTTAATATTGATTTTGATCAAGTAAAAGTTAATATTAACGAAAAAAACACTTATTTTGTATCTAAAATATCTGAAGTTGAAATAGAAAAAATCAGAAAGCTAAAAAAAGAACGAAAAAGAATTAAGAAAAAACAAGCTACTTCTGAAAATAAATCATTAGATAAATCAAAAGAAAGAGCCTTATTTGGAAGAATTCTCGGAATAAAAAAATTACCTAATGTAAGAGTAGGCGCATATAGATATGAAAATAATTATTATCTTGAAGTAGTTGATCTTGATTGGTTAAAACAAGGTAGATTTATAACAAGAACTTATAGAATAGATGAAATTATTCCTATAAGTAGTGGTCACTCTGAATTTGTATCGCTTATAGAGTCAATAACAGTTCAAATTAACGATCGAAGATATTTAGAATTTTTAAGAACTAATGGTATATATGATCATAATAAAGTTATAAATGCACCAACAAGAAAAAGAAAACCAAATCAAAAAAGAAATGATAATTAAAAATCGTTTCTTTTTTCATTTGTTGACATTATAATTAAATTATATTAAACTAACCTTCAAAGAAAAGTGGGCTTTTTATGGAAAATAATTATTGTTTTGGAGACATTTTGTGGTGTAAAAGAACTTTTTGCTGTTCAAGCCTTAAAACAAGACATGAAGAAGGACCATTTATCGTTTTAAAACAAACTGATGGCTTTATCTATGCATTAAAAGGTGCAGGAGCTTGTAATGAGTCATCCAGACATGCACACAGTGTATATGTTACCAAAGATGATACTTTAAGTGACAATAGAATTGCTTTAAGAAAAGTAACAAAATTTCAACCACATGAAATATTCGAAGTACCTTATGATTGCGTTATAAGAAAGCTCGGCACATTAAATAGTACAAAAATTAATGAACTAAAAAAGAAATTACTAATACAAAGTTCTTTAGGTCGCATTGATTTAGAAAAAATAGGTGTTAACATAAAGGTAAAATTTATAGTAGGTGATATTATTTCTAACGGACACGAAAGATATCTAGTTATAGATGATAGTAATGATAAAAATTATATTGTTATTTCATATTTAGAAGCACCTACATCAAAAATGTACTTTGAATATATGTTTGATAACTTAATATTTATAAATAAGACTGACGAAAGTTATCAACTAATAGGTTCCTTATCACAAGATAGAATAACATCTATAAATAATCACTACTTTAAATTTAAAACAAATGGATTATTTAATGTTTCTGATGACTCTAAAATTGATCCAGGTTCTCTAATAATTAGCTTCGGCAAACTATTTTATGTAAGTACAATTGAGCAAGATGTGTTACTTTGTTATCCAGTTGAACTTGTTGAAAAAAACAAAGGAAATTTTACATATAAAGGTTATTATTTTAATATATCGTTTAAACAAGAAAAAATAAGCAAAAATATAGAACGTAATTTTGTAGTTTTTAAATTAGATGATGAAAAAATGAATGTTATTAGAAAGTTAAAAAAGCAAGATAAAATTAATTCAAAAAAGAGTAGCTACAATATAAAAAAGAATCCACATAAAGAAATATATAAAAGGACACCAGATTACTATAAAATTGGTGATCCGAACTTTAATTATTTTAGTAAGGTATTATACAAAAAAGGTGTTGATTCCTTAGGATATGCTGCATATGAAATAATAAGTAAAAGTAAGATAGACTGTGTTGATTTAGCTAAATTAACTCAGGGATCTTTTGAATTAGTTAGATTTGATATGTATCAGCTAGAATATGCAACAACAAATAGAGCTAATCTTTTACATATTATAGGAAGCATTGATAAAGAAATAAATGATCCAAGATATGATGATTTTTTAATAGCAAATGGAATTTTTAATATTGATAAAGTTAAAAATGACATAAGTAGAAGTAGAAAAAAATAGATTCCCAAGGGAATCGTTTTTTTATTTATATAAATTGTTTTAAATATAAAATTATGGTAATATAAATATTAGATTTAATGGTGGTTTTGTATGAATAGAAGCGAAGTAGATTATAACAAATTAAGTCCGATGATGAAACAGTACATGGACATCAAAAAAGAATATGAAGAAGAACTTTTATTTTTTCGTTTAGGTGATTTTTATGAACTATTCTTTGAAGATGGTATCTTAGCTTCTAGGGAACTTGAACTTACCTTAACAGGTAAAAATGCTGGCTTAGACGAAAGAATACCAATGTGTGGTGTTCCGTTTCATTCTGTATCACCATATATTGAAAAACTTGTAAATAAAGGTTATAAAGTTGCCATTTGTGAACAACTTGAAGATCCCAAAAATGTTAAAGGGATGGTCAAAAGAGGAGTTGTTCAAGTTATAAGCAAAGGAACAATCTTTGATTATGAACTTTTAAATAAAAATGAAAGTAACTATATTGCATCACTTCTTGATTTTAATCATTTATATATTTTAACTTACTGTGATATTTCAACCGGTAAGCTTTGCTCATTAACCCTTGAACACAATACTGATAATGTTATAAATGAGGTTTTAAGTTTAAATATAAAAGAGTTAATTATCGCAGATAATAATGATGCAAATTTAATTAATCTTTTAAAAAATCAATATGAAATAAGTTTAAACATTTCAAGTGAATATTTAGAAGATAAAACTTTTGAAAAGCTTTTAGAACCTCTTAAAGATATGCATCAAAAAACTGGTGTTAAACATCTTTTATACTACCTAGTTATTAAGGAGTTAAAAGATTGTTCACATTTTAATGAAGTAACTATAATAAATAAAAAAGATATTCTTAAAATGGATATACATACAATTAGAAATCTGGAGCTTGTTGAAACGCTAAGACTAAAAGAACGTACTAATTCTTTATTGTGGCTTTTAGATAAAACTAAAACAGCTATGGGCTCAAGACTTTTAAGAGAGTGGATATTATCACCAATTTTAAACAAAGAAGAAATTGAAAATAGATATAAAGAAATTGAAAAATTTAATACAGAATTTATTATTAAAGATGAGTTAAGAGAAAAACTCTCTTTAGTTTATGATATTGAAAGATTATCAGGTAAAGTTGTAGGTGGACAACTTAATGCAAGAGATTTACTACAACTAAAAAATTCTATAGGTGTTCTTCCAAGCATTAAAGAATTAATATCAAATTTAGATCTAAATTATGAAATTGATACGCACCAAGATATATATCTTCTTTTAGATAAAGCTATATATGAAAATCCTCCAGTTAGCATTAAAGAGGGCTATCTAATTAAAGAAGGGTACAACGAAGAGTTAGATGAACTTAAGAAAATAAGATCTGGAGGAAAAGACTTTTTATCTGACTTTGAAAGAAAAGTCAAAGAAGAAACGGGTATTAAAAACTTAAAAGTCGGTTATAACAAAGTTTTTGGTTATTATATCGAAGTATCAAAAGGTCAAGTGAGTCTTGTTAAAGATGAATATAAATGGGACCGAAAACAAACTCTAACTAACTGTGAAAGATTTATATCACCACTTTTAAAAGAAAAAGAAGCAATGATTTTAAATGCAGAAGATAGAATTATTGAAATTGAATATAACTTATTTAATGAGATAAGAGATACAATCAAAAAAGAAGTTTTAGGACTTTTAAAAACAGCTTCAACCCTTGCAAAGATGGATGTTATGCTGGCTTTATCTGTTTGTGCGGAGGAATACCATTTGGTAAAGCCAACACTAAATAGTGAAAATATTATTGATATAGTTGAAGGTAAACATCCAGTAATTGAAAAAGTATCAAAAGGATTATATGTCCCAAATGATTGTTTAATGGACGAAAAGATAAATACACTTTTAATAACTGGCCCTAATATGTCTGGTAAATCAACATATATGAGACAACTTGCAATAATTGTTATTATGGCTCAAATTGGCTCATATGTACCTGCAAAAAGTGCAAATTTACCAATAATAGATCAGATATTTACAAGAATTGGTGCATCGGATGATTTAGTTTCTGGTGAATCAACCTTTATGGTTGAAATGAAAGAAGCTAAAAACGCTATATGTAATGCATCAAAGAACAGTTTAATTTTATTTGATGAACTTGGACGTGGTACTGCAACATTCGATGGTATGAGTTTAGCTAAAGCAATACTAGAATATGTTACATCTGAAATTGGTTGTAAAACTTTATTTTCTACTCATTACCATGAACTAACAGAAATTGAATCAACATATCCAACGATAAAAAATGTTCATGTTGCCGTTAAAGAAGAAGGGGAAGAAGTAACATTCTTGCACAAAATTAAAAATGGTCCTGTTGATAAATCTTATGGTATTCATGTTGCAAAACTTGCAAATATGCCTAAAAAAGTCATTGATAGAGCATCGGTTATTTTAAAAGAATATGAAAAGGGAGTTAAATTAGACCCTGGAAGTAAAGTTCAACTTTCTATGGCATTTGATGAACCACAAACGGTTACTAACTCTATATTAGAAGAAAAATTAAAGGAAATTGATCCCCTTAATATGACACCAATGGAAGCATTAAACAAACTGTATGAATTAAAAGAAATTTCTAAAGAATAATCAAATTGTAACCATATGTTGCAAGTGATATAATTAATTTGAAAATGAGGTGGTAAAATGCCAAACGAAGAGCATTTCTTTTCAAAAATATTTTATACCTTATATAAAATGTTAACTAAAGAAGAACTTGGAATTAGTAATTATGATTTACTTGAAGAATCTTTGGTTGATGTTGTTCAAAAGGTGCTAGGTGCAGCTGTTGTTTTAAATTATAAAGGTATCATTGATAAGAATTTCAAAGGTTTTGCGTATTCAAACGAAGTTTCAAAACTTTTTGAGAATATTATTATAAATTATAAAAAAGAAGGTTCAATCGTTTCATCTATAAAAAATTATGGAGAAAACTATTTATGTGAAGCATCAGGATATAAGTATGCCAATATTTTGCTTAAAAATATATATCGTTTGTATTCAAATAATAGAGAAAATGTTCTTATTTTAAAGTTTGATGATTGTTATCGCATTGATCAAACAAATAATTTGCAAGGAAGAACGCCAATGCCTTCAATATACATTGATAATATAGCTAATCTCGATAAACTCTTAGAAGAATATATAAATAAAATTCAAAATAGTGATTCATTTTATAAATGCATTTATTCATCAGATCCACAATTACTAACAGATGAAACGATAGGTGACATATTCTATTGGACACTTTTAAACATAAACATTAACGAAACCCAATGCCTTGAAGATTATTTTAAAAAATATATCGATTTTCTTGATCAAGGCATATACAAAAATATTATGAGTAAACCTCTTAAAGTTGGTGAATTATTTGAGGATAATGTTTATGCCGTTGCTATTAGAAAAAACATTTCATATGAAACCCCTTACTGGTTATCATTTATTTTAGAAAAAAATAGGTTCTGTTTTCCTTTAGTGGCATCAGGAATATATGAATATGATGATGAAATGACAGCAGAGATAGTTACTGTTCAAGATTCGCAAGCTATTCCGTTTGACATAAATAGGAATAATGAAATTAAAGATCGTATTAAAAAAGAATCTCCGAAAACACATAATTTTCGTGAACATAACCCAACACATTTATTTTCAATTCTATTTACAATTGGCTATTTAAACGGAGCTAATATAACTAGTATTAATGTGTGTACGTATATGCCTTTTAGATATCAAAGACAAGTAATAGAAAATAATAAATCCGATGAAGAAATTGATAGCTTTCAAAATAGAGTTGCAATGAAGAATTTATATTCATGGTTTAGGATCTTAGAATTTACTGAAGATATTGTTGTAGAAAACTATCCAGATAATGGTACTTTTTTAAGTTTAAAACTAAATAATGAAATCAAATTTAATAATAATTTATTTCAAAAAGTATATGATTTGGGTTATAATGCTGGTAGAGAAGCAAATAATTATAAGTCAAAAGAGATTTAACGGAGGGTATTATGGTTAAGAAAAAAGAAATTGAAAAGGCAGAAAAAGAAGTCGAAGTAAAAGATTTAAGGGTAAAAAACTTTAAAGAAGATATTGATAAGTATATTAAAGAAAAATTAGAAACTGAATCCAAGAAAACAATTAATATTAAAGACTATAAAGCTGAAATAGATAAATATGTAAAAGAAAGAGTTGAAATTGAATCAGCATCACAAAGTGTTAAATTACTAAAAAAACAATTACACTCAAAAAAAGTAGCTAGTGCTGTTAAAAGTTTTATTATATTATGCTTACTAGCTTGCATTGGATACGGAGTATACTATTTATATGATGATGGTTACTTTGATGAAAATAAAAATAATAAATGTCAAGTTACAACAACAAAAACTGATAAAACAGTAACTGATGATAATAAAACTGATACTCCTAAAAAGGTTGAAGTATCTCTTGATGAATTAAAAGTTAAATATGCTTATTTACTAGATACAGTTATATTTGATGCAAATAGTAACTACACTAGAGATTATTATAGTGGTAATTTAACTAATGAAATTAAATTATATTTATCATATAAACTTTTAAATGAAGATGATATTATTTCAAGTGATGATTCAAGCTATTTTGATGCCGCTATACTTGAATCTTCTTATAAAAAGATCTTTGGTGATAACATTGATTTAACCTCTTTTAAATTTAATAATGCATCATATGTTTATCTGCCAGGAAAAGAAATATATATAACTAATAACAAAGCTAATGAAGTTAAAAACGTATCTCGTGAAATAACGGATATAACATTAGATGAAGATGACAATGTAATTATTACATGTATAGAAGGTTATGTAAGTCAACAAAATAAACTTTATAACATTTTAAACAATAAAGAAGTTAAAGGTTATAAACAAGGTGATAGCTTAGTAAAATATAAAGATAAACTTAATACAATTAAATATGTATTTAATGATAATTATTTAGTAAGTTTATATAAATAAGATAAATCGACAAGATTTATCTTTTATTTATGAAATAATTTTTAAATATTTATCTAAACGTGTTATAATTGAAATTGGTGATAGCTATGGCATTAACTAGAAGTGAATTAAGAGAAAAATGTATGATCATTTTATATCAAAATGATATCTTAAATAAAAATAAAAATGATGGAGATATTGACACCATCATTAAAGAAAATTTAGATATTGAAAACGATTTTGTAAAGGAAATTGTTTATGGTGTAATAACTCATTTTAATGAGCTAGATTCTTTATGCAATAAATACATGAAAAATTGGACCATTGATCGTATTGATAAAACAGGTGCAGCAATTTTAAGAATTGCAACTTATGAACTAAAATATACTGACACACCATCACTTGTTGTAATTAATGAAGCAATTGAACTTGCTAAAAAATATAGTGATGAAGAAGTAAGAAAAATGATTAATGCTGTACTTGATAAAATTATTAATGAAGAAGAATAACAAATTATTGAAAGGATAAATGCGCTATGAATAATAAATATTTAACAATCTCTCAAATCAATGAATATGTTAAAATGCGTATTGATAGCGATGCTAACCTAAAAAAAATATATCTTAAAGGTGAAATCTCGAATTTTAAAAATCATACGAGAGGTCACCTTTATTTTACTTTAAAAGATGATAATTCAAGGTTATCAGCTGTAATGTTTCAAAGCCAAGCGTATAATTTAAAGTTTACTCCTGAAGATGGTATGAATGTTTTAGTTGAAGGAAGGCTTTCATGCTATCCAGCTCAAGGTACATATCAAATCTATGTAGATAAAATGGAAATGGATGGTCTTGGAGAACTTTATCTTGAATTTGAAAAATTAAAGAAGAAGTTATCAGAAGAAGGATTGTTTGATGAAAAATATAAAAAACCAATTCCAAGATATCCATCAAAAATTGGTATTGTTACAGCATCAACTGGTGCAGCTATAAAAGATATTCTATCAACAATAAAAAGAAGATATCCGATATGTGAAACAATTTTATTTCCATCTTTAGTTCAAGGGGCTGGAGCAGGAAATGATGTAGCTAAACAAATTGAAACGGCACAAAACTACGATTTAGATATCTTAATTGTTGGTCGTGGTGGTGGATCTATCGAAGATTTATGGGCATTTAATGAAGAAGTTGTTGCAAGAGCAATATTTAAATCTAAAGTGCCAATTATATCTGCTGTAGGTCACGAAGTTGATTTCACAATAGCTGATTATGTTGCCGATTTAAGAGCACCAACTCCAACTGGAGCTGCTGAGATGGCTGTTCCTGTATTATCAGATGTTATATCAAATATTGATACACTTAAGATAAGGCTCCGAGAAAATATTTTAAAAACATTAAAACAAAGTGAGTTAAGGTTAAATAAAATTAAAGATTCATTTATTTTAACTAATCCACTTGCAATGTATGAAGTTAAAGAAGAAAAATTAAATAATTATATAATTACTTTAAATAAATATATAAGAGAATATTTAAATAATAAAAGACATATTTTAAATCTTGATTTAAATTCACTTAAACTTTTAAATCCAGTTAATATTATGGAAAAAGGATATTCATTAGTTAGAGTAAAAGATCAAATTATTAAAGATAGTAAAGATTTAAAAAATGGTGACAAAATTGATATTAAATTATATAAAGGTGAAGTAATAGCCGAGGTAAAGGAGATTAAATAATGGAAAAAGAAAAATCATTTGAAGAAGCTTTAGAAGAACTAGAAAAAATAGTTAAAGAATTAGAAATGGGAAATGCACCACTAGATGAAGCAATTAAAAAGTATACTACTGCAATGAACCTTGCAAAGATTTGTAATGATAGACTAGAAAATGCTACAAAAAGTGTTAATAAAATTTTAGAAGAAAACGGAAAATTGGAAGATTTTAATGTAGAAGAATAAACTTCGACAATTTTCTTGATTTTAACAGTATATAATAACTCTCCACTAAGGAGAGTTTTATGTTAGAGAATAGTATAAAATCAAATAACAATATATTCGAAAGTATTAAACACATTGATGACGATGGTAATGAGTACTGGTATGCTAGAGAACTTATGAAGGCTCTAGGATACATTAAGTGGGATAATTTTTATAAAGTTATACAATCAGCAAAATTAGCGATTATGAAGAGTTGTAACAATCCAGATGAACGACTTCCCGAAGTCAGGAAGTCGTTCATATCAGGTAATGGTGCAGTTAGATATATTATAGATTACAAATTGTCTCGATATGCTTGTTATTTAATTGCACAAGAGGCAGATTCAAGGAAAAAAGTAGTTGCACTCGCAAAATCATATTTTGCTATTCAAACTAGAAAGATGGAATTAATTGAAGAAAACTATAAAAATATGTCTGAAGATGAAAAAAGGCTTCAAAACAGACAATTAGTTAAAAAAAAGAATACTTCACTTAGAAAAACAGCTGCTAAATCAGGTGTTAAGAATTTTGCTCTTTTTAATAATGCAGGTTATAAGGGATTATATGATGGAAGAACAGCAGATGATATTTTTAAAGAGAAAAAACTAAATTATCGAAATGATATTTTGGATTACATGTGTAGTGGTGAATTAATTGCTAACTTATTTAGAATTAATCAAACTGAAGAAGCATTAATTAATAAAAATGTTGAAAGTGAAAAAGAAGCAGTTAATACTCATTTTATAGTTGGTAAAAATGTTAGAGATGTCATTATTAAAAGTGGAGGCACATTACCAGAAAACTATCCAACACCAGTAAAAAGCATAAAAGATATCGAAAAGTCAAATAATAAGAAATTAGTCCCATAAATCTTTTATTTATTTAATTTTTATAATATAATTATATCAGTTGGTGATTTATATGAAATTAAAAGGAAGTTATTTTTATACTCTAAGAGAAGACGCTAAAGATGAAGAAAGTGTATCTGGTAACTTACTTGTTAGATCAGGAATGATTAAAAAAGTAGCTGCTGGTATCTATATGTATTTACCCTTAGGTTTAAAAACATATAAAAATGTCCAAAATATTATTAAAGAAGAAATGGATAAAGCTGGAGCACAAGAACTTTTAATGCCATCACTTATTCCTGCAGAAGTATATGATGCATGTGGAAGAGTAGAAGCATTTGGTTCCGATATGTTTAATTTAAAAGATAGAAAAAATGCTCATATGGTTTTAGGACCAACTCATGAAGAGTTATTTACTTTGGCTGCTAAAGCTATGGTAAGAAGTTATAAAGATTTACCATTTACTTTATATCAACAAGCAGAAAAGTTTAGAGATGAACCAAGACCTAGATTTGGTTTAATTAGAGTAAGAGAATTTGTTATGAAAGATGCTTACTCATTTGATAGAGATGATGAATCATTACAAGAAAGCTACATGAAGATGTTTAATGCATATAAAGCTATCTTTGATAGAATGGGAATTGATTATAAAATAGTTAAGGCATCAGTTGGAGCTATGGGTGGAGATTTATCTGAAGAATTTCAAGCATTAACTGAAACTGGTGAAGATACTTTAGTTTTATGTGATAAATGTGATTATGCATCAAATATTGAAGTAAGTACATTTAAAGTCCTTGATCAAAATGAAGAAGAAAAAGAATTAGAAATGGTAGAAACTCCACATCAAGAAACAATTGAAGAAGTTTCTAACTTCTTAAATGTTGATGTTAAAAAGACTGTTAAAGCTTTACTTATGACTATTGATGGTAAACTTACTATTTTCTTTATAAGAGGAGATAGAGAGTTAAATGAAGATAAAGCTTTAAAACTTGTAGGTGGTAAAGAACTTGGTTTCGCAGATGATGCATTAATTGCAACATCAACAGCTGTTCCTGGATTTACTGGGCCTGTTAACTTAGAAGGTGCAACTATAGTTGTAGATGAAGAAGTTTTACATATGAAAAACTTTGTAACTGGAGCTAATAAAGAAGGTTACCACTACATAAATACAAATGTTAAAGATTTTAAGTATGACATAGCTGGTGATATATCAAATGTTGTTGAAGGTGATATATGTCCAAACTGTGGTGGTAAAATCTACTTTAAAAAAGGTATTGAAATAGGTAATACATTTAAACTTGGTAAACACTATGCGAAAGATTTAGGTTTAACATATTTAGATGAAAATAATCAAGAACAAGTTCCAACAATGGGTTGTTATGGAATTGGCCCAGGAAGAGTGCTTGCATCAATTATTGAACAAAATCATGATGAACATGGAATGATTCTTCCGCTTGAAGTTGCTCCATATAAAGTATCCATTGTTGCAACAAATACAAGTGATGATAATATTATGAACTTTGCTAATAAGCTTCATGATGAACTTGAAAGTTTAGAAATCGATACAATCCTAGATGATCGTGATGAAAGACCCGGAGTTAAGTTTAATGATATGGATTTAATTGGCGTTCCAATTAGAGTTACTATTGGTAAAAAGTTAGTTGATAACCAAGTTGAACTTAAACTAAGAAGTGAAAAAGAATCAACAGATGTAAGTGTTGATGAAATAGTAAATAAAATAAAAGAAATCATAAAAAAATAAAGTTGTTTAAAAACAACTTTATTTTTTATTTATCTTTTATTAAAGCCTTTGATGTTATATAAGATGTAATTGGAATTATAAGAATAGATGCTATAAATGATAGAAGTAATTTAGATATTTCAACTACAAAAGATTTATAGTTTATTATGTATCCAAAACTAGATCCATAGTGCCACATAAAGAAACCTATAAATTCAGCAACAAGAGCGAAGTATAAGGTATTTATTGTTGTTGATAAGATATCTTTTCCAATATTCATACCTGATTTATAAAGATCTTTTTGATTTAAATAAGGATTATTTATATATACCTCGTTTAAAGCAGATGATACAGATATTGACGTATCAATTATAGTTCCTATAACCATTATTAAAAACATACCTATTAAGACATTTGTCATATCATAGTTTAAATCAAATGAATAACCACCGATAGCTTCTAGGCTTTCAGCAGAAAACCCTTGTATATTTGCGTATTTTCCTAAAAAGAAAGTAAGAACAAATATAAATATTAACACTATCATAATTGCTTTAAATGAAGATTTAGTTTTAAGATTTACTTCATTTAAACCAAATAAGGTAGTTGCTGATACAATAATGCATATAATAATAGCGTGAAGTATAGCATTAAGTCCAATACTTATTAAAAATAAATATACTAATATTAAAAATAAATTAAGATAAAATATACCAAATGTTTTAAAACCTCGTGATTTACCAATTAAAACAAGTAGGGTAAATAGGATAATTGAAAGAATTGTTATCACTATTTATCATCTCCTTTCTTTTTATAAGAGTGGAGAATAAATGTTGATATATATAAGGATATTGGAATAGCAAGGACTATACTAATGCAGCTTGTTAGAACAACTATTAGTTCAACCTGACTATACATTTTTAATGCATCTCCTAAAACTATACCATTTTTCATAAGTAAGAATGTCATTGGTATTACAGATGTAAAACAAGTAAATAACATAACATTATTCATAGTTCCGATTATATCTTTACATATTTCTCTTCCTGATTTAACTAAGTTATGTTTGGTAATCTTTGGGTTTTTTTCAATAAGTTCATTTAGTGATGAACTTATTGTAATTGCAATATCCATAATAGCCCCAAGACCACTTAAAAGAATAGTTACATAAAAGAAGTTTTCATAATCATGAACTGCTTCTATATATTCAAGTGTCCAATATGGAATTGGTTTTTTATAAAGTTTAATAATTAAAAAAGCAAGGCCAAATGAAACAATGAAGGATGCAATAGATGAAAGCACTGATGCTAGCGTCTTTTTACTTTTACCATTCGTTATATATAAGGATATCGTTACAAAAAGAGCAGATACAAATAAATATAAAAGGAGCATATTCCATGTTCCTGCGTGTTTTTGAAACATAAATATGGCTAAAAATGATATTACAATATTAACTAATAAACTAAGAAGAGTTTTAAAGCCTTTTTGACCTGCAACAAATATTATTGAATTGAAAAATATAACAAGAAGCACAGCTATATACTTATCTCGTTTAACTCCTGTTATACCAATTGCAGTATCGCCAGATTTAACCTCAACAAATAATTCACTGTTATTATGTACTTGCTCATCATATACACCAGATGTTGATGTATGATTAATAACTTTTATTTTTCTTCCTTTATCTTTACCATTTTTTATTGTTCCATATATTGTTTGCGTTATATGTTTTTCTTTAGTTGATTCATTGTCTTCAACTTTTTCAACGATTTTATCAACCTTTAAAATAGATCTTTTATATAAAAAGTGATCATTATAAATAAATAAGATAAATAAAAGACTTATAATAATTGCTATTAAATATTTATATTTCTTTTTCATGTTTATACGCCTCTTTAATGATTAAGTTGTATAAATTATAACATATTATTATATAATTTATAATTTGCATTACAATTCGACAATTATTTATAATTCTTACCAGTATAATAATTCATTAAATTTTAAGGAGTTAATAGTTATGAATTATTATGAAATTTGAAAACTTTTAAGCGAAGCTGGTAGAAATTATGGTGATAATATAATAAGTGAGTATTTAAAAAATAATGCTTTACAACATGAAAACCGGTATTTATTGTACTGGTTATTTTTATGGTGTAAAACCATAAAAAAATAGTGTAATTTTGGTGTAAATTTATAAGATTTTACATTATCCTACAACTCAAAAAAAATTGCAATATTTTCTTCAATATTGATTGACAAAAAACGTCAAATTACGATATTATTATAAAGATAATAGTAGTAGTGTATCAGGATGTGTTGTATATGAAGGATATAATTATGCTTTGTTTTTGTCTTTCATTGTTCCTATTAACCATAGGAATTTTTTGCATTTCCAGGTACATAAATTTATTTAATTTTTACAAAGATTCGAGGTTATTAATAAAACCACATAAACACTATTATCCAAGGTGGTTTTACCGAGATACGGGTCAAGGTAATAAGTTTAACTACTATTTAAAATATACACACAACACTACTATAAAAAACGAACTAGGAAGTATGAGGTACGCAGTATGAAAAAGAGTAAATTATTTAAAATATTGTTAGTAATCTTTGCAGCATTTTTAGTATGTTTTACAAATGCATATGCTGAAGGAGAAGGAGAAGGTGAAGAGACTCCAAAAACAGGTTGGACAAAAAGCGCTGACTATTGTTATGACCACCCTGAAAGAGTATTAACTGTTCACTATATTGTAGATGGAAAAGAAGTTAACCCTAATGATCCTAATGCCGGTAACTGGTATTCTATAAGCGGATCTAAGAAGAACCCATGTACCATTTACTATATTCCAGAAAGTTATTATAACTACAACACTGGATTTGGATCATCTCAAAAGATGTTTACTAATGAAGACGGCACATTAGGTGTAATTTATTGGTATAACAATCCAGAATTAGAAGGAAACCCAGTATTCTATTTATATCCAGATAATGACCCAGACAATAATGATATTTATCTATATGCTAAAACTGGAAAAATTATCGAAGTATATGCAAATGGATATAAGAAAAAAGTTGTAGTTGGAAAAACTTATTCACCTGCAACAATGGAACCAGACTATGATGTTGAGGAAGGTGTAACTCACGATTATAGTGGTAAATCAGTAAACTATTGGAATTATTCAACAGAAGCTGATTATTTTTCGTATACCACAGACTATGCTGAAAATAATAGTAACTCAACTTATACTTACTATCGAGATAAAACTTACACAACAGGTAGGAGTACAATTTTACCTGCTAAAGCTCAGTATTTACATGTAGATAATACACAATTAGTACAATTTATTAATTACGAGTCATGTCGTGGCAATGATAATTACCTATATTGTGACATAGCAAATCCAGATACTGGCGAGGCAATGACTTCAAAAGAAGTTCAAGAAATGCTAAATGATGAATACGCTTATAACACAGTTTATATTCATGACTATAAAAGAATTCCAAAGTATTATAAATACTTTGGTTTCATCGATACCGAAGGTAGAGAATACCCTCAAGATTTTGTGATGCAAGAAGAATATGCTGGGCGTGCATTTACAACAGTTGTTGACGGAAGAATGTCATGCGCAACAAACTCTATATCTCCATATAGTTCAAGTTCTTACGTTGCAAAAGTATATAACACAACTATCAACTTCCAAGGTGCTGAATATAGCGGTGATTTTAATACAAATTATTTAACTAAATTAAAAACATATTATGGAAATGAATACTATCCTGATAATAAAACAAATTATTATTATTCAACTTGCGTTCCTTACGACGTTAACTATAAATATACTTATACATTTAGTAACCCTAACATAAGAAGATATACTGTTGTAATTGAAGGTACTGAAGGTGTTAAGGTAAACCAAAACTCTGTATATAAACTTCCAAGTCAAGGTAAACCTAAATCAAGTGATGTTAAAGTTGTTACATTAAAATATCAAGATGGTGAAACTCCAGATGAAAGATTAACATATACAAGAACTTATACTCCATCTGGATTTAAAATTGATGGTGTACACTATGATTTTGGTCAAGAAATTGTTGTAACAAGAGACCTATATATAACTTATGATTATACATCAGAAGTAACTGGACCAGATCTACCAACTCCTGAAAGAGAATTATTTAACTTTAAAGGTTGGTATGATGCAACTATCGGTGGTCACATTATAACTGATCCAAAGGAATTACAAGCATCTGTTTTATATGCTCAGTGGGGATCAGTAGATAAAGTTACTATTGTTAGACCTGATGGCATTCCTATAGAACTTGAAAAAGGTTCTAGTTATACTATGCCTAATATTTCTGATAAAGACGAAGTAGTAAATTCAAGTGTATCGTTTAACTATAATGATAGATCAGGAAGAACTGATGTATCTAAAGTTATTACATATTATAAGAAAAATGGTATTAAAGATAAATTAACAGGAGAAATCTATGCTGAAGGTGAAACAATTATTGCTAACCACAACATGGTTTTAACTGAAAATTATATTGTTACAAGAGTTCCTGCTACTTTCCCTAAAACTCCAACAAGAAATAATTATGAATTTGTTGGATGGTTTGATGCTGTTGAAGGTGGAAATGAGTACACTGAATATAGTGGAGATCAAGACCTATCTTTATTTGCTAGATGGGAAGGTGATATAGAACAAGTTACCATCTATTTCCCTGATGGATTCTATGTAACTATCGATAAAGGCGAAAGTTATACTTTACCTCGTATTGACTCAATTAATGATAAATATAAAGTGACATTTAAATATCAAGATGATGTAACAGCTGATAAGGAGCAATATGTTATTCATTCATATTTAAGTAATGGATGGATTATTGATGGTGATCGTTATGCTGCTGGTGAAGTTATTACGCCAATGGAAGACGTTTACTTAATTGAAGATTTTGTTGAAACTTATTCTTATCCTACATTTGAAGAAGTTGCTGATAGAGAATGGTATACATTTGAAGGTTGGTATGATGCAGCTGAAGGTGGAAACAAGGTTACATCTTACGAAGAATTAGAACCTGCAACATTCTATGCACAGTGGGAAGAAATTCCTTCTAAAGATATTGTCCTAGAAGAAGTTCCGGCAAAAACTGGTGGAATTGTTGCAAGTGTAACTTTCTATCCTAATAATGGTGATTCAACTGTTGTTAGTTATGTATCTAAAACATATGAACCTAACGGATGGATCGTTGATGGTGTTCATTACAATGTTGGTGATACAGTAACAATTACAAGAACATCAACAATAACACCTGATTATGTTGAATCAACTTCTGAAGCTTCTTTCCCTGATAGGCCTTCAAAATCTGGTTATACATTCCAAGGTTGGTTTAATAAGGAATCTGGTGGAAACAGATACACTTCATATCGTGGAACTTCTGATTTAACTTTATATGGTCACTGGGCTCCAGAGGGAGAACCTCCTGTATTTTTATGTCGAAGAGCTAAAACATTACATGAAGATTATAGTTATCCATATGATACATATGGTAGCTTAGGAACTGATGGATCTCTTCAAACGGGAGATGCATTTGATTGTGATGTTAATGGAGATGGATATTATGATTCTTACGATGAAAGATTCTATTACTTAAGTGATTATTATGACACTCATACAAAAACATTTAATCCAACATATGCAACATTAGTTCATTCTGAAAATGATGAATATCAACAATACGCAAGAAGTGTAAGTTATAATGGACCAACTGAGGTTACTCAGGGTCAATACTCTTCAAAATTGCCAAAAACAACTGAGTGGACTAATGTAACTTTATATCAAACTGAAAGAGCAATTTTAAATGCCGATGGAACTAATAGCAATACTGGTGGTACATATCCAGATAACTTTAGTTATACAGGCTATGCTGCCAGAATGATAACTGCACAAGAAATTTCATCTGGATGTAATATAACAATTAAAAATAATGGTGGCATCACTGGAAGTATATCTTCTAAATGTGATTTCTTACAAGAAAATATGTTTAGTGATTGGGAAACAAGAGACCTTCGTTGGTGGCTTGAAAACCCTACTGCAAGTACTAATTATAAAGCTTTATTATATGATGGTTATGGCGTTGTAACAGATGATGTTTCTGTTTCATCAATGGAATTTGACGACAGCGGAAGAAGAAACGATTTAAAAGTTGCAATTGATGTACCTAAAGAGGCAATGGAAATTGATTTTTCACCTTTATACTATACATTAACATTCCCTGATTATACTGAAAAAGTGGTAGAAGGATCATCATTTGTTGTTCCTGCAAATAATTATGAACGTGAAGATGAAGAAGTAACAATTATTTATAAATATCAAGATGGTGTTACACCTGATAAAGAAGTTATAATTCCAAAACATTTTCAAACATGGGGCTGGACTGGAAGTTATTATGAAGGCGAAACAATAACTGTAAATAGTGATATTACATTTACTCCTGATTATCATACAAGTATTGATGATTTTGAACGTGCTAAACCTGTAAATCGTGAAGGCTATGAATTTGAAGGCTGGTTTACTCAAGCACAAGGTGGAGCAAAATATAGAATTGATTTATATGATAATACAAAGACTAATATAAATCAGATAGTATTATATGCTCACTGGCATCAAATTGATGATACTGTACCGGTTGAAGGCTTATTATGCCGAAGAGCTGAAACTCTACATTTCCAACTTTGCCAAACATCTCAATATTGTCAATATTATATGACAAATGGCGGATTAACATTTGGTAGACTTGGAGAAAGTGGTTTACTTTCTGATGGAGATGCTTTCGACTGTGATGTTAACGGCGATGGTGTTTATGATGCTGATAATGAAAGATTCTATTACGTATCTGATTATTACGATACAGCAACTAAAACATTTGATCCTGATTGGGCAGTTTTAATATACTATAATAACTACGGACCTAATGGTGCTGATGCAACTCAAGCTACAAAATATACAACTGCATCAACTGCTATTAATGGACCAGAACAAGCAATAACTTATTTGCCAACAACTGATGAATGGCCAAATGTCACTTTAAAAGAAACAACAAGAAGAATCTGGGGTGAATCTGGATACGGTGATGTTGTTGCTGGATATCCATATAATAATCCAACAACATTCTATCCAACTGAATTTAGCTATGAAGGCAAAGCAGCCAGATTACTTACTTCTCGTGAGTTATATGCAGCTATGGCCCAAGATTATTTTCAACAATATTCAAAATATCAAAGTTTTATTAATAGCAACCGTGTAAGAATGGAAAATAGCCAGTACATGAATAGTTCTTATGCTTATGGTTATTGGCTAGAAAACCCTGTACCTTATGTAAGTAATAAATCTGCAGTATTTGTAACTAATGACCGTGCTACTGATGCTCAGATTTCATTAAACAAAGGTGTTAGACCTGCTATTGATGTTCCGAAATCAAAAATAGAGATTCAATATTTAGATGCTTATAACATATATGTTGACGGCGTTAAAATGGGAAGCAAACGTCCAGGCGAAACATATACTACTCCTTCAGTAGATCCAAAAGAAGGAGAAGCAATTGCAACTGTTACTCTTGTTTATCAAGACGGTGCAACCGAAAATCAAGTTATTGATTTATCAAAAGAATATTTAGCAAATGGTTATACTTTTAATAATAATCACTATGATGCTAGAGCAGATATTGTTGTTAATTCAGACTTATATTTAGTATCTGATTATGTTGAAGTTTATACTCCAGCTGATTTACCAACTCCAACTAAGCAATTTGTTAATTTTGTTGGATGGTTTGATGCTGCTGAAGGTGGAAATCAATATTCTATTTCAGATATTGATAGTGATATAACATTATATGCTCACTGGGATGCTCCTGTTGGACCTACAGTGCTTCCTACTAACGACACACCAAAAGAGGGTGGAACTTATACTGTAACTTTTGATCCTCAAAATGAAGGACCACAAACAACAAGTACTGTTACAATTAGCTATACTCCAAATGGATGGCTAGTTGATGGTGAACACTATGATGATGGAGCAGAGGTAACACTTACAGAAAACTCAGTTGTAATAGAGGATTATATCGTTACATCAACTCCTGCAGTATTCCCAGATAATCCTACAAAAGAAAATGCAATATTCTCTGGCTGGTATGATGCTCCAGTTGGTGGAAATAAATATACATCTTATGAAGAACCGGCTGATATAACATTATATGCAAATTACTACAGCGCTCCTGTTGGGCCTGATCAAAATAATATTTTATGTATTAAAGCCTCTTCACTACATTCAGAACCATGTGCTCAAAGAACAGGTAAAACTGATACCTGTACAGGTCTTGGCTGGTCTACAAACCAAAATGTAGTGTTCGGTCAAAGACCAACCGATGGAGAATTAAAACCTGGAGATGCATTTGACTGTGATGTTAATGGCGACGGAGTATTTAATTCTACAAATGAAAGATTCTATTATGTAACTGATTATTATGATACATATACAGGGGAATTTGATACATCATATGCAACATTAATTTATTATAATGATACAGAAAATGGTGTTTCTTCAATTGGTTATAATAGTAATTATTCTGATGAAGATGCAAACTATAAAGGACCTAAAGTTGCATACCTTCATTTACCATCTACATCTCAATGGAGTAATGTAACTTTAAAAGATACAACTAGACAAATGCGTGGTGAGTATGGATCATTACATAATCAATTAATTAACTATTCAAATATTCCTTATGAAACATTTGAATATACTGACCGAGCTGCAAGACTTCTTACTCTACAAGAAGTAATGAGGGCTTGTGAAATTGACGAAGCTCGTACTAGTACAAATTACGATAATTTAAATCAAAAATGCTTATTCCTATACGAAAACACTGCCTTTACTACTAATAATTCTGGAAATGGATATACTCGTACTTGGCTTGAAACACCAACTAATGGTTACAATCAATATTTTGACAATACGGCTAATGCTATATGGAGTTTAAATAATGGTGGTAGACAGGTACAAATTGGTTCACCTAGTGGAACATCAAGAGGTATAAGACCTGCAATTGATGTTCCAAAAGATAGAATTGATATTACTATTTCAAATACACATTCTGTAACACTTCCAGATAGAGTTGATACTGTTGATCATGGAGCTGAGTATACAATTCCAGATAATAAGTATCCAAAGGCAAGTGAAACTGTAGCAACAATTACTTTAAAATATCAAGATACTGTTACACCTAATAGTACTTTAGATGTTATTCAATCATATACTCCTAATGGATTTACAATTGGAGAAACGCACTATAATGAAAGAAGTCTAATTACTGTTAATGAAGATATAACACTGGTTCCAAGTTATGTTGAAACTATTACACCAGTTACACTTCCAACTCCAACAAATACTGGATATACATTTGCTGGTTGGTATGATCAACCTGGTGGTACTGGAACTAGATATACAACGTATAGTGTAGCTGAAGATATTATTTTATATGCTTACTGGACTTTAACTCCACCAACTGATGGAGAAGAGTATACTCTTCCAGCTAATACAGAAAAAGATAATGGACCAGTTTCTACTGTAACATTTGTTTATAACGATGGCTCAACTGCAAACACAACAAGTTTTGTTACTGCAAGCTTTGAACCAAATGGATGGCTAGTTGATGGTGTTCATTATAACGTTGGTGATGTTATCAACTATGAAGAAGGTATGGAAATTGTTCAGGATTATATACCTTCAGTTACAAACCCAGCAGTATTCCCAAATAATCCTGTTAGAAATGGTTACACATTTATTGGATGGTTTGATACTAACTCAAGTGCTGGTGGTCAAAGATACACTACATATAGTGGCACTAAAGATTTAACTTTATATGCTAGATGGCTTGATAATAGTGGTGGAATTCTTCCACAATCTGATATTAAATGTAAAAGAGCAACAACTCTTCATACAGCATACTGCCCTGATAATGTTCAGTGGTGTAATGACTCTGGAAATGCTGGCGAGTACATTACATTTGGTAATATAAGTGACAGTACAGAGTTAGTTACAGGTGACGCTCTTGATTGTGATGTCAATGGTGATGGCACATTTGACGATGAAACTGAAAGATTCTACTATGTGTCTGATTACTACGATACTAATACAATGAGTTTCAATGGTTTATATGCATCTTTAATTTGGTATGACGATTATCCTTATAGTACTGATACTCATCAAATTCGTTATATCCACTGGGATGACGATTTTACAAGTAGTTATATAGGACCAACAGGACCAATAAATGCTACGCTTAATGGTAATAGATTATTGCCATTATCAACTGATTGGACAAACGTGTCTTTATATACCAACGAACGAGCAATTCTTCCAGCGCTTGAAAATATTTCTAATCCTACTATAGTTGATTATTCTGGACTTTCTGGAAGACTACTAAACTATAAAGAAGTAGAACAAGCTTGTGGTATTAATGTAACTTCAAATCAAATTTATGAATTACCTGAAAATTGTAGTTTCTTATGGGAAAATGCAATTCAAGATAGATATTATGAAATGGCATCTGGGCCATACTGGTTAGAAAACCCAGGAGATTCAACTAATGCTATTGCAATGGAAACAGGTTATATTAAATTCTTCGGAACTAAATATGAAGATTATGAAGAAAGAAATTCAAGACCTGTTATTGATGTTGCTAAAGTTAATATTGAAGGTTTAGAGGTTTCTAACATTCATACAGTAACTTATCCAGATGGTTCAACTGAGAGAGTTTTACATGGTGGTACATTCATATTCCCTGAAAATACTTCTACAAAAAATACCGAAAATGTTGCAACTGTAACATTTAACTACATGGATACATCTAGTACAGTTGAAGAAAGATATGTTACTAAATCATTTGTTGCAAATGGATGGAAAGTAAATAATACTCATTATGATAATGGTGCTTCATTTATTGTAAATAGCGATATTACTCTTGAATATGATTACGTAAGTACTATTCATGGAGCAGAATTTGTTGATGACCCAATTGATTATCATAATGCATTCATGGGATGGTTCGATAGCGTATCTGATGGTACAAAATATACATCTTATGATGGTGAAGAAGATCTTATTTTATGGGCACATTGGGAAGATGCCGAAACCTTATTAAGCGGTTATACATGTCGTCGTGCATCAACACTTCATACTGGAAAATGTATTGATAGACAATATGCTGAATGTAGTGAAATGGGTGTTGAAAATAACACTAAGCTTGAATTCGGTAATATTGGTATAAGTGGAGAACTTCATACTGGAGATGCCTTTGACTGTGATGTTAATGGTGACGGTACATTTGATTCTAAAAAGGAAAGATTCTACTATGTTTCTGATTACTACAATACAGAAACAGGTGAGTTTGAAGATGATACAGCTGCATTAATTTGGTATACTGTTATACCATTTAAAGATGGTGTATCTGATATTCCAAGTATTACATTTACAAGTGTTGCTTATGATGTTGACTCATCATCTGAGTTAGGTATTAATAGATATGGACCTAGACATTCTTATCTAGCTCTTCCATCAACTACTGAATGGAGCAATGTTTCATTAAAAAATACACAAAGACAAATAAGAGCTTCATATGAGGATACTCTAAGTTCTAAAAAACTTAGCAACGGAACTTCTTTAAGTAAATTTACTTATACAGGAAGAGCAGCACGTTACTTAACTATTGAAGAAGCGGCAGCAGCCTGCGACGTCACACAAATTATAAGTACTTATGATTTTGCCCGTATTCCTTATTTACAACATTTCCCACTTAAATGTTCTTATCTACGTGAAGGTACACGTGTAGGAAATGGTGGAGGATTAGTAAATGGATTCTGGCTTGAATCTGTTAAATATAATAGTACTTATAACGCTTGGTATTCTGATGGTAGTGCAATATATGACCGTGAAGCTTCATTTACGAGTATGAGCGTTAAACCTGTTATTGATATGCCAAAAGATAAACTTGAAATTGTACATATTCCAATGGCAAGCGTTTATATTGATGGAACTAAGGTTACAACATTTATTGCTGGAAACGAATATACAATTCCACAAGTTCCAAATAAAACAAGCGTAAAATTTGCGACTGTTCAATTTGAACAACAAAATGGTAATGGTCGTATAACAAAACAAATTAATACTACTTATATTCCTGTTGGATTTACAGTAGGTGATGAAACTTATCAACCAGGTCAAGTTATTACTGTTGATGAAGATTTATATCTAGTTTCAAATTATACTGAAGGTATTGAATATCCTACTTTCCCAGATGATCCTGAAAAACCTGGATATACATTTGTAGGTTGGTTTGATACAACTGATCCTGGTGGAGGTAACGAGTATAAAGTTCCTGAAGATTTTGCTACAGTTACTAAAAACCAAACTTTACGTATATATGCAAGATATGATGATGGCACTGTAACTGAAACTAACACTATTACATATCCTGATGGACGTGTAGATGTAGTTAAACACAATAGTTATTACACAATGCCAAGAACTACTCATACTGCTTATTCTGAAAAAGTAGGTACAGCTGTATTTAAATACTATAATGGACATCCAGATACTGAAAGTGATGTAATCAAAACTTACACACCAGATGGATGGAGAATTAATGGACATAAATATAATGCCGGTAATTCCCTTTATGTAAGTTCTGATTTAGTTGTTAATTATAATTATGCTGAAACTTATCATACTGATTTCCCAACACCTGATCCTACATATGAAGGACAAACTTTCTATGGTTGGTCAGATATGGATTATGGTGGATCATTCCGTACTGAAAGCACTGTTTATGGAGATATAGTTTTATACGCAGTTTATTATGCTAATCTTCCAAATTATGGTGATACATTTATTGTTCCACCAAACACTATAAGGACTCCTAAACAATATGTTGTTCATTTTGATCCGCAAAATGGAGATCCAGTTACAACAAGCTATGTTTATATTGAACAAATTCCTGATGGATGGCTTGCTGCTGGTAGACATGTTTATCCAGGAGATGAAATAATATGGCAAGGTGGAGGCTTAACTGAAGTTTATAACAATGGCGAAGTAACACCTGCAGAGTTCCCATCAACACCTACTAAAGCAGGTTATGAATTTACTGGTTGGTATGATCAACCTGCTGGAGGTAATAGATATACAACATATTCTCGTGATCGAAATATTACATTATATGCTCACTGGTATGATCCAAACGGTGGTGGAACAACAGAGGAGCCTTTATGTACCGTTGCTGATTATATAGATGATGAATCCGAAAGCTATGCTACTATAGGTGAAGCCGGAACACTTGTTCCTGGTAATGCATATGACTGTGTAATTAACACTAATGGTGATACTGGTAGATTCTATTATGTAAGTGATTATTATGATACACACACTAAAGAATTTGATGATACTTACCAAACATTTATTTACTCAGGAAATTATTATTTTGGTGAGGAACTTAATATAACTGACAATACATACGTTGAAACCAATTATGCAAGTAATGCATATAATGGACCAACAAGTCAGCTAAATCACTTGCCATCTAAAAATGATTGGAATAATATATCTTTATATCAAAGTCAAAGACAAATTTTAACACCTGCAGGTGAAACTACTTTAGGTGGATATAATTTACCTAACTTTGATTATGGAGATTCGCCTTCAAGACTTTTAACAGTACAAGAAGTAAATAGAGCATGTAACATTACTATTAGCTCTACTTCATATACTGATTTACCATATTCATGTAGATTCTTATCAATGAACCTTGATAACTTAAGTATCGAAGGTGCTGAGGGTTATGGATATTATCTAGAAAACCCAACAACAACTAGTGAAGCAGGATTTATCTTCATGACTAATACTTATAATTCAAGAAATAATTATAGTGAACAAGTTCTTGCAAGGCCCGCAATCGATGTTCCAAAAAGCAGAATAGAAGGATTTACATCAAGCGTAACAACTTACACTGTTACATATCCTAATGGATATAAAGAAACTGTTGAACCTGGAACTGTAATTATAATTCCTGAAAATAATCAAGTTAATAACAATATAGAGGGTGCAACCGTTACATTTAAACTTGGTAATGGTCAAAGTGATATTGTTAAACATGTTACTAACTCTGCTATTGGTAGTGGATACAAAATCGATGGCGTTCACTATAACTCAAACTCACTATACACAGTAAATAGTGATATTACTCTTGAATATGACTATGTTGTTACTGCTGTTGGTGCTGCCGAGTTCCCTGCAGATCCAGTTAGAAATGATTATACGTTTGCTGGTTGGTTTGCTGATGATCTTGATGGAAGTCGTTACTTCAACTACAGTGGATATGATGATATTACATTATATGCTCACTGGGATGACAATATGCCTTCATATATTTGTAAAAGAGCAACTGAACTTCATACAATAACTTGTGATTCAACAAATTCATATTGTAATGATCATGATGTGGACTCTATTACTTACGGACAACTTGGAATTGATGGAGTTTTAACAGCTGGAGATGCCTTTGACTGTGATGTTAATGGTGATGGCATCTATGATCCAGATACTGAAAGATTCTATTATGTATCTGATTACTATGATACATATAATGATGACTTTAATACTCATTATGGTGTATTAATATATTCAAATAATACTATTAGTGGGGTTCCATCAACTGGTGGTGCAAACTATAACACTGATGGTTTAAATATAGAGTCGATAAATACATCTAATTTCCCTACATCTAGTCAGTGGAGTAATGTATCACTTTATGATACTTACCGCATTGTTCCATCTATAAATAATTCTGATCGTGAAATAGATTATGAAAATGCTGTTGCAAGATATTTAAGACTAGAAGAAGTTGAAAGAGCATGTGGAACTCACTCAAATCAAGAAGGATATTTAGATAACTGCCTATTCTTACTTGAAGATACAAATTATAAACAAGATGAACAAGATGAGCAAAACCATGTAATTTGGGATAGAGATGATTATACATCTGTTTATCTTGAAAATTCATACCTAGGTGATGATGGTAATGTATATACTTTAAATTCTTATACAAGAAATGTTGCATTAAAATATTCATCATACTATGGTGTTATAAAACCAACTATTGAATTACCTAAAGAAGAAATAGAGATTTCCGTTCCTAATGTTTATAGTGTTTACATTGATAACACTAAAGTTAAAGACGTAGTTGATGGTAAAAACTATATTTTACCTAATAATGAATCAGTAAATTCTGAAAATATTGCAACTATCACATTTAAATATAATGATGGTATAACTTCAGATGTAACAAGAACTGTTACTAAGTCATACGAGGGAAATGGTTATACTTTAGGTGATGAACATTATAATGCTGGTGATGTAATTGTTGTTAATGAAGATAAATATTTAACAAGTAATTACATAGAAACTGTATCATCACCAACATTCCCAGCTAATCCAACTAGAACAGGATATGAGTTTGTTGGTTGGATAACTACAGAAAATTATGAACCATGGAATATTTACCCTATAGTATCTTCCTACGATGGATCTGAAAATATAACACTTTATGCACAGTGGAGACCATCTCAAGGTGCAGGTGATTGTTATATTCAATATATGGATACAGGTGAAATTGAAATTTACACATGTAATGAAACTTTAACTGTTCCAAACAAAGTAGCATACGAATCTGAAACTTTAACATTTAATTATTTAAATACAAATAATGAAAACACTTCATTTGATGCTACTTATAATTCATATCAAAGTGTTGTTAAATATACTGATCAAAATAATAGAGAATACACTCCGGGTGAAACTATAACTGTAAACGGTAAAGTTTACTTAAGAAGAACTTATAGTGATATTTCCTACGATGATACATTATTTACAACACCAAATGATGCTTATAGATTTATTGGTTGGTTCACATTAGAAAATGGTGGAACTCAGGTAAATAACTATACAGAATATAAAGAAAGTGGTTCAACTACAAGTAATGTTTACGGACACTATAATGAAGAAGGTAAATGTACTGTAGTTCTAGATGGCGAAGAAGTAGGAACTTATGATTGTGGTTCAAGCTATACACTTCCTGCTGGATCTAACGTTGATGAAGATATTGCTACTGTAACCTTCATAGATGGTGAATCTACAACAACATCTAAAGTACATGCAACAAAAACATTTAGTAACTATAGTGTTAAAGTAGGATTAAATGGAACTGCTACAACTAATAATGCTAGTGAAAATGTTACAGTTAGTGATAATACTTATATTACAAGTAACTACACTAATGTAACTATCACACCAGTTACAATTAGTAACTTAGCTGATAAAGATTATTATTCATTTGAAGGATGGTATACAAGAGCAAATGGTGAAGGAGTTAAAGTAACTGGAAGTTATTCAAATGCAGTTGATATTACTCTTTACTCATACTATGTTGCTAAGAAAGCTCAATATTCATTCTATGATGCTATAAATGAATCAAATATTGGTTACATGGAAGCGACTTATGGAACTAGAATTGATACAAGTAGCATTAGAGCTAACGAATCAGGTATCAGTGAACATGAAATAAGATATGTTTACAATAATGGTACAAACGATTTTGTAGATAGATCATTTGCTATTTCTAATGAAATCGTTAGTTGGACTCAAGAAACAACTAATAAACCATATGCATTAATTCACACAGTTGATGTTGTTGGACCTATTAGTTTAAATGCTGTCTTTGGTGATGGTAAAGTCGCAACAAATATTACACTAGAAACGTTATCTGCTGATACATATCCAGGATATGATTTTGCTGGATGGTATACACTTCCTGTTGGTGGTAAACTTGTTAGTGCATCTGATATTAGAGAAGATAAAGATTATACTTTCTATGCACACTGGACAAGAAATAATACTAATATTTGTACACTAAATGACGGAACTACCATGGAATGTCCTGAAGGAGAATCTCTAGTTGTACCAGCTTATAGTGAATCTATAGTTGGTAGAGTAAACGAAATCATTAATGGTACTTCTGATCAATATAAAGATGAAATGTTAGAATCTTACGAAGTAGTTAAGACTTCATATATTGATTATGCTGAAGTTGATGGTGTTAAATACTATCCTGGAGATACTTATACAATTGGTGTAAATCCAGAAATTACAATTGTATATAAATCTTCTGTAACTACTCCTGTTACACTTGATACAAATATCGATGTTGATAGCGATTGGTTTAATGAAGATGATGACATGATATTTGTTGGCTGGTTCACTGAAAGAACAGGTGGAACTCAGTTATTTAAATATGATGGTGAAGAAACAATTAATGTTTATGCACGTTATAAGGTTTATGATCCTGATGAAGAAACATATACTTTATATATTGAAGGCTTGGATGGAAATGTTATTTCTCAAGAAAATATTTCTAAAGGGACTAAGATAAAACTATTTAAAGATCAATATTTAAATAATGCTCAATCTATTGAGTTATATGATTCTGATGAAACAACATTAATTAGTACAGTAAATATTAGCTTCATTCATGAAGCAAATAAATACTTAGTAAATGGAAGTTTACAAGATGTTGGTTCTTACATAACAATTTATGGTGATACATATGCTAAAGCATATGAAACTAATGTAACTAAGAATGTTGCTGGTTATAAAGAACCAAGTGATAGTACATTTACTGGTTACTTCACTGCAGCAAATGGCGGAACAAAAGTTGATGTAAATAATATTACCGAAGATGACAACATAGTATCTGCTTTATATGCTCACTATGTTGAAGAAACACCAAACGGCTACGTTAGAGTCGATTTTGATGGAGAAATTACTAATGTTCCTCAAGGATCATATATAACTCTTCCATTAAATAAAACTAAAGATTCAACAAGCTTTAATGTTAGATTCAATTTTAATAGAACTAACATTGAACCATATGTTGCAACTATTACAACTGAATATACTTTAGATAGTTATTTAGTAAATAATAGAGTTTATAATCCTGGAACTTCAGTACAAGCTAATAGTGATTTAGTAATTAGATCACATTACTCTGAGTCAAAAGACTGGGATGATGATACTAAGAATATATTAAATGCAACATACCCTGATTTCCCTACATTTGATGTTTTAGACGAAGTTCCTACATCATGGGTAATTGATCTAACAAATGGAACAACTATAGATGATGCATCAACTCTTAATAAATCAACAGAGTTATATGCTCACTATACACAATTTGCAAATGTTTACTTAAATGATGAAATTATTGCTCAAGTTAAGAAGGGTACAACATATACACTTCCAATTAATAATCTTCCTAAAAATTCAGATATTATTGGAACAGTAACATTTGTTTATAATAATGGTTCAGATGATACTACAAGTAACGTATACAAATACTACTCAGCAAGTGGTTGGTACATTGGTGAATCTGAATATGTATCTGGTGCAAAGGTAACTGTTAATGAAGACATTACACTAGTTCCAAGATATAAAGAAACTGTTGTTAAAGCTGTATTCCCTAAAACTCCTGTTAAAGAACACTCAACATTCAATGGATGGTTCACATCACTTGATGAAAATGGTGAACAATTAACAGAATATAGTAGTGAAGGAAATATTGCTTTATATGGTAAGTGGACTGACAAAGTTAAGATTGTTGATCCAACAACTGGTGAAACAGAATATGTTGATCCAGGAACTGTAATAACTCTTGAGTCTCTTGATGATAAAGAAGAAAAGTTCTATAACATCACATTTGATTACAATTATGAAGGTGCTCCTTCAAACAAAGTTGTAAGAATATCAACTCAAGAAGTATTTAAAGGTTGGTTAATAAATGGTGTTTTACATCAAGCTGGTGAAGAAATTACAGTTGATGAAGACATTACTAAATCAGCTTCTTACGAAAAAGTTATTAATAATAAGAACTTACCAAATGATCCAACTAGAACTGGTTATACATTTACTGGTTGGTATACATCTACTTCTGAATTATTCGGAAGTCTAGTTGATATAACTAAGATTGAATCAACTACAACCGTATACGCCCATTGGGAAAACTTTGATCCTGAAACACAAGTAAAACTTACTTGGGATGGCGTTACATCCGTTCATGATAAAGGTGAAGTTATAAGTCTTGAAAAAGAAGGCACAACTCAAACTTCTACAATAGCAAATGTAACTTTCGTAATGAACAAAGAAGGCTATAGTGATAAGATTGTTAAGATAACTAATACAACATTTGTTGATCATTTAATAATAAATGGAAATGATCATGCTGCAAATGGAACTTATACATTAAATGCGGATACTGTTATTACATCAGTATATGATGAAGAAACTAATTATCCTGCACTTCCTGTTATTTCAAGTGATGAATTTGAAGGATTCTATACAGCACCAACAAATGGTGAAATAGTTACAACGCTTCAAGGTGTAGCTGAAGATGTTACATATTATGCTAGATGGGGAGAGCCTGGTGGAGGAACTGTACCAGCAATAATTGATGGAGAAGAGATAGAAATCGATAATCCATATACTGTTCCAACAATGTATGGTGATGAGGAATCAATCACTGTTTACCTAGATTTAAATTATGATGAAGCTCCAGCTCCAACAGCAATGACAATCACATCACAAAAGAAAGTTTTAAGTCAAAATATAAATGGTATTACATATTATCCAGGTGATGTTGTAGTTCTTCCAAAAAATAGTGTAATTACAACTAACTTATCTAATGAATATGAAACAACTACAAGTCCTGAATATCAAAAACCAAGTGATATTACATATGATGGTTCAACATATACATTCAATTACTGGACTGATGAAGATGGAAATGTAGTTGCATTAAGTAACTTAACTGGTATGGACTCAGCATATGACGGATCAACATTATATGCAAATTATCAGTACAAATATGATGATTACTTGATCTTACATGTAATAGATGGAAGTTACGAAGAATATGTTCAAATAGAGCCAGATTCTTACGTATATCTTCCTAATTATGCAAATCAAGCAAACTCATCATCAATTTACTTATATGTTGACGATTATGTATTAGGCGGATATGCAGATATTATAATTAGTCAAGACTATGAACTTAAAGAAACCATATTAAATGGTAAGAAGGTAAATAACTACTATTCGTTCTATATTGATGAAGATACAACAGTTAAATTTACATATTCTTTAAGTGATGTAAGTCGAGAAATCGACTATGAGTCTAAAGACTTCTCTTACTTATTAGAAAAACCTCCAGTTCAAGTTGATGAATATAATATTTATACTGGATTAAATACAAATAGTGATGGTAGTGGAGAAACAGTTGATATCTTAACACTTACTCCATCTGATGATACATATGATGGTATATCCCTATATGTTATGTATGATGAAGGTGGATCAGTTAATACTACACTTACAATAGATGGAGAAGTATCAATAGTTCCAGTAGGTAACATTACATTACCTGATGCTAAGACTAAAGCAAGTGATACATTTAAAATTACTTACGATTATAATGATGGAACTTCGAATAAATATACTCAAACAGTTAGTAGATCTTATGAGTTTGCTCATTATAAATTAAATGATGAAAATGCATCTCAAACAGAATATGCTGCTGGAAGTACATTTAATATTACAAAACCATCTGAATTTAATAGTGTATTTAATATAACTTACAACTATCCAACAATGCATACATTAACAACAGAAGGATTCTTAGGTTGGTACACTGATAAAACTGGTGGAACAAAAGTAACAAATTTAAATAATATAACTGAAGAAACCACACTATATGCTAGATGGGATGATACAGTTTATTACACAGTTCCTGAAGTTGCAGGTGAAGTCGGAAGTATTCAAATCTACTTCGATTACAACTACGAAGGTGCTCCAGCACCAATACCTGTTACAGTAACAAGCCAAAAAGAAGTTTTATATCAAACTATTAATGGCGTAGTTCATTATCCAGGAGAATTAATTAAACGAGATGGAGAACTTGATATTAGAACTGTTTATAGTGATGATATTAGAACCACATTCTCACCAGATATTCCAGAACCGGAAGATAGAGATGAATATTTCTTCACTGAATGGATGATACTTGATGACCTTGAGTGGGACGATGGGGATACCATTGATAACCACTTAATAAGTTTCTTCTTCTATGATATAAATGGATTTAACGAAAAATATGATGGTAAAACATTGTATGCATATTGGACTTATCACTATTATAGTGATCCAGAAGAAAGAGTTAAATTAAAGATTGATTTCCCTGGTTATTACTTCTACTATGAAGAATACGGCCGTGGTGATAGTTTATCTTATGATTATTTCACAAGTGATCCGTTCTCTTCTTGGATTTACTTAGATTTATATGATGAAGATGATAATTATTATTATCTAAATTATGCAACTCCAATGCTTCTTGATAAGATTATCCATGATGGTAAAACAGTAGACTTACATGATTCATTTATTGCAGAAGAGGATGGAACAATTTCATATTATTATGATATTGATCCAGATGAAGAAACAATAATTGATGGTAGTTATCCGGATTACTTATTAGAAGAACCACCATATGAACATGATGGTAAAACATACGTAGGTGTATTTGATTCAACAGATGAAGATGCAAAACAAATAGATATAATAAATTTAAAAGGTACTGATGTTCAATATAGTAATAAAACATACTTTATTAGAAATATTGATGGTATTGAAGAATACACATATTTATACCTAGATGATAATCCTGCTGTTCAAATTCCACTTGGAGATTGGACATTACCTGCGGCTACAACTAAGGATAGCAAAGACTTCTTTGTAACATTTGATTACAATGATGGTTCAGGTAGAACTGCTAAACAAGCAATAACTCAAAACTATACTTTTGATCATTTCCACATTAATGGAACTGATGAAGATTTACCTGCGCAAAGTCCTTACAATGTAACTACAGCAATTAGGATGAACAGTGTATTTACTAGCTCTTATAGTTATCCAACAATACTTGTAAATACTAATAAGGTATTTGATGGATGGTACACTGAAAGAAACGGTGGAACTAAAGTAACAACTCTTCAAGGTATAACAGAAGCAACAACACTTTATGCTCACTATAATGGAGATCCTAATGGATCAGCAATGACATTCGATGGTCAAGTATATGTTGTACCTGATGATGTTGATAGAATTAACCCACTTAACGATGGTTACGCAGCAAATCAAATTATTAAAAAAGCTGTCTTAACATTAGTTCTGGGTGAAAACAATAGTGAAACTCATACATTTAACACTGTAATCGATCACATTGGATGGACCGATGAAAACGGTGTTGAGTATGGTGAAATCATTGACTTAGCCGACGAAAATATCGGAAGTACATTTACATCTCGCTATAGTTATGACAATGTTGAAGATATTGATTTAAGTAGATATAACCCAGATGATAATACATTTAAGGGTTGGTTCACACAAGCAGAAGATGGAGAAAAAGTTACTATTTACTCTCCAGTTGAAGATGAAACATATTACGCACAATATTATGATGAACCTCAAGTAATAATTACTGTTGATGGAGAAGTTGAGTTATATCCTGTTGGATCTACTTATACTTTACCTGATGCTAAGACTAAGACTGGTCCAAGCATTGTAATTACATTCGACCACCAAGATGGTAATGATACAACTACTACTAAATCATTTGATACTATTTACACATTCAGTGGTTATAGACTAGAGGCTGATCAAACATTATATGGTGCTAACTATTCATTTGATGATATTCAAAATGATATGACATTTACTTCAACATTTGCTAAATCACAAACAACACCTACATGGCCAGATGATCCAACTAAAGAACATTACTTCTTCTTAGGTTGGTTTACAGCTCCAGATTCAGGCTTACAAGTATTTAACTATGATGATATTTCAACAAACACTACTTTATATGCTCAGTATGTAAAAAATGCTGATGACTTCGTAACTATTACAAATAGTGCAACCGGAGAATCAATTAGAGTTCTAACTGGAAGTGACTTCGTATATAGTGAAACTAAGTTCTATAAAGTAGATGAAGAAAAACTTGGTAAGGTAACATTTAAATTTAACTCGCCTGGTTATCCAGATGAAGAAGTTGAATTTAAAATCAAACATACTCCAAGTGGATTCTACGTAGGTGATGATACTGAAAACTTGATTGGTGTTAATACAGCATATCAATTTAATGCTGATACAACTATTACGCCATACTATGACGAAGCTAATGATGTATACGATGGTACAATCGGAACAAGCATATTTGATTACGATATAACTAAAGATGATGCTGAGGCAACATGCTTTAGTAAGACAAATCAAACTGATCCTCGTGATAACACAGCCTACACATGTTATACCGAATATGATAAAAACGATGGAGATATAACACTATACTTACACTGGGCTCCAGTAAAAGCTATAAATGTTACTAAACCAGATGGTACTGTTGAAGTTCATAATATATACGACACTATTGATCTTGGTGTAAACGATATCGATGGTGAAGATGATATTACCTATACAGTTAACCTAATTTATCATGACGGAGAAACCCAAGATGGCACTGTAACATATTCTAAAATCTATTCAAATAATGGTTGGTTAATAACAACTGAAAATGGTGAAAATCATTACGATGATAATGCATCATATGAACTTATTGAAGATGTTGTAATCAAACCAGATTACACTGTAACTGAAACAACAGCTACACTTCCAACTCCAACAAGAGATGATTACACATTCATGGGATGGAATAAACTTGAAAATGGTCTTGGTAAGTACTATAAAGATAGCGACATAAATGGTGCTAAATCCTCTGGAGAACTTACACTTCATGCTGTATGGTCTCATGAACAAACTGTAACTATTTCATTCGACTCTCAAGGTGGTACTCCAGTTAATGACTATGTAAGAGTTTATGGAGAAGCAATTGGTGAATTACCTGAAACTCAAAGAGATAACTTTATCTTTAGAGGTTGGTACACTGATACAACATTTACAACTGAAGTTACTCCACAAACTATTGCGAAATATGACTCAACATATTATGCATTGTGGACTGAAGATATAACTCCAGGCCCTGGACAAATTTCTGTTACATATCCAGATGGTTATGTTGATATTATTTCAATTGGATCTGCTGTATGGCTTCCAGATGAAAGTTACTACGTTGATAAACCAGACTTAAAAGTCGCAACTATCACATTCAAGTATCAAGATGAAGAAACAGATGATGCTTATGCATATGTTTACAAAACTTATACTCAAAGTGGATGGAAAGTAACAGGCGATGAATCTGGTACAACTATCTATGAACCAGATAGAGACATTTATCCAGAAGAAAACATCTATATCCAATATAATTACATCGAAACTACAATTGCAGATGACTTCCCTGATGATCCAACAAGAGATGATTACAACTTTGATGGATGGTTTGATATAGATGGAACAGAATATACAAGTTACCTTGGCGAAGATGATTTAACTCTTTATGCTAACTGGTCACTTGCTGGACCAACAGATATAAGTGTTGAATCTAATGCTTTAATCCTTGTTAAAGGTGAGGAAAAACAAATTGAAGTAATTACAACTCCTGCAAACTTAGAAAATGTTGAATATACGTATACAGTTGCAGAGGGAGGTAATGAAATTGTTACCGTATCTGATGATGGTTTAATAACTGCCATTGGTGCTGGTACAACAACAGTTGAAATAGCTGTTAAAAATAATCCATCTGTTACAACTACAATTTCTGTTACTGTTTATAATAATAGAATTACGTCACAAACACTTGATGTTGAAAATAGAGATTTAACAGGTGAAGATATCAGAATCATTATTGGTGCAGAACCTGAAACTATGGTTGAAGACTTCTTAACTAATATTGATAATGAACTTGAATTCATCGAAGTTTATAACAAAGATGATGAATTAATTAGCCCAGATGATTATGCAGATGTATTAATTACAACTGGAGCTAAATTAAAGCTTGTAATAAACGGAACTACTCATGATGAAGTTATCGTTATTATAAGAGGAGATATAAGTCAAGATGGATATGTTGACGTACGTGACCAAGTATCTCAGCAAAAACACATTCTTGGATCTGAACTTATTACAGGTTACCAAGTATATGCAGCTGATTTATTTGAAGATAATGAAGCAACAATTGATGATGTTATCGATGTTCGTGATAATGCACTTCTTGATAAATATATCTTAGGAAAAACAATAAGTTTAAACGAAAAGGAGGGTGATTAATTGTGAAAAAGTATTTTAAATATCTATTATTAGTTATTTCAGCAGTTTTAACTTTTGAAATATCAACTAATATTGCTTACGCAGATACTGCACATAAGTTATCACTTAGAGCTTATAACTGTAATAAACTAAACTCTAGTTCACAGTGTGTTGATGATAATAATACTGTTATTACACCACAAGCTCTTACAAACAATTCACAAATAGATGTTGGTAAAATAATAAAACTTGAAATTTATTATGAAGCAGGCTCTCCTGAGATCGTATCAATGCAATTAGGTATTGATTATGATCCAAATAAGTTTGAACCAGTACATAAAAATAATGCATTACTTACTCAAGTAAAAAGAAAAACGACATTAGACGGAGGAGTATGGCCACCATCGCCATCCTCCGATCCTGATGATCCGTATACTGATTGGACAGTTCAATCAAATGATTATGTCAATGTAACTTCAAATCAGTATCAACTTAGATTCTTAATTAAGGACCCAACACTTGAAACAACATTCTCCGGTTCTGGAGTTCTTGTAACAACATATGTTAAGGTTAAGGAAGATATAACACCAGGAGATGATTTAACTTTAAATTATAATAATTCTTATACCAAATTAACAACATATGATTTGGATCTAGTTCAAAGAACGTTAAGTGGTATAAATTTAAAAGTATATAAAGAACTTGATACAGATCCAACACTTTCAAGCATAACTGTAACAAGTGGTGGAACAAATTATCTAACAAGTTTTAATAAAAATACTAAAACATACAATGTTTACGTTCCAAATGCTGTAAGTAGTGTAGTAATTACTGGTGAGCCAACAAAATCAAGCACAGTACTTACTTATAGTCCATCAGCAACAAATAATAGTTATGGTTTAACTGTTAGTACAACTAAAACTGTAACTATTTCAACAGTTGCTGAAGATGGCCAACACACTGATACATATACTGTTAAAGTATATAGATTAGATAATACTAATACTTTAAGCAGTTTATCGTTGAGTGGTGTAAGTTTTGGAACATTTAGTCCAAGTACAACTACTTATAATGCAACAAGCGCAGTTCCATATGCAACAAGTGCAACTACTGTAACTGCATCTGCAACAAGTGGTAAAGCAACTCTTAATCCAACAAGCGGATCAAGCGTTGGTTTAAATGTTGGAAGTAATGCTGTTCAAATAGTAGTTACTCCAGAGTGTGCAAAGAGCACATATTCATCTGTTCCAAATAATGGAACTAGCGTATGTCAAACAAAAACATATACTGTTAACGTAACTAGAACAGCTGCATCTACAAATAACTACTTAAGTAGTTTAACTGTAAACGGAACATCTGTTCCTAATTTCCAAAAAACAAATGAAGGACCTTATAATGTAACAATAGGTTATGGTGATAGTCCAGCTATTATAGCTGCTACTCCTGAAGATACAGATCATGCTGTTGTATCTGGTCAAATAGGTTCACAAGCAGTTAATGTTGGTGATACAACATTAACAATTACTGTTACACCTGAAGATCCTGATACAAATCCAAGAAACTATACTGTAAAAATTCATAGAAAGAGTAATAATGCTAACTTAGCAAGTTTAAGTGTAACATCTAGTCCTCAAGGAACGATGAATCCAACATCATTTACTGCTGGAACTACAAGTTATACTTATACAGTTGGTCCTGATGTAACTGAAGTTACTGTTAATGCAACACCAGTTAGTGGTGCAACAGTATCTTATAGTCCTACATCAGCAAATAATAAATATAATCCAAATAATACTTCTAAGGTAGAAATTACTGTTACTCCTGAAGACACAGATCAATCTACAAAGAAATATACTGTTAATTTAGCAAGAACTAAATCAACAGATGTATCTTTAAATAGTTTAACAGTTACAAATGGTACACTTTCACCATCATATAGTGATAGTGTTGATTCCTATAATATGGTAGTAGCTCCTAGTGTAACAAGTATTACAGTTACACCTGATCCAAAAGATTCAAGAACTACTGCAACTGTAACCGGAAATACTAATTTAAAAACTGGTGATAATACCGTAACAGTTACGGTTACTCCTGAAGCAGGTGAAACTGCAAAAAGAACTATTACTATTAACGTTAAAAGATTAAGTGATGATGCAACACTTTCTGCTTTATCATTAAGTGGTGTATCAATTGGTGAATTTAAACCAGGAACAACAACTTATACAGCAACTGCTGTTCCATATTCAAAATCAACAACGAATATTACAGCTACTGCAACTGCAGGAAATAGTGTTGTTAACTCTATAACAGGTACAGGAAATAATAAAGCAATTAATGTTGGTGATAATACATTTAACATTGTTGTAAGCCCTGAAAACTGTAAGAGTACATATAGTTCTGTTCCAAATAATACATGTACTACTAAAACATATACTGTTAATGTACATAGAAATAATAATAATGCTACATTAACTGGTATTGAAGTTAAAAATGGAACAACAACTTATGACTTAGATCCAGCATTTACTGATGATTCTAAGAACTATATTGTTAAAGTTCCATATAATATTCAAACAGTTACAGTTACACCAACTAAAGCTGATACTAATGCAAGTGCAGTTGTTGCAAATGCATCAAGTAATTTAAGTGTTGGTGATAATAACAGAAATATTACTGTTACTCCAGAAGATGCAACTGCAACTGGTAAAACATATAACTTAACTGTTAGAAGATTAAATAATGATGTAACGCTTTCATCATTAACAGTTAATGGTTCATCTATTTCAGGATTTGCTGCAAATAAGACAAGTTATGAAATAACTGTTCCTTATGCAACTGATAAAGTTACAATTACTGGTGCACCTCATGATCCAAATGGTGAGGTAACAGGTAATGTTACAAATCAAGCTATTAGTGTTGGTGAAAATACGATAACACTTACATCTAAAGCTGAAGATAGAACTATTACACAGCCAATTACTATAAAAGTAACAAGAACAGCAGCATCAACTAATGCTGATCTAGAATACTTAAAAGTAGATGGTGAGTTAATTGAAGGTTTTGGAGCTAATAATATAAATTATAATATTTCAGTTCCATCAACAACATCTAGCGTTACTATTACTGCTAAAGCAGCTGATACTAAAGCTAAATCAGTTGTCATAACAAATAGTGGTAATATTTCACTAAATCTTGCTCAAACATCAACTGCTACAGTTGTTGTAACAGCTGAAAGTGGAGCAACTAAGACATATACTGTTAATGTATATAGAAAAAATAATGTAAATACCTTAACTGGTATTGAAGTTAAAAATGGAACAACTACTTATGACTTAGATCCAGCATTTACCGATGATTCTAAGAATTATGTTGTAAGAGTTCCATATGATGTAGAAAATGTAACTATTACTCCAGCAAAAACTGATAGCAAATCAACTGCAACAGTTGCAAATGCATCAAGTAATTTAAGTGTTGGAAATAATAATAGAAACATTTCAGTTAAAGCAGAAGATACTGCCTTAACTGCTAGAGTTTATAACTTAACTGTTAGAAGATTAAATAACGATGTTACACTATCTTCATTAACATTTAATGGCTCATCTATTTCAGGATTTGCTGCAAATAAAACAAGTTATAATGTAACAATTCCATATACAACTGATAAAGTTACAATTTCAGCTGCACCTCATGATTCAAACGGACTAGTAACAGGTGCTGTTACAAATGAATCTGTTGAAGCTGGTGGATCTAGAACATTTACTTTAACAGTTGCTGCTGAAGATAGAACAAAAACTCAAGATATAACTATTACAGTTAATAGAGTTGCTGCATCAACTACAGCATCCTTAACAGATTTAACAATTGATAATGTAACTGTTCAAGGATTTGACCCAGCAGTATTTGATTATAATGTTGTAATGGGTTCAAATATTGAAAATATTACAATTGGTGCATCTGTAAGTGAAAATGCAACAATATCAAGTACTAGTGATATCGGATCAAAAGCTATCACAACTGGAGTTAATGATTTTGAAGTTGTTGCTATAGCTCAAGATGGATCAACAAGATTCCCATATGAACTACATGTTAAGAGATTAAATAGTAATAATAACTTAACAGGATTAACAATATCTGGTGATCCAAACGGAGAGTTAAGTTCAGCATTTAGTGCAAACACTACTGAATATACTTATACTGTAGGTCCTGATATAACAGAAGTTACAATAAATGCAACTGGTGCAACTGGAACTACTGTTACTTATAGTCCTACATCAACAAATAATAAATATGATCCAAATACAACATCAAGTGTAACAATTACTGTTAGCCCTGAAAGTTGTAAGAGTGAGTATAGCGGTGTTCCAAATAATACATGTACTCCAAAAACTTATACTGTTAACTTAGTTAGAACAGAATCAAATATTAATACACTTTCTGGTATAACATATAATGGTACACCAATATCTGGATTTAATCCTACAACAACAAGTTATACTGTTGATGTTCCATATGATACTCCAACAATGACTGTTGCTGCTACACCTAGTGATGGTGATAGAGAAACAGTTACTGTTACACCTCCACAAACTTATGGAGTAGGTGATAACGTATATACAATCGCTGTTGAAGCTGAAGATGGTACACCAAATACTTATACAGTTACTGTTCATAGACAAAGTAATAATGCTAACCTTTCTGGTTTAACACTTGATAACGTTACATTAAACGAAGACTTTGATCCAAATACAACAGAGTATACTGCAACCGTTCCATATACAACTACTACTACTAATGTAAATGCAACTTTAGCAGATACTTCACTTGATCCTGATAATAATGTTGTAATAACTGGAGATACAAATCTTTCAGTTGGTAATAGTAATATCTTTACAATTACTGTTACTCCAGAAGATGCAAATGAACCAAGTAAAACTTATACAGTTACTGTAACAAGAGAAGCTGCTTCAACTGAAGCATACTTAACTGGTATTACAGTTAATAATGTTGCTATTGAAGGATTTGATAAAGATATAACTTCATATACCGTTGATGTTTCAAATAGCATAACTGAAGCTAACATTGTTGGTACAGCTAATACTAATTCAACAGTTCAAGGTAATGGTAATAAGACAGGACTTGTAGTTGGTGATAACGGACCATATACAATTACTGCTGTTGCTCAGGATGGACTTCCAGAACATTCTAAATCATATACAGTTACTATTCATCGTAAAGATACAAATAATAACTTAAGTGGTTTAACAATAACTGCTGATCCAGCTGGATCTTTAGATACACCATTTGATCCAGATACAACTGAATATACTTATACTGTTGGACCTGATACTCCATCAATTACTGTTACTGGTACTCCTGATGGTAATGCTCAAGTTACTGGTGATGGAACATTTGATCCAACAACAACAGATAAAATAGAAGTTGTTGTAACTCCAGAAGAAGGA
>JAFZWF010000021.1 GCA_017617435.1 Bacilli bacterium
CGACCTTGACGGTCAAACTCACACTCAGCAGCTCCTGAGAAAAATGATCTGATGAAAGTACGTGCGTCTTTCTTAGTAAATGGTAATTTTTTTAGTTTATCAACGATATTATTCCACTCAGAAATTGAGTAAGCATATAAACACTTCTCAAGACCACGTGTAATAATGAAACGTTCACCAAGTTCAAGTCTGAACTTGTTTGGTATAACTAATCTGCCTTTTTCATCAATATTATGATGAAACTCGCCCATGAACATTGAAATCCCCCACTTTCTTCCACTATCTGCCACTGTCTACCACTATATTACTAAAATTCATGTTGGTTGTCTATAGAAAAATGTTAATTTCTTTACAAAATAAAAAAACTTTACACATGTTGTAAAGTTTATATATTAACTAGTTGTTGATAACTTTTCATTCTTTATATTCTTTAGAATTTTATTTATATCAACTAAAAAAAGATTTTTACCCTTCTTCCTCATTGCAAACATTAGCACTAATTTATCTTCAATTTCTTTAGCAGTTTTACTTATAACTTTAGCAGGAATACCATTATTCATTAAATGTTGATGGTCTATAAAATCTATAGTACATGGGAAAGCATTTTGAAGTAAAATTGCTGTTTCCTTTCCAAGAACTTTTCTAATCAAAATTGTATCGCATAATCCATACTTATATATTTTATTATTTATAATTTTTTTGTACTTATCAATTTTACTACTTAGAGGAACAAACCATAAAATACTCCCATCTACAATTGCTAAATAAAGAGGTCTTTTACCTTTTCCTTTATGATTTCGCATTAAACTTTTGTCATCATACAATTAAAAAAATCATCTTTTATATGGTACAAGAATCCATTAGAAACGTTCATAATAACACCTCAAGTTGCTATTATAAAAAACAAAAAAGGAAAATTCTGTCGCATTTTAGAATTTTCCTCTCTTTGTTGAAAAAAATTTCAACATATCCTCGTCCGGAATAATTTATTACTCGCACCATCCGGGAGCGAGATAATTTATTTTATAAAGAATTATTTTTCTTCTTTTTCAACTTTAACTACTTCTACGTTTTTGTAATATCCACATTTTGGACATGCTCTATGAGGTCTTACAGTTGCACCACATTTAGGGCAAGTTGTTAAAGCTCCTACTTCTTTCTTTAAATGAGTACGACGCATTCTCTTTTTAGTTTTACTAGTTCTTCTAAAAGGTACTGCCATGATATCACTCCTTCCCTTCATCAAGTAGCTTACTAAGTTCAGCTAATCTTGGATCTATCTTATTTTCTTCTTCATTATTAAGCTCCCAACCTTCACCGGAAAGATGAGCATCTTTTTCTTTCGTAATTGAAATCGGAACTTCCAATACAATATTTTGCCATAAAATCGGCATAATATCAAGTATATTTTTGCTATTTTGATAATATTCCTTAATATCTTCATTAGATTCGCTAATTATTTCATTAATGTTGATAGAATATGGGTAATCTATTGGATCAAGCGTAATACTATCTTCAAGCACCATAATACCTTCTACATCTAAATCAAGTTCTATTTCATCCGATACATTATAGAATATCTTTCCATCAACTTTTATAGGTTTTAGTTCTTTTATAGATGTATTTTTATATAGTTCTTCATCAATTGTTAATAACTCATTAATATTAATAGTTCCATTTATATTAAGTTTATTTAAATCTATCTGCATATCATTTCACCATAAAAAGTATATCATAAAACATTAATTAATTACCACTTTAACTTCTTAAAGTGGTAAAATGAATGTAAGAAGGTAGATATAAATGGAAGTTATCGGCGTTATTGCAGAATATAATCCTTTTCATAATGGACATAAGTATCATCTTGATGAAATTAAAAAAAGGTATCCTAAAAGTATAATAGTTCTTGCACTTAATGGTTACTTTTCTGAACGTGGTGATATTTCACTTTTAACAAAAGAAGATAAAACTAAGTTAGCTCTTGATTATGGTGTTGATATAGTTGTTGAACTTCCAACACTATTTGGTACTCAAAGTGCTGATATTTTTGCTGAGGCATCTATAAAAATATTAAATAATTTTAAAGTAAATAAAATAATTTTTGGAAGTGAATCAAATAATATATCTATTCTAGATGAAATAGCAAGAACACAACTTTATGATCCTGAATTTAATAATCGAGTAAAAGAATATTTAAGTGAAGGTGTTAATTATCCAACTGCAATGGCAAAAGCCCTAAACATTGAATTTGATTTTAATCCTAATGATTTACTTGGCGTTTCATATATTAAAGCCGCACTTAAAAATAATTTTGAAATAGAATTTGAAACAATCAAAAGAACCAATCAATATCACGATATAGTTTTAGATGAAGATATTGTTAGTGCATCAAACATAAGAGAAAAAATAGAGCAAAATCTTAACATTGAAAAATATGTACCGTATAATCCAGAAGATTATATTGTTGATATTAATCCCAAAAAATTCTTTGATTTACTAAGATATGAAATCATAACTAATAATCATCTAGAAAACTACTTAACGGTTGATGAAGGAATTGAAAACAAATTAAAAAAAGAAGTCTTAAGAGCATTTAATCGTGAAGACTTAATTTATTTAATTAAATCAAAAAGATACACTTATAATAAAATATCAAGAATGTTTATTCATATACTTTTAAATGTTGAGAAAAAAAGCTATACTCTTGACTATACTAAGGTTTTAGGTTTTACCCAAAATGGGCAAAAATATTTAAGTAATATTAGAGATGATTTAATTTTACCTATTAATCCCGACATAAATAGTGAAATGTTTAAATATGAAATCAAAGCATCATACATATACGATTTATTAACAAATACTAAAACACTAGCTTTTGAAACAAGAAATAAACCTATAATGAAGTAAAAAATCAGTTTAGTTTCGACTAAACTGATTTTTTATTTCTTCATATACACTTACAAATTCATCATATGTATTAACGATTTTATAACATGAAAATAGTTCATTATCAATAAAATTTTTCTCATATAAATCAATTAAAGTATCGTTGATTTTATCAAACCATCCTTCTATGTTATATATAATTAATTTTTTCGAACTACTATTGCTTCTTATTTCTTCAATAAATGATAATGGCTCAGAAACACTTCCAATACCACCTGGTAAACAAATTAACAAATCAGAATCATAAAATAATTGTTTTTTTAATTCAAAAGTGTCATCTAAAATAACATGATCAGCATTAGGTAAATCAGCTAGTTCATAAATGTATTTTTTTGTAGTATAACCATATATTTTGTTACCATGCTTATTAAATTCTTCATAACATATACCCATTATGCAGTATTCACCAGATCCCCAGTTTAATTCACATCCTTGATTTGCTAAATACTTTATAACTTCTCTTGATTTATCTAAATAAATCTTATCAACATCTACACGAGACGCACCACATGTAATTGCTACTCTCATAATATATACTCCTTAATCTTTTTGACAATTAGGGCAGTAGTAAGCACTACGCCCATTTATTTGTTCACACTTAATTATATTGCCACAATTATAACACTTTTCATTTTCTCTTTTGTGAACTTTTAAATCATACTGGAATCTACCTGTTACACCAAGGGATGATGTATAACTTCTAATTGTAGTTCCACCAGCTTCTTCAGCTCTTTTTAAAATGTCTCTAGAGTTATCAATTATTTTTTGACACTCTTCTGAACTTACTTTATTTGCAGGTCTATAAGGATTAATATTTGATGCAAATAAAACCTCATTTGCATAAATATTACCAAGACCTGTAAATATTGTTTGATCTAAAAGTACAGTTTTAATATATTTTTTTGTATGAGAATATTTTTCATGTAAATATTCTTTTGTTAGTCTTTCATCACATGGATCATAACCCATTTTTCTAATTGCAGGATATTCATAAAGTTTATCTTTATCAACAAGTGCAAGAATACCAAATCTTCTTGTGTCATTATATATTAAGTCTGTATTGTGATCTAAATGAAAATATACCATATCATGAAATCCTGGTTTACTTCCTTTTTCTTTAATAAAATATTTACCTTCCATTCTTAAATGAGAAAGCATATAAATATCTCCTAGATCAAAAATTAGCCATTTACCTATTTGTAAAATATCTTTAATGGTTTTATCAGATAATTTTTTAAATTCATCTAAATTAGTTTCAATAACTTTAGGATAATAAACATCAACCGATTCAATTTTATATCCTCTTAATTTATGAAGCAAAGTTTTTCTAACTGTTGCTACTTCTGGCATCTCTGGCATTTATATTACTCCTTTTTCTTGCATGACTATGCATGCTTTCAATTATCCCTTTATAATTTGCTTCTACATATTCACACATTTCTTTAAATATATGATTTTTTTCATCATAATTTGAAGCATTATTTATAAGTTCAAAAGTTTTAAAATATACTTCATCAGAAAAATCTTGAAGTTTATAAAATCCTATTCCTAACTTTTTATCTATTAAAGTATTATCATGATAGATTTGTGCCTTAATAATAATATCTTGAATATTTTCACTAGGAAACATCATTAATGATTTTGCCATTTCATAAACAATTAAATATTCATCTTCGACTTCTCTATATATTCCAAGTTTTTCACATAATAATTTTTCTGTATAAACATTTAATCCTTCTTCTAATCCCATACCATTTGAAAATGAACTTTCATCAGAACAATAACCTTCTTCTTTTTTAATTATTGATATTGTTCTTAAAAAACCACTTCTATGCGTTAAAACATCATTTCTTACTTCAAATTCATGATTATAAGATTTTATTAAGTGACATATTTCATGAACTAGGACGGCTTTTACTTCATCATAATATAAATCACTACCATTTATTAAAATGCTTCTATCTATATAATCGACTTTAAAAGTACGACTTTTTTTATCATATTTAACAAATGGTTCACTTACATATACACCACATAAATCAATGTTATCTGAAAGTGAAAGTGATTCATATAAACTAGGATCTTTTCTAGCATACTCTGATATATCACCACACATGATAATTTCACAATTATCAAGAGCATTATATATTAGATTTTCATCTTTAAAAAAATCAACTAATAATGGATATAGTCTTTTTAAAAAAGAAGATAGTTCTTTATTATATTTATATTTTTTGATAATACTTTTAATCTCCATAAATCCCCTTACTTAGCTTCGTACCAATTCTTTCCTGTATCTGCACTCACAACAAGTGGTACGCTAATTTTATATATATTTTCCATAGCATCTTTTGCTACTTTTATTAATTCATCAAGTTCATCATTAAAACAATCAAAGATTAATTCGTCATGTACTTGCATAACAATTTTACTTTTAAAGTTATGATTTTTCATTTCATCATAAACTTTAATCATTGCCATTTTCATAATATCTGATGCTGTTCCTTGAATAGGTGTGTTAAGTGCTATTCTTTCACCTGCTTGTCTAATCATATAATTAGTATTTTTTAATTCTTCAATTACTCTTTTTCGATTAAATAATGTTTTAACATATCCATTTTCATAAGCATATGAAATGTTATGTTTCATATATTCATCTACTTTAGGATAAAGTGATAAATATTTATCAATATATTTTTTAGCTTCACTGGGTTTTAGTTCTAGGTTTTCACCAAGACCATAACCACTAATACCATACACAATACCAAAGATAACTGCTTTTGCTGTTCTTCTTTGATTTTTAGTAACTTGTTCTTCAGATATATCAAAAATATCTGCGGCAACTTTAGTATGAATATCTTGACCATTATTAAAGGCTTTAATTAATTCTTCATCACCTGATAGATGTGCTAAAATTCTAAGTTCTATTTGTGAGTAATCAATACTTAAGAAAGTATCATTTTGAGGTAGAAATGCTTTTCTTACTTTTCTTCCTTCTTCATTTCTAACAGGTATGTTTTGTAAATTTGGTTCAACGGAAGAAAGTCTTCCAGTTCTAGTTAAAGTTTGTTTATAAATTGTATGAACTAAACCATCTTCGTGAATATAATCTTTTAAACCATCTAAATAAGTAGATGCTATTTTAGCTAGATTTCGATAGCTTAGTATTTGCTCGATAATTGGATGATAATCTGAAAGTCTTTGAAGAACTTTAACATCAGTTTTAAATCCAGTTTTATTTGATTTAGGAGCTGGAAGCCCTAAATCAACAAATAAGACATCACCAAGTTGTTTAGGTGAATTAATGTTAAATTCTTTACCAGCTAGTTCATAGATTTTTTTCGTAATTAAATCCATTCTAACTTCGATATCTTCTTTCATATCATCAATTATTTTTGTATCAACATATACTCCAGTTTTTTCCATATCTGATAAAACTTTAACAAGAGGAAGTTCTATTTTTAAAAATAAATCTTCCATTTCTTCATCAATTAGTTTTTGATACATCTTATCATAATAATCTAAAATAAATCTTGCTTTTCTTGATGCATTTTCAAAGATAACATTTTCATCAACTTTTTTAAGTTCATTTAAAAGTTTAACTTTTTCTTTATTTTCTAGAATCAAATAACCAAAATCTTCTTTGTGCATTGGATTAACTAAATAATCAATTAGCATTAAATCTCCATCTACATTAATAGATAAATTTGATAAAAGTTTTTTATAATCATATGTATAAACCTTTTTATTTTTAAAATCCAATTTTTCAACAACATCTTGTTTAACAAAATAGTTATTATCACCTGATGATATACCATAACCAATAACATTTGATCTATAGTAATTTTCCGTTTCATAACATGCATAAATAGCTACTTTATCAGATAATATTACATCATCAACACTATTAACTACACTATATTCAAATTCATCTTTTTCTTCTTCGATAGGACTATCTATTTTTTTAAGAAGTGAATAAAATTCTAGTTCATTATAAATATCTGTTAGTTTACTTGGATTTATTCCTTTATATTTCATTTCTTCATAGTTTGTATTAAGAGGAACATCTCTATAAATTGTTGCTATTTCTTTACTTTGAAATGCCGAATCTTTATCATTTTCTAACTTCTCTTTAAGTTTACCTTTAATCTCATCAATATGTTCATATATACCTTCAACAGAACCATAGTCTTGTAAAAGCTTTAATGCAGTTTTGTCACCTACACCAGCTACTCCAGGTATATTATCAGATGGATCACCAGATAAACCTTTTAAATCTATAATTCTTATTGGTTCTATACCATACTCTTCTTTAAACGAAGATCTAACATATCTTATATAATCTTTTTGTTTTAAAAGTTTCATTTCAGTTTCATCAGATACTAATTGAAGTAAATCCTTATCAGATGAAACTATTAATGTATATGCATCAGGATCTTCTTCAGTCATTTTAGAAATAGTTCCAATTATGTCATCTGCTTCATAAGGCTCAAGTTCAAAGTATTTGATGCCCATGGCATCAAGCACTTCTCTAGCCTTTGGCATTTGCATAATTAATTCTTCTGGAGTTTTATTTCTACCTTCTTTATAAAAAGAATATTTTTGCTTTCTAAAGTTTGTACCTATATCAAAAGCAACAGCCATATATTCAGGTTTTTCTTCTTCAACTATTTTATTAATCATATTAATAAAACCATATAGAGCATTAGTTGGAAAACCTTTAGAGTTTTTCATAATATTACCTGTATAAGCAGTTGCAAAATAAGATCTAAATAATAAATTATTTCCATCAACCAAAACTATCTTTTTCATATACTTTCACCCTATAAATATTATACCATCTTTTATATGATATTTTTTATAAATATTTAATTAAAAAAAGAAATAGTTTAATTAACTATTTCTTTTTTAATACAATACAATTGTCTATTTTTTTGTGCGTCCTCTACCATTAGAATTTTCTATAGCTATATTATATAATTTTTTATATTCTTTGTACCAACCTGTGTCAAATGATTCAAGATTATCAAGAAAAGTAACATAACTCATACTTGGACTAAAAAGTATTTTCCCACAATAAGTAACGATTGCACTATCATATTGTTTTCGTCCATAATCATTATCACAATCTTCCCATACTTCTTTAGTATCAAAAGTAATATTATTTGCATGATTTAAATTACTTTTTGAAACATAAATAAATCTTGCCTTAAGAAGACCCATTTTTTTATAAAAAAAGTTATCAGGATCATTTTGATATTCCTTTTTTAAATTATAAACAAATTCCTTATCTTCAACTCGTTCATACCATGCTATTAATCTTTTACAATTTCTTTCTCGTTCATCAGCATATTTTTTAACTTTAAAATATTCCTGTACAATAAGATCTATTCCTTTAATTAATTCATCATAATAATAATTATTAAAAACAAAAGTATTATCTTTTCTTTCAAACAAATCTACTCTGTCATAAACATAATCACTACCACATGCATGGCTTATAAGAGTACATATTTCATAAGTCATTTTTTTATCTTTATTTTTATTGTAATAAAATTGAAAATCATTTTTCAATTTATATGTACCATATATACTAGATTTATACTTATTAGCAAGATAATTAACACAAATATCAATATTTTCTAATATTTTACATAAATATTCATAATGCTCTTTATATAATTTTTCCTCTTTTTTTCTTTCTTCTTCTAGTTCTTTATTAAGTCTTCTGTTTTCAAAAAAACCCATAACAATCCCACCTTTACACATAATATAATATCATCATATATTTCATATTATATATACCATTTTTTTATACCTTATATAAAATATAATCATATGTAAATAATTAAAAAAATAAGATTATTCATCTTATTTTTTAAAATAAACTAAGTTGTGAAGATTCAGGCATGTCTTTAAATATACCCATTCCTGTCATTTTATCAATTAATGTTTGAGAAACTTTGCATCTAGTTTGAAAATCTTCAATTGATATAAACGGAGCTTTAGCTGCTTCTTTTTCTATATTCATTGCAACAGTTTCTCCTAGTCCATCAATTGTAACAAATGCAGGTATTAAAGTTTTTTCATCTTCAACACCAAATGTTAAACCTTTAGATTTATATAAATCAAATGGAGCAACTTTTATACCTCTTGCAGCCATTTCTAAGGCAACATTAAGTGATTCTGATGCGCCAACTTCTTTATTAGTTGCGTCATAACCCTTATTTTTAATCTCAGTTAATTTGTTTTTAATTGCATCATATCCACCAATCATAGCATCAATTTCAAAAGCAGTTGCTTTTGTTGAGAACCATGATGCATAAAAATATGCAGGCATATGAACTTTATACCAAGCTATTCTAAATGCACTCATAACATAAGCCGCAGCATGAGCTTTTGGGAACATGTACTTAATCTTTTCACATGAATTAATAAACCAATCAGGTATATTAGCATCAAGCATAGTTTGTTTATGTTCTGCCCAAGTTGCAGGGTCTTTACTTGCTTTTCCTTTACGAACAAATTCCATAATTTTAAATGCTTTTATTGGAACAACACCATGATAAATTAAATAAACCATGATATCATCACGACATCCTATAACTTCACTAAATGGAACAACATTATTTTTAATTAATTCTTGAGCATTTCCAAGCCATACATCTGTACCATGTGATAAACCTGCAATTTTAACAAGTTCAGCAAAATGAGTTGGTTTAATTTCATCAACCATTCCAATTGTAAATGACGTACCAAACTCAGGTATACCAAGTGTTCCAGTTGGACACATGATTTCTTCATTAGTTACACCTAAAGCATCAGTTGATGAGAAAATGCTCATTGTTTCCTTATCATCAAATGGAACCAAACTTACATCTGTTTTAGATAAATCTTGAATTAATTTAAGCTGTGTTGGATCTGAGTGACCTAAAATATCTAGTTTAAGTAAGTCTTCTTCAATTGAGTGATAATCAAAGTGTGTTGTCCTCCAAGCTGATGTTGGATCATCAGCTGGAAACTGATAAGGAGTAAAATCATATACTTCTTTATAGTCAGGTACAACAACTATTCCACCTGGGTGTTGACCTGTAGTTCTTTTTACACCTGTACAACCAAGTGCAAGTCTTTCAACTTCAATATTTCTTGTAGATAAAATCCCTTTATCTTCATAGTAACCTTTAACAAAACCAAATGCCGTTTTATCAGCAACAGTACCAATAGTACCGGCCCTATAAACATTATCAACACCAAATAAAACTTTTGTATATTCATGAGCTGATGCTTGATTTAAATCTGAGAAGTTAAGGTCAATATCTGGAACTTTATCAGCATTAAATCCAAGGAAAGTTGCAAATGGCATATCTTGACCATCTTTTTTAAGAACTTCACCACATTTAGGACATACTCTATCCGGTAAATCGTATCCTGAAGGATAATTTTTACCAAAAGGAGTTCCATCATCATCATTAAAAATACTATGTTGACATTTTGTACATCTATAATGTGCAGGAAGTGGATTAACTTCAGTTATTCCCATGAGTGTTGCAACAAATGATGAACCAACAGAACCACGGGAACCTACAATATATCCATCATCATTTGAATGCTTAACAAGTCTTTGAGCAATTAAGTAAATTGGATCGAATCCTCCACCGATAATTCCACCTAAACTCTTTTTTATTTTCTTTTCTACAGCTTCGTGTGTTTGCTCACCGTCTTCAGTAATCCAGTGATTAATAACAAACTCTTCAACTAATTTATGTACTTCATCAAAACCAGATATAATAGTATTATGAACATTTTCAAAAGTAAGAGCTTCAAGTTCTTCATTTGATTTATCAGGATTCATTTTATCTAGTTTTTCATGCCAGCAATTATATACAACATCACCATAAAGTTCTTTTGCAATTCTTTCCTCAATATTATATGGAAGAGGATCACCATACATTGACTTAGCTTTTTCAAAAACTAAATCAGTAACAACTCTTTTACAATCAAGATAACTTTCTCCATCATCACTTCTAACTCTTGGTGAAAAAGGTACACCATGAGTTTCAATAATAACTTCTATTTCTTGAACCATATCTAAAATCTTATTAGGATTATCAATAACAATTTCATTAATTAAGGCATCATTATTTAAGAAAGCAAAATCTTCAAGCATTTCTTCTGTAGTTCTAAAATGTTGAGATGGAATTGATGTAATTTCCTTTTTAGCAAGTGGGTGTCTTCCACCACCTGGAACTTTTTGATTAACAATAATTTCACGATAAATCTTATCTTCACGATCAAAATGATGCACATCACCAGTTGCGACAATTAATTTACCATTTTTCTTTGTTTCATCAATAATTTTTCTTATATGATTTTGAAGTTCATAAACATCTTTAAAATCACCCGTTTGAAGCAAATGAGAATAAACTTCAGGTGGTTGGACTTCTACATAATCATAAAATTTAATTATATTTGCAAGGTCTGATGAATCTTTACTTCTAGCTTCAATAAACACTTCAGATTCATAACAACCAGAACCAATAATTAAACCATCCCTAAGTTCATTTAATACACTTCTTGGAATTCTTGGAGATCTATAAAAATATTTCGTATTAGCAAGAGATATAATTTTAAATAAATTCTTAAGGCCAGTTCTATTAAGTGCGATGGCATTAAAATGAAGTGTTCTACCAAATTTATGTATTTCTTCTTTAGGAACTAGTTTAGTATCAATTTCACTTATAGTTTCAATATTTTGCTGAATTAATTTTTTTAACATTTTATCAAAAACTAAAGCTGTTCCTTCAGCATCATAATCAGCTCTATGGTGAGACTCTTCATCAAAAGGAACATTATATCTTTTAACTAAAGCAGATAAACTATGTCTTGCAAATCCTTGATCAAGTTGTCTTGATAACTCTAAGGTATCAATAACAGTATTAGTAAATGGACCCATATCATATTTATTCATAGCCATTTGAACAAATGATATATCAAATTTCGCATTGTGAGCAACCATAGGACAGTTTTCTGACCAATCTAAGAATTCTTGTGTAACAGTTTTTTCATCATCTGCATCTTTAACCATATCATCTGTAATCTCAGTTAACTGAGTTATATTATCAGGAATATGACAACCAGGATTAATAAATTTATCAAATCTATCTATGATAGCTCCATCTTTGATTTTAACAGCACCAATTTCAATCATTTGATCTCCACCAGCAGCATTAAAACCTGTTGTTTCAGTATCGAATACAACAAATGTATTACCTTCTAATTTTTCATCAGTTGCATCCTTAACAATTGATGTTGTATCATCAACTAAAGTAAGTTCTGTACCATACAAACCTTTAAATTTTTTAGATGGATCTTCTTGCTTTTTATTATAACCACTAATTATTTGGTAAGCTATAGGAAATGCCTGACAACCATTATGATCAGTTATAGCAACGCCTTTATAACCCATATCAATACATCTAGATACAAGTTCACAAGTATGCTTTCCTAAATCTATTTTAGTTAAACCATCCATTTGACTCATCATTGTATGAGCATGAAGTTCTACTCTTTTTATAGGTGCATTATCAACTCTAGATTCATCTTTACTTTTAATTTTTTCTATACCTTTAATATTAAAAACTAAATCTTTTAAATATAAATCATCTTCTATATCACCATAAAATCTATACCATGAACCTTCTTTAATATTTTTTGATATATACTTAAACTCTTCTTCATCAAATCTTAAAAGTTTAGCCATAATACTATTAGTTTTGTCACTAATTTTTATATTTATTATATAAATAGGTCCTTTTTTACCTTGTCTTTCAACAAAATCAGTTCCAAAAACATAAGCTTCAAGTATTATATTTTTTCCCTCAGTTACAAGTGAACCAAGTTCACTTACATCACCATCCATATGTTTACCATAAATAACATCAGACTCAGGTTCATGTACTTCTTTAATTTTTACTTCTTCTTTACTTTTATTAATTTCACCTATTATTTCTTCTCTTTTAGTTTCATTAAGTCTTGTTGTTATTATAAGTTCTGGGAACCCAAAACTAAGAAGTTCACTTGTTATTTTTTTTGTTTCTTTGTTTATTTCATTTTCCTCAATTTTACTTGAAACCTCGACAATAATAATTTCTCCATCTTTTTCAATTAAAGTATTACTTAAACTAATTAAAGAAGGTCTTTTTTTAGCAAGTTCATTAATTATATCATTAACATACGAATTAATCTGTTCATCAGTTAAATTCTCATAATCAAAGTGAAGAACACACTTTTTTTCTCCATTAATACCTTTATTTGCACATGTCAAAAGTTTTCTTATATCTTTCAAATTTATAAGCTTTTTAAGTTTTAAATACACGTTAAAACATTCATCTTTTCGATTAAGAACAACTTTATCTATTTCTAAATCATTAAAGTCATCTAAAACTGTAGGAGTAAAATTAATGCTGTTAAAAAAACGTGATACTGCTTCATTCATTTGAAAAACCCTCCTACATTTTAAAACTATAGTTATTATAACATATCTAAACTTAAAATTGATATTAAAAGTATCATAGTTTTCATAAAAAAAATCTCTACTTTTTTAAGTAGAGAGTTTATTTTATAGATTATAAGCCAGCTTGATTAATACCATACTCTGCTTGCTCTTGTGTAAACCCATCAAATAACAATTGATTTAATAATTCTTCTCTTGATAATTTAGATGATTCCAGATAAATTTTGGCTTTTTTAGAAGCTTGTTCACTCCAATTTGCACCTGAATTTTCAACACCATATTTAGCTTGTTCTATAGTAAATTTATCGAATTTTAATTGTTCAACTAATGAGTTATAAGAAAAAGGTAAAACTTGTAAATAAGATTGTGCTTTTTTAACAGCATTTAGATTCCAATCTATAGTTAAAGTATTTATTCCCTTTACAGATTCATCATTTGTATATCCTTCAATCATAAGAAGTTCAACTATTCCATCATATGAAAGTGGATATAAATCTAAGTATTGTTTTGCTCTTTGTGCTGCTGTAAGTTTTTCACCATTAGTTGGAACATTGTAAACAGCTGTTGGATCATTTTCTACACTTTTATTATTATTTGGAGCAACATTCTTTTTATTATCTTCTTTACTTTTTTTATTTCCATCTTTGTGGAAAATAACAATAATTCCAATAATTAAGCAAATAAGAACTAATGCAGAAATTACATAAATAATAATGGTTCTTTTATTACTAACTTTATTATCACCGCTATTTTGAGCAGGTATATTATTAAAACTAATATCTTGATTCATTTATATCATCCCTTTTAATAATTATAATATTTAAAATAACAATCATCAATAAAGTAAATATTAAAAAGATGTAAAGCGTTGTGAATAAATATCATTATTTATTTTTTTTCTTTATGTTATTAACTAATATTTGATAATCATTATATCTTTTACCGACATTTCCATTAACTAGGATAATATCTCCTTCAATTAAATTATTTATTAAACTAATATTTCTTGGAAATATAACTAACTCTATTTCTCCTGTTTCATCAGAAGCAATAATTGAAGCCATGTTTTCATTTTTCTTAGTTTTAAAAGTTCTTATTAGTTCAATACATAGAACCATATTAACAGCCTTATCAAAATGTTTAGATATATTTTCGATTTTTACTACATTTTGATGATATGAAGACGAAGGATGATTACTTACATAAAAACCATATGAGCTTTTTTCATTTAATCTTAATTCATTTTCTGTATAATCATTTTCAATAATTAAGTATGGTACTTCAACTTCATTTTCATTCATACCTTCAGCAATCTCAGCAAAATTTATAATACTATCTATATTTACTATATAAGTTTTTTGATTATATGAAAAATCTCTAAACACATCTGCCTTTATTAATTTTTCTATATTTTGTTTATTAATATATTTATTAGGTATTCTTCTAACAAAATCAAAAATACTTTTATAGTCGGCATTTTTTCTCTCTTCAACTATAACCTTACTAAATTCCTCAGATATTCCAATAATTTGATTAAATGGAAGTAGAATGTTTATTCCTTTAATAATAAATTCGTTAGTACTTTTATTTATTAATGGCTTAAATATTTTTAAATGAAATTTTTGTGCTTCATTTAAATATTCCTTACATTTAACTTGTGCTTTACCAAATATATTTAAACTAGTTGTTATAAATATATCCGGATAATTAGCTTTCAAATAAGCCATTTTGTAACCTATTAAAGCATATGAAACACTATGTGCTTTATTAAATCCATAGTTAGCAAATTTTAAAATTAAATTATATACATCTTCTGCAATCTTTCTTGTATATCCTTTATTTATAGATCTATTTATAAAAATATCTTTTTCTTTTAGTAATATTTCTTCTTTCTTTTTACTCATCGCTCGTCTTATATTATCCGCCTCAGCATAATCATAATCAGCCATAATACTTAAAATTTGCATTATTTGTTCTTGATAAACTATTATTCCATAAGTTTCCTTTAAAACACTCTTTAAACTCTCATGAGGATATTTAATTCTATCAGGATTTTGTTTATTTTTAATATATAAATCAATATTATCTATAGGTCCAGGTCTAAAAAGAGCAACAGCAGCAATTAAGTCTTCAAAACATGATGGCTTTAATTTAGGAAGTAAGTTTTGCATACCGCTTGTTTCAAATTGAAATATTCCGAGTGTATTTCCACTTTTTAAAAGTCTATATGTTTTTTCATCATCAAGAGGAATATTATTAAAATCTATTTTTTCTTTTTTTGAAACGTTATTCACTATTTCTTTAATTGTTGATATATTTTTAAGACCTAAAAAATCCATTTTTAATAAACCATTTTCTTCAAGTTCATTCATAGTTAAACCAACAACTAATTCATTATCTGTTTTTAAAACAGGAACAATGTCTTTTAAATTTTCATTTGATATAACAACACCAGCAGCATGAGTAGATGTGTGTCTTTTAAGTCCATATATTTTACTTGCTATTTTATAACAAAGTTTAAGTTCATTATCACCATTTAAAATATTTTCAACATCTTTATTATAGTTATCTTTTAAACTTAAATCTGCAGAAATAAATTTCATAAGTTTAGAAATTCTCTCATCATCTATTTTCAAAACTCTAGCAACATCGCGAAGCGCTTGTTTTGACCCTAAAGTTCCATAAGTTATAATTAAACCTACTTTATCTTGTGTATATTTATCTTTAACATATTTTATAACGTCATATCTTTTTTCATCTTCAAAATCAATGTCAATATCAGGCATTGTAACTCTTTTTGGATTTAAAAATCTTTCAAATAATAAATTATATTTAAGTGGATCTATATCAGTTATTCCAAGACAATAGCTAACTAAAGAACCAGCTGCACTTCCTCTTCCAGGACCAACACCAATATTATTTTTTTTTGCATACAAAACATAATCATATACAATTAAAAAATAATCCACAAATCCCATTTTATTAATGACATCAAGTTCATAATTTAATCTTTGCTTATACTCATTATCTACTTCACCATGAAACCTTTTTTCAAGACCTTTTATACATAAACTTATTAGTAGCTTATATTGATCTTTATCAGTTTGGTATTTAGGTAAATAATTAGGTTTTACAGGAAACTCAATATTAATTAGATCTACAAAATACTTATTATTATCATCTATAATTTTGTTATTTAAAAAATCTTCCAAAGAATAATTTTCACAAATAACTTTATCATCAACTGTTTCTCCATTTTTAATTAGTGATAAATAATTTAAATAATCATTATCACGACTTTCTATTAATTTAATATCTTGAATAAATAAAGATTTATAACTAGTTACATCAATATTTGCTTTTTCTTTTTCATTTTCATATGAAACAAACATTATATAATCTTTGAATTCTTTAGCTATAGTTCTTGATCTATATGGAATAACAAAAATAATATTTGATGCATATAAATTCAAATCAAGAAGAGATACTTCTCTTTCTTGAGATATATAATTTATATTTAAAAGAGCTTTATAGCCATCATAATTTTTAGCGTATAAATAAACAGAGTTATCTAATATTTTAATTTCTAAACCAATTATAGGTTTTATATTGTTTTCCCTACACTTTTTATAAAATAAATATGAACCAAAAAGATTAGTATCACAAATACCACATGAAGATATATGTTTATCTTTAAGACAAGATATAAGTTTATCAAGTGTAATTAAACTTGATAGTAGTGTATAATCCGTTGTAATTTTAATAGGTATATTCATAAATTATCACCACGCTATCTTTATATATAAAAAGTATATCACTTATTTACATTCTTTTTTATTAAATATTATTCTAACAAATAGATATTGTTATATCAATTAAAAAAAGGCATCACTGCCTTTTAATTTAACAAGAAGTTTTTGAAAGATTACTCCCTTTTTCAACATCGCTAGTGCTTATAGGTTTTGTTTTTCCATTAATAGTGTAAGTTCCATTTGTTAAATAAATCTTCCAATTTCCATCTTTTGTTTTTAAAATAATTCCACTATAATCTAAAGCATATGATACATCTATATATTCACCAATAAGTTCATTTATATTAAAACAAAGTTCTTCTGATTCATCACCTAGTAATGCATTATCAATAACTTCTTTTTCCTCAGCTGCTTTCATAAAGGCATATGCTTCATCAATAAAAGCATTTATTTTCCCTTTTTCAACCCTTTGATAAGAATCAATATCATCATCCTTATTTTTTTTATCTTCACCTACTGAACAAGCGGCTGAAACATACATAAAAATTATTAGTAAGATACATAAAATAATTCTTGTTAATATATTATTATTTTTCACACATAAACACACCTTTTCTAAAATTATAAAATAAACTAATAATATGTAAAATATTAATTTATTTATATTTTACATACCATGTACATTATAAATATCAAATAAACGTTAAATGAATATATTCAAAATTTCATGTTTTTCCCATATTTATTTGACTTTAATACGATATTTTGGTATAGTTTTTAAGTAATTAATTGGAGGTGGCTAATTTATGGCAACAAAAGTAACAAAGAAAAAACCATTAACTGGTAACTTAAGAAGTCACGCATGTAATGCAACAAAAACTAAACAAAAACCTAATCTTCAAAAAAAGACTATTAATGGACAAAAAGTAATCATTAGTGCAAGAGAAGCAAAAACAATGAATAAATAATTATTCATTGTTTTTTTATTTTCTAATTAATTTATGTTTTTTATTATTTTCTAATGTTAGATACTGTTCATCTGCAATTAAAGTTATATACCTAAAAATCGTTTTTTCATCCTCAACAAGTTCATTAAATATATCCTTTGATATATTTAATTTTTTCATGTTTGCTATTCTTTCAGAAACAAAATTTAAAACTGCATCTTGAGACATTGTTTTAATTTTTAGTATATATGCATATCTATCAGAAATGTTGATTAAATTAAGTTCTTCAACTATTTGATTATAAATATAGTTTTCAATCATATTTTCATCAACATCAAAATCTAAATTATTAAACTTTACTATATTTCCATTCATAAAATATACTTTTATAGGTTTAGATAAAAATCCATTAAGAACTTTCTTTATCTTTTTGGTATTTTTATTTTCTTCAAATAATCTTTTTACAGATTCATAATACTTATCTTTAAAACTTCTTTTTTGATTTAAAAAACATTCAATATATATTTCAATAAATGAAGGATATATCTGCTTTGCGCACATACTAATTTCTTTACTGAATGAATCAGAATAGTTTTCTAGTTTACTGATTAAAGATGGATATTTAAATAAAATATAGTACATAAAATATATAGGCATTTTTTCATTATCTAAGTATACTTCATCAATATCTTTTACAAGTTTTTTTAATTTATGAAATTCCTTATTAACTATCTTAGTTGTTCCTCTTTTATTTAAAAAATCTAAGGTTGGTAAATTAATTTTAGTTAGTTCTTCTATATTTTTCATTAAAATAACCCTCATTTTTTAATTCATTATATTGACTTTTAGATAGATCAATAACTTGTTTTATATTTTCTTTCATATCAGATATAATTTCATAAAACTCTTCTTTAGTAAATAAACTTTCGTTTAATTCCTCAAGCTTACTAACTATGAAATATGTAGCTTGATTTAAATCCATATGTCTAAATTCCATTTTAAATCTTAATTTTCCAAATGGTGATTTATAATACTTTGTATAAATATTATATAAACATGAATATATATAATATTCAGCTTCTTTTATTGCTTCTTCGTCAGTAATGTCAGAAAATATCTTCTCAAGTTCTAATTTATGACCACCTAGAAAATACTTTTGAACTGCCTTTCTAACAGAAACAATATAATTATTTTTCATAAATTCATCAATATCAGGTTTATGAGATAAATCACTCATTATAGCAATTAGATATTCATCATATTTCTTTTTATGTTCATTTTCATATTTTAAAGTGTAATAAACTGAGTCTTTTTCAAATTGTTTTACTGAACCATTTAAAAAATCAATTAAAATCTTTTCATCATATTTGCTGCTGTTATATTTAATAATATCATTAATATCAAGTGAAGGAAGACAATTTAAAAAAACGCTAATTGAATAATAAGCAATAGATATAATTTTCTCTTCTTCAGATAAATTATCAATATTGTTTATTTTATTAACAGCTTTATAGTTATAGTAAGCATTTCTAACTCTATCTATATAACCAGATTCATATAGCTCGCTTAACTTAGGAACATCACATAAAGTTATATCTTCATCATTAGAAACATTTGTATTAACATTTTTATCAGGCATCTATCATCCCTTATTTCATAAAAAATATTTTAATGTTTATTTTAAGAAAAATATAATATTTTGTCAAATAAAAAGGCTTTTATAAAAAAGCCTTAATTATTAATTTAATAATTTTTTTATAGGTCTATTAAAGTTTTCATTAGTACATATGTAAGCACCAACAACAAATATATCAATAGGATATTTAACTAATCTGTGATATACTTCATCATTGATTCCACCATCAATTTCTAATATAAACTCTTCACCATCATCTTTTAAATTAGTAAAATATTCAATTTTAGATAAAACATCTTTTTGAAATTCCTGACCACCATAGCCAGCTTGAACGCTCATAACTAAAATTAGATCAGATAAACTATATAAATTTTCATATTCTTCAACATCAACATCATAATTTATAGCAATTCCAACTTTTATACCTAAATCTTTTATTTTATTAACAACTTTAATTGGATCATCTACAGCATCTGGATGAAAAGTTATAAATTCTGGATGAATTTGTTCAAGTTCATTTATATATTTTAAAGGATCTCTAACCATCAAATGAATGTCTTTCTTCTTATTTATATCTTCAAAATTATTTAAAATTTCTTTAATGTTTATGTTATTATTTTCAACATATTTTCCATCCATTAAATCTAAATGAATAAAGTCAACATCACTTATTTTATCAAGCAAATGGACAGTTTTATTCATATCATAAACACTTTTTAAATAAGAAACACTAATCATTTTTTTATCTCCTTATAAAATGATACATAGCTATCATATCTAGATTTCATAATTCTATTTAACTTAACAGCGTTTTTAACGCTACAGTTTTTCTCATCAACATGAGAGCAATCTTTAAAATCACACTCATAATTATTAAATTCGGGAAAGCCCATCATTATATTATCTTTATTAATATCAACTAAATCAAGTGATGAAAATCCAGGTGTATCTGCAAAATATATGTTATCAATTTCATGAATCTCAGTATGTCTTGTTGTATGAACACCTCTACCTAATGCATCAGAAATTGGTTTGGTTTCTAAATTAAGATTAACATCAAGTTTATTAAGTAAAGTTGATTTTCCTGCACCAGTTTGACCAGTTAAAACAACTACTTTACCTTTCAAATATTTCTTTAAAAGTGCTAAATTATTATTATAAAAAACTTTAATTCCAATGTTTTCATAATATTTTAATATCTTTTTATATTTTCCCCTTTTAAAGAAACCAACTAGATCGAGTTTAGTTATACAAATTACAGGTTCTATATTTTTCTCTTTAATAACTAATATTAATTTATCAAGTAAGTTATATGATATATCAGGTTTTTTAATACTTGTTACGATAAGAGCAATATCAACATTACTTATTTGAGGTCGATTTAAATAATTTTTTCTTTCTAAAATCTTAATGATATAGTTATCATTTAAATCAACTTCAACAAAATCACCAACAAGAGGTGTTTCCTTAGCAAAGCGAAACTTACCTCTTGCTCTACATTCATAAAATTTATCATCAACTTTAACAGTATAAAGATTACTAATAATTTTTACAATTTGCCCATTACTTACCATAATTTATTAATACCATGTAGTATCATCATCAGGATTATCTGGTTGATCAACAGGGTTTTCAACAACACTGATTCTGAACTTTTGTCCTTCTCTAATAGTATAACCTTCTTGTGGATTTTGACTAACAATTGTTCCATCATCTTTAGTAGAATCAGCTACTTTATTTACCTCAACTTCTAAGCCATTTTCATCAGCAAAAGCTTTTACTTTAGCTTCAGTCCAATCACCTGTAACAAAGTTAGGGTACTTTTTAGATGTATCAGCAACATACAATGTTATAGTATCACCTGCAGATAATTTTTGACCTACTTCAACAGATTGACCTATTATTTCGTTTTCATCAGCTACATCTCCACCCTCAAGTTCTTGTTCCTCTTTTAAAACGTGAATTTTTTGAGCCTCAAGGGCACCTTTAACTTCAGAAAAATTCTTACCAGTATAGTTATCTACAGTTATCTTTGCATCTCCTAAAGATACATATAAAACAACCTCATATCCTTTTTTCCTTCTTGTTCCTGCAACAGGATTTGTTCTAATAACATTCCCTTCAGGAATAGTTTCAGAAGCTTGCTCTACTTGTTCTTCACTAATTTGGAATCCTTTATCTTGAATAATTTTTGTAGCTTCTTTTAAAGTTTTATTTGTTACATCAGGTATTTCTATTTGTGACTTAGATGTAACAATTGGAATTAAAATTACAATTGACGTAATTATAATAACTAAGCCAGTAAATATAGATGCTAGAACAATTAATAATTTATTTTGCTTCTTTGATTCAGAAGAATCATCTTTTTTCTTTTCTTTTACTTTTTTTATTTTTTTACCATTTTTCTTTGCATCTTCATTTGCTGATTCTTTTTCCTTTTCTTTAATAACTTTTAACATTTTAGTTTCGTCATAATCATTTTCAGGATATTTAAAAGTATATTTTTCTTCATTTAATCTTTCTTCATCTAAACATGTTTTTAAATCTTCATACATTTCTTTAGCATCAGCATATCTATTTTTAGGATTCTTAGCTGTTGCCTTAATAATGATATTTTCAACACTTTGAGGAATAGATGGAAGTTGTTCCCTAATTGATGGAAGTGGTTCTTTTAAATGTTTTAAAGCTATTTCAACAGCGTTATCTCCATGATACGGAAGTTTACCTGTTAATAGTTCATACATTAAAATTCCCATAGAGTATATATCTGATTGAAGTGATGCTCCTTTACCACTTGCTTGTTCAGGTGGTAAATAGTGTACACTTCCCATAACAGAGTTTGTTTGAGTTAATTGTGTAGAATTCATTGCCATTGCAATACCAAAGTCTGTTATTTTAACTAAACCATTTTCCAAAATCATAATATTTTGAGGTTTAATATCTCTATGTATTAAATATTGGTCATGAGCAACAGATAAACCAGATGCTATTTGCATCATAATATCAATTGCTTCAGAAACGGTAAGTTTACCTCTTTTTTTAAGAAGAGTTTTTAAATGTTTACCATCAATATATTCCATAACAATATAGTACATGCCATTATCTTCACCAACATCATATACTTCAACTATATTTTGATTGTAAAGCGAACTAGCTGCTAGAGCTTCTCTTTGAAAACGCCTTACAAATTTTTCATCACTTGCTAAGTCTCCCCTTAAAATCTTAACAGCAACATTACGATCTAATATAGTGTCATAAGCTAGATAAACATTAGCCATTCCGCCTTCACCAATGCTTTTAATTATTTGGTAACGATCAGAAATTTTTTGACCCTTCACGATCATAATGTTTCACTTCCTTTCCTTTCAAGATAAGCAATTGAGATGTTATCAACTCCACCTCTTGCATTTGCTTTTCTTACGAGTTTAATTATTTTTTCTTCAAGCTCTAAAGTATCATCAAGTAAAACTTTTTCTATTTGTTCATCAGTAAGCATATTAGTTAAACCATCACTACAAAGTAGTACAGCATCAGAATCATTATCAACATCAAGAATATCTGGTTCAGCTTTTTCTCCAGATCCAAGTGCTTTTAATAAAACATTTTTCTTTGGATGATTTCTTGCTTCTTCTTCAGTAATGTCTCCAGATTCAACTAGTAAATTAACCAAAGTATGAGGTTTAGTTACTTTATGAAGTTTATTACTTTTCATAACGTAACCTGATGAATCACCTACATTACCTATAAGTAAATATTCATTTGTAATTATAGATAAAACAACAGTAGTTCCAAGACCACTAGAATCAATATGGGTTGCTCCATAATCAATTATTAAATCATTCATTTCATCTAAAACAGTTTTAAGCCATGCTATTGCGCTAGCTTTATCGCCAACTGTATTAGTTTCAACAAATTTTTTGGCTAAATAATTAACTACTAGCTGAGATGCAACTTCACCTTTTCTATGACCGCCCATACCATCAGCAACAACCATTAAATATTCATTTGAATTATTTTTTAAAATTGTAACACTATCTTCGTTATGACTTCTTACTTTACCAACATCAGTTAAATAAAATGATTTCATTTATTTCACCTCTTTACTTCTTAGTTGACCACACGCAGCTGAAATCTTCGAACCAAATTCTTTTCTTATAGTTACATTGATTCCACCCTTTTTTAATATATCGTAAAATTTAAGTATTTTATCCTTTGGACTTTTTTTATAAATAATATGACTGGTTTCATTATACGGAATTAAATTAACATAAACATTTTTCCCTTTTAAAAGATTAATTAATTCCTTAGCATTAACTTCATTATCATTTACATCATTAAGCATAACATATTCTATAGTCACTCGTCTATTAGTATGTTCAATATATTTGTCAATTGCACTAATTAGTTCATCCAAAGAATATGCTTTATTAATTGGCATAAGTTTACTTCTAAGTTCATTATTTGATGCATGAAGTGATATTGCCAAATTAATTTGTAGTGGTAATTCTTGAAGCAATTTTATCTTTGGAACCAAACCACAAGTTGATAGTGTTATATGTCTTGCACCAATTGCAAGCCCTTTATCATCATTTATTATTTTAATAAATTCTAAAACATTATCGTAATTATCAAGAGGTTCACCAATACCCATAATAACAACACTTGATATTCTTTTATTAATATCATTTTCAATTAATAAAATTTGTTCTACCATTTCATATGTTTCAAGATTTCTTACCTTCTTAAGTCTACCACTTTCACAAAAACTGCATCCCATATTGCAACCTACTTGACTTGATATACAAACAGATAAACCATAATCATGTTCCATCAAAACAGCTTCAATATGATTATTATCTTCTAGTTCAAATAGATACTTCTTAGTTAAATTATCTTCTTCCTTCTTTTTAATTTTAATCATAAAATGATTAAAAGAAGAAACCAATTTTTCTCTTGTATCATTTTTAAAATTTGACCAATTTATAGGATCATAACTTTTTTTATCATAAAGCCATTCAATTGCTTGACTAGCTTTAAAAGATTTTTCACCTATTTCTTCAAAATATTTAATAAATGATTCTCTTGATAAATCCATTATATGTTTCATCTTATCCACCATCATAAAATATTATATCACAGCAATAAAAAAATGGGCAATTTTATTTAGTTATTCCCATCTTTATATATATGTGATATTAATCCTTTTTGATCCTTATATTGTTCATAAAATTCAGGATCAAATAACATTTTTTTAATATCTTTAAATTTTTTATATTTTGGTTTAGTTTTTGTTATTTTAAATTTAAGTTTAAGAGTTTTAAAGGTGTAATCAATTAAAGTTATAAGTTCTGCAATAATCGCAGGAACTGCAATTAGAAAATTTATTAATGATCTATGTGGTTTTGATAAAAAGAAACCAAGAATTACACTAAGTGATAAAAACCACATTTTTGTTTTACCAATCTGACTAGATTTAACATTACCATTTTTCATTAATGCAAACGTATTAACAATAAATATTAATAATTCTAAAGCAATTGAAACAATCATAAAAGGATTTAAATAACATAGTATCAAACAGGAAATAATTGCCATGACTTTATCACAAACGCCATCCATAATGCTTCCAAAAAAAGTACAAACATTATGTTTTCTTGCAAGATATCCGTCAATCCAATCAGTTGCAAATAACACTGATAAAATAATTCCAATTACATTTTGACCATAATAAAAAAAGATAGGAAATAATAATGCAGATCCTAGTATTCTTGATAACGTAATTGCATTAACAATTATAAAATATTTCTTTCTTTTTTTATCCATTTTAATCACTAATTTCTTTTTTAAATATTTTCTTCTTCAGAAGTAATATCGTCATTTCCTTCTTCAGTTACAACTTCTTCTTTAACTCCTAAAGTTAATGTGTATGTATCATTACTATCTTTTATTTCTATTTTATTTATTTTTTCTTTATCAAAGTAGAATTTATAAGAATAATTATTTGTTAAAACAAAATTATATCTATCTTTTAAACTTGATGATGTTGTTTTAAGGCTTTCAATAACGGTATAAATATATGTTATATCAAAATAATTATATTCAATATCACTTGGACAAGTTTCATCTTCAACTTGAATATACTCTCCATTTTCTTCACGAACAATTTTACATAAACCAGCAGAAACATAAATATTTTTAGATTCACCATCACTTAAAAGTGTACCATAAATGTCGTTATCAGCAATTTTTACTCCTGAAAAATAATATGTTTTACTTGGTTTATTAATAACAAAATTATATGTTGTATTTTTATCTAAATAATAATCAAATAATTTTTTTGTATCTTTTCCTAAAACAGGTTTATTAACATCTGTTGTTTTAGATCCAATATTTATAACAAGTAGTATAACTAAAAAGAAAACTAAATATGCACCTAAAACCATTAAAGCATGAGTTCTTGGATTATACCAAAGTTTAATAAAAAGACTATCATCTTCTTTTATTTCTCTAGGTTCTTTTTTCTTTGTAGTAAATAATCCCATTATTTAACACTCCATTTCGTTATATCTTCATGTAAACCATTCAAAAAATCCTTAACTAGCATTTTCTTTTTACCAAATGGTTTAATCTCATCAAAATAAATTATACCGTTACTACATGTAACGCCAAATTTATCTTTTTCTTTAACTACCCTTTTAGTTTTATCAACATTAGTTTCATAAAAATGAGCGGATAATATTTTATATTCAACATCATTTAAAATGGTATTTGCAGTAGGCCATGGATTAAGACCTCGAATTAAATTTATAATTTCTTGACCTTTTTTATCAAAATCTATGTGTTCTTCTTCCCTTTTAATATTGTATGCAAAAGTAACTTTGCTTTCGTCTTGCTTAAATCTGTCATTTGTTCCATTAATTATTAAAGGTAATGTTCTTCTAAGTAAAAAAGCTCCCATAGTAGATAAGCGATCATGTAAAGATCCAACATTATCAGATGAATCAATAATAGTTTCTTCCTGAGAAATTATATCCCCATCATCCATTCCTTTAGCCATGTACATAATAGTAATACCAGTTTTATCATATCCATCAATAATTGCATGATGAATTGGTGCTCCACCTCTTAAATATGGTAAAAGTGAAGCATGAACGTTTATTGATGCTATCTTTGGATGATTCAAAATTACTTCTGGTAAAATTTGACCATATGCACAAGTAACAATTAAGTCAACTTCAGTTTCCAGTATTCGTAATGTTTCATCTCTTAATTTTTCTGGTTGAAAAACCGGAATATTATTTTTAACAGCAAGTTCTTTTATAGGTGAGAAAACAAGTTCTTGTTTTCTACCCACTAATTTATCTGGTTGTGTAACAACCAAAACAACATCAGTTAGCTCTATTAAAGTTTCTAAAATGGGAACAGCAAAAGAAGGCGTCCCCATAAAAATTACTTTTGGTTTCATTTAAAATTCACCTCTAGTCAAAATTATTAAGTACAGCGTACACAACTCCATTTTTTATATAGATTGTTATAGTTTTTGTTAACAAACTTGTATCATTTCTTGGGTCTTTTATATCATCAACAGTAAGTCCATTATCTTTTACAAGATAACCATTTTGTAAAAGGGTTGATACTGTAACATCATTCATAGATGGATAGGATCTACCTGATGAAGGTTCTACATATGTTTGTGTTGATTGATATAAAATATATTCTCTATTATCTTCACCATATTCTTCAGCAGCCGTTTTTATAAGGCTCTTCTTAGTTTCATAGTTCTTATTATTAATTTTATTTTGAGCATATTTTATTGATGGAACTGCAATTAATGTAATTATTGTTATTAAGACTATTATTGTTAAAAGTTCAATTAATGTAAAACCTCTTTTATTCATATCCTATCACCATATATTATTATAACATAAAAAAAATGATTTCAAAAAGAAATCATTAAAAAGAATCAATATTTAATTTAATTTTTTTATTATCATGTAAGTATGCATAAGCTTGTACAATTGTTCTTAGAGAATTAGCCATACGACCATTTTTTCCAATTACTGCACCTTTATCTGAATCAGCAACAATAATTTCTAAGATTTGAGAATCTTCTTCCCCTCCAAAACTTTGTACTTTAACCATATCCGGTTCTTTAACAATACTTTTAATTAAATTTTCAGTAAATTCTACAATTTCCATAATTATTTACCTGCTTTTTTATTTTTTTGTGCAGCAAATTTTGCCATAATACCTTTTTTAGATAAAATACTTTTTACAGTATCAGTTGGTTGTGCACCATTATTTAACCATTTTAATGCTTTTTCTTCATCAACAGTAACGTCAGCATCTTTTTTAATTGGATCATAAGTTCCTACAGTTTCAATAAAGCGTCCATCTCTTGGAAATCTTGAATCAGCAGCAACAATACGATAAAAAGGTTTTTGTTTAGAACCCATTCTTTTTAATCTTAATTTAACAGCCATGAATATACCTCCTTAATTGCATCTTATTTTACTCCATACTAAGTTATATGTCAACTATTTTTGGTTAACAGTTTAATTTAAATATTCTGGTTCTATTTGTGAAATAATATTATCAACCTCTCCATCATCAATTATTTCTTCATAATCATCTTCATCATCTTCAATATTTACACGAATTTTTGCTTCACCAACAACTTCTACACCTAGTTCTTTTTCAATAACAAGTTTTATATCTCCATCAACTGTTTTTACATCAATAACATTAGGTTGTTTTAAACTTTTAACAATTATTTCAGACGAATCGGTAATTACATCAGTATTTTTTATCGGTACATTCATAATCTCTTCATAATTAAAAGTTTTATTTATAACAGCAGTTTTATGATTACTATCATATGAATACCATACGTTTATATCATATGAACCATTTACTTTAACACGTCCAACATCATTATTTCCTTTAAAAGTATGGTTAATAACCCAACATCCTAAAACAGTACTTGGTGTTTGTTCAGTTTTAATTAAAACTTCATTCTTACTTGTTTTTTTAGCTTTACCAATAACTGTTTTAGTTACAATTTCTTTATAACTTGCCAACTTAGTAGCCCCCTTTTAATATAATCTATGCTAACACCTATAAAAAAGTACCTAAATCAAATTTTATTTGTTATAATGATTAAAGGATAGGAGTTATAAATATGGATTGTATATTTTGTAAAATTATAAACGGAGAAATACCATCAAAAAAAATCTATGAAGATGATTTAGTAATTGGTATTTTAGATATTGAACCAAATGGTGACGGACACACTTTAATTATTCCTAAAAAACACTATACAGATTATAAGGAACTACCTGATGATTTAGTACTACATATTAACAAAGTAACTAAAATAATAGCCGATAAACTAGAAAGTAAACTTCATAAAAATAGTGTTACTTTCTTTGTAAATTATTTGGATGCTCAAGTAGTAAAACATTTTCATAAACATATAGTTCCTGGATACCGTCAAGGATTAAAATATACTGTTGATGAAGCATATAAAATAATTATGGAGGACTAGCAAAAAATGAGAAGGAAAACTAAAATAAAACCTTGGGTTAAAACTTTCTTCTTTTTAGTTGTTATTGGTTTACTTTCTGGCCTTTTATATTTTAAAGTATTTAATAACGGATCAGAAAAAGGTAAATCAAATGGTAAAGCAAATAATAATAATAATAATAAAGAAGTAAAAGAAACAAAAAAAGTATATAAATTATCGATGATTATGGCAGGAGATGCTCTAATACATAGTAATGTTTATAGAGATGCTCAAAACTCTGATGGTACATTTAATTTTGATAAACAATTAAGATTTGTAAAAGACTATATCAATCAGTTTGATTTAAGATATTACAATCAAGAAACTATATTAGGTGGCGATAACAGAGGATACTCTGGTTATCCTAGATTTAATACACCATCTGCATTTGGAGATACAATGGTTAATAACATAGGTTTTAACATTGTATCACTTGCAAATAACCATGCCATGGACCAAGGTGAAACCGGAATTTTAAATTCTGTTAATTACTGGAAAAACAAAAATGTTGTATGGAATGGTCAAGCAGAAAGCGAAGAAACAAGAAATAACTATGTCATAGGTGAAAAAAATAACATATCATACGCTATGTTATCTTATACAGAGCATACTAATGGTCTTCCTCTACCAAGCGGAAAATCATATTTAGTAAATGTATGGGATGATGATAAAGTTAAAGCTGATATTGAAGCTTTAAAAGGAAAAGTAGATGTTATAATTGTTGCTGTTCACTGGGGTGAAGAATATACTCACACTCCAACTAATTCAGAAAGACAAAAAGCACAATTTCTTGCTGATTTAGGCGTTGATATAGTAATTGGTTGTCATCCACATGTTGTTCAACCAATAGAAAAAATAAATAATACAATTGTTTACTACTCTTTAGGTAATTTTATATCTAATCAAATAGAAGATTATAAAAGAATTGGTCTATTTGGAACACTAGATATTACCAAAACAGTGGAAAATGGTGAATCTAAAATTACAATAGATAATGTTGGTGGAACTTTAAACTTCACATGGAGAAATACATCAACTTATTCTGGACACATAGTAATGACATTTAGTGATCCTCAAGTTGCAAATTATTTAAAAGATTATAAATCTTATTATACAAAAATGAAAAACATCGTTACTGGAGGAAATGAAGAATTTAAAATAACTCCTTTATTTGATGAACAAGAAAGCACTGAAGAATAAAACTTCAGTGCTTTTTAATTAAATCTTCCACCAACGATAATGGCCATTAAGATAAACAAAATTAATACAACAAAGGCTGTATTTCCCCCACTACATATTGATGGCTTATTATTGCAACATTCTTTATTATTTGTGCCCATATATTATAGACCTCCCTTACTATAAAAGACTAAATAGCAGCTCCTAATATGATTATTAGTAAAATAAATAGTACTAAGATGATAGCTGCACCAAGACCTCCGCCACAATTAACGTTCATATCGATTCCTCCTTTATTTTGTCTTTTCATTTATATTTTATACAAAACTTAAAAATTTGTGCTTACTTATAAGCCCAATCAATATCTACAAATACTTATTTTTGTAGTATAATTATTATGGTGAATAGTATGGACAAATTTTATGAACTTCGAAATAAATATAGTGAATTTATTTACGATAGCTACACTATTAAAGAAGAAAATAACAAGTATGTTATTACATATGAATTTGTAACAACAAATTTATGTAGTTTTCATCCTGAAACAAAAATAGATAAATCGATAATTAAAAATAATAATATTGATAAAAATTTATTTGAATATATTGTTTTTCATATTGGTTTAATAGAATTAATTAGTTATTATAAAGCCACTCTTTCACCTAACATAATCATTAAATGTGGATATTTAGATGAAGAGCAAATAAAATGGTATAAAAATATTATTTTTAATGGTTTAGGTGAACTTTTATATAAAAATGAAATAAGTATAACTATTGATGAATTAGTTAATATTAAATCACTAATAAATTCCAAACCATCATTTAACTTAACTTATAATGGTGAAGGAAACTTGATTCCAGTTGGTGGTGGTAAAGATTCATGCGTATCATTAGAAATACTTAAAAATGAAAAATGTAACTCATGTTTCATAATTAATCCAAAAGATCCATCAATAAATTGTGCTCGCATTGCTGGCTATAGTAATGAAGATATTATTACGGTAGAAAGAATAATTGATAAAAAAATAATAGAACTAAATGAAAAAGGATTTATAAATGGACACACACCATTTTCTGCTATCGTGGCTTTTATAAGTTACCTATGTGCATACTTATCAAACAAAAAAAATATAGTTCTATCAAACGAATCTAGTGCCAATCAAGCAACAGTTATAGGTTCAAGTGTAAATCATCAGTATTCAAAATCTTTTGAATTTGAAAATGATTTTAATGAATATATTAATAAATATTTTAAAATAAATATCAAATATTTTAGCTTATTAAGAGGTTTAAGTGAATATCAAATTGGATTGTTATTTTCTAAATATCAAAAATATCACGAAGTATTTAAAAGTTGTAATTTAGGAAGTAAAACAACTCCATGGAAATGGTGTTGTAATTGCCCTAAATGTCTATTTGTATTCATCATATTAAGTCCTCACCTATATAAAGATGAATTAATTAATATATTTGGTGAAGATTTATATGAAAGAACTGATTTACTTAATACTTTCCTTGAAATAATTGGCGAATCAAAAATTAAACCATTTGAGTGTGTAGGAACAATAGAAGAAGCTAAATTTGCAGTTAGTACACTTATAAATAAACTTGATAAAGATAAATTACCATATTTATTAAAGTATTATCTCGATAACTATCAACTTTATACGAATGCAAAAAGTATACTAACCTATAACGAAGAAAATAACATTGATGAATACTTTAATAATTTAGTAAAGGCGGAACTAAATAATGATTAATGAAATAATAAATAAACTTAAAAATAAAAATATTGTTATTTTAGGATTTGGTAAAGAAGGTCAATCAACATTTAGATTTTTAAGAGAGCATTTAGGTAACGTTAATATAACTATTAATGATAAATTTGATATATCTAATAATTCTCTTCTTACAAATGATGAAAATGTAACACTAAACTGTGGACCAAACTACCTAGAAAATTTAGATAATTTTGATATTATTATGAAGTCTCCAGGAATTTCCCTAAACTATCTAGATGAAGAATATCAAAATAAAATCATAAATAAAATATCTTCACAACTAGAATTACTTTTAGAAGTAAATCGAAAAAATATTATTGGTATTACCGGAACTAAGGGAAAATCTACTACTTCTTCCCTACTATATAATGTTATCAAAGATCAAGGAAAGGATGTTATCCTAGCAGGTAATATTGGAATTCCAGTACTAGATGAAATCAAAAACTATAAAAATGATACTATTTTAGTCATTGAAATGTCATCTCATCAACTTGAATATATAAAAAAATCACCACACATTGGCATAGTTTTAAACCTATTTCAAGACCATCTAGATCACGCAAAAACTTTAGAGCATTATCATGAAAATAAAATGCATATGTTTAAATATCAAACTAATGAAGACTATGCACTATACTCTTCAGATAACAAATACACTCTTGATAACATAACTGTTTTAGAAAATAATAATTGTTTTAAATCAAATAAAATAGGAATTAGTTTTAAAGAAACATCAAATAGTTTAAGTAAAGTTGTTATTGATGAAGGAAAAATATATTTTGATAATAGTATAATTTATGAAGATAAAGATCGGTTTTTAATTGGTGACCATAATCTTAAAAATATTGCATTTGTCATGGTCGTGGCTAAATTATTAAACTTAAATCTACAAAAAGCATCAGAAACAATATATAATTTTAAACCACTCGAGTATCGTATGGAAGATTTAGGAACTCATAATAATATCCACTTTTATGTTGATACGATAGCTACAATTCCTGAAGCTACGATAAATGCAACATCTTCACTAAAAAATATTAGCACTCTAATATTTGGTGGTGAAAACAGAAATACAGATTATACTGAATTTATTAATTATTTAAATAGTTCTAATATTGAAAACTTAATATGTATGTATGATACAGGTTTTCTTATAAAACCAAAGCTTGATACATCAAAAAAGAATATCTTCTTCACAAGAGATATGAGAGAAGCTTATAAAATTGCGTTAAAGGTGACAAAACCTGGTTCAATATGTATACTATCACCTGCTGCATCAAGTAAAGATGTTTTTATTGATTATCAAGAAAAGGGTGCATTATTTAAAGCACTAGTAAATGGTAATGAATCAGACATTATCGAACACGAGAAAAAGTAAATATAATGTTACTTGAATTTAAAAATTGATATTGCTATAATAAATAATGTTGGAGGAATATATGAAAAAGAAATTATTTTTACTTACACTATCACTATTCTTATTAGCAGGTTGCGGTAAAGTACCTAAACTAAAAAATGGTGAAGAAGCTGTAATTACGTTTAAAAACGGGGATAAAATTAGTGCTGATGAACTTTATAGTACTTTAAAGAAAGATTATGCTTTAGAAGCTACTATCAATATCATTGATAAAAAAATATTAGAAGATGAATTCAAAAAAGATATTAAAGATGCTGAAAAATATGCTGATTCTACAATTAAATCAATGAAAGAAACATACGGTAGTGATGAAGAATTATTAAGTGCAATTCAGTATTACACTAATTATTCAACTATAGAAGCATATAAAAATTATATCTACATCAATTATCTAGAAAACAAAGCTGCCGAAGTTTACGTTAAAGAAGAAGTTGATGAAAAAGATGTTAAAAATTATTACGAAAACGTTTACTTTGGTGATGTATCAATAAATCATATTTTAATTACACCAGATGTAAAATCAAACGCATCAACAGATGAAATTAAAAAAGCTGAAGAAAATGCTAAAAAGAAAGCTGAAGAAGTTATATCTAAACTTGATAAAGCTAAAAAAGAAGGAAAAGATATTAAAGAAACATTCTCTACATTAGCTAAGGAATATTCTGATGATGATGCAACTAAAAAATCTGGCGGAGCACTTGGATTTATAAATCTTAACTCACTAGATAGTAAATATGATGAATTAGTAAATAGTGCTATTAAACTAAAAGATGGCGAATATTCAAAAGATGTTATTACTACAAGTCTTGGTTATCATGTAATTTTAAAAGTTGAACAAAAGAAAAAAGATTCTCTAGAAAAGGCTGAAGATAGTATCAGAACTATCCTTTCTAAAGAAGTACTTTCAACTGATCAAACAATTATTATAAAAGCAATGCAATCATATAGAAAGAAATATGGTGTAAATATTGTTGATAGTGATATTTCATCACAATATTCTAGATATATGAATGCAGCATTAAATCAAAAAACTAATACTAATAATTAATTAAAAAAACAAGTCAATATATGACTTGTTTTTTTATTCTATTTCATAGCCTTTTTTTTGAAGATAATAATCAATATATTTTTCTTCTTTACCTTCACTTAGAAGTTCTTTAATTATGTATTCTTTATTCAGTTTAAAAATATCAGTTCCAAATAAATCAAGACAGTATAGCACAAGATTCATTGATACATTCTTTTTTGAAAAATAATTAAGAATATATTTTCTTCCATACTTTTTTGAAATAGCTAGATTACTTATTTTTAAATATATTAATTTTTCATCATTGATGAAATCCATATTAACTAAATCTTTTATTACAGAACAAACATCTTTTTGATTAAATCCTTTTTCAACAAGTTTATCATATAGATCTTTTATAAAATAATCTTGTCTTTTAAGAAGTTTAAGAGCATATTTCATTGCTTCATTCATGTTGCTAATCTCTCCTTTCTTAAAAAGATTATAAATAAAAAAGGTTAGTTATTCACTAACCTTTTCTGTCGAAATATATTCAACTGCGGCGTTTTTTAGTTCTTCTAGTAGTTTATTTACTTCTTCATCAGTTTTAGGTCTGCATCCAGATGCAAGTTTATGTCCACCACCATTATATTTATTAGCTATTACATTTACAATAGGTCCTCTACTTCTAATAGAAACCTTTATTTGATTATTTTTAACATCGTTAACTACAAAACACCAAACAACAAAGTCATCAATAAAATTAAAATTATTAATCATATTTGTAACCGTTGCGGCATCAACATTATATTCTTTTAAAATATCATCATTTATCTTGATATAAGCAAACGCATTATCAATAATAGTTAAATTATTTATAATATATGCTTGGAATTTAATTTCACTAAACGGTCTTATATAAAGTTTATCATATAAAACAGGAAAATCTAATTCACTTTCTCTAATTAATCTTGCTGCAACTTCAAAAGTATGAGCTGTTGTATTTTTAAGTAAAAATCGGTCACTATCTGATACCATTCCTAAGAATAAATTAGCAGCTACCTTTTTATTTAAAACAAGTCTAGTATCCATAATAAGTTCAGCAACCATTTGGCATGTACTTGAACAAGTAACATCGTTCCACTCAACTACAGCTTTAATATCTTCCTTTGGATGATGATCAATATTAACAATTTCTTTATAATTTAAATTTTCTATTCCATCAACTCTACTCATATTTGGAACATCAAGCGTAATAAGTAAAGCATCTTTAATATTACTATAATCCTGTTTATCTAAAACACCGTAGCTTTTAAACTTAGCAACACCAACACCAACAGCCAATACCTTCTTTTCTGGAAAAGTTTCGGCAATAGAATCTCTTAAAGCTAGCTGTGATGCTATTGCATCAGGATCAGGACTAACATGCCTTGCAATAATAATACTGTTATATTTTTTAATCTTTTTAAAAATTTGATTAATAACTGGTTTTGTGATAAAAACCACATCCTTCTACATCTTATTTTACAAATTTGTATGTATCACGAATTATCATTAATTCTTCATTTGTAGGAACTACCCAAACTTCAACTTTTGAATCTTTTGATGAAATAATTCCTTCATGAATATCTTTATATGAAGCTATTTTACTATTTTCTTCTTCATTTAATTTAATACCAATACAATTTAATTTTTTAATAATTTCACTTCTAGCGTCAGTACCATTTTCACCAACACCTGCAGTGAAAATAATAGCATCTACATTACCTTCAAGTTCAATATAATAATCTGCAATATATTTAGCAACTCGATTATTATACATTTGAAGTGCAAGGATAGCTCTTTCATCATTTGCTGCAGCTGCATTTTCTACATCACGGCTATCAGAAAACCCTGAAATACCAAGTAGTCCACTCTTCTTATTTAATTCGTTTGTAATATCTGATATAGATTTACCAGATTCTTTACAAACATACTCTAAGATAGATGGATCAATTGATCCTGAACGAGTTCCCATCATAAGTCCATCAAGTGGAGTTATACCCATAGTTGTATCATAACATTTACCATCTTTAACTGCAGAAATACTTGCACCACTACCAATGTGGCAAATAATCAAATTAACATTATCTTTACCAAGTTTTTCTTTCATAGTTTCAGTAATATATTTATGACTAGTTCCATGGAAACCATATTTTCTTACTCCATAGTTTAAATACCATTCATATGGAACTGGATACATAAAGTTTTCTTTTGGCATTGTTTGATGAAATGCAGTATCATATACTGCTACCATTGGAACATTTGGTAAAACTTCTTTTAAACTTTCAATTCCAGCAAGATTTCCTGGATGATGAAGAGGTCCAAGTTTTGTCAAAGATTTAATATCTTCAATTACTTCATCAGTAATTAAAACTGAATCACTATATTTTTCACCACCATGTAAAACTCTGTGGCCTACAGCTTTAATTTCATCTAAAGACTTAACAACTTCATTATCAATAAGTTCATCAAGAAGTACTTCAACAGCATCTTTATGATTCTTTAAAAACTTAGCTCCTTTAATTTTTTCTCCGTTTACTTTAGTAGTCCAGAAACTATCCTCTAGACCTATTTTTTCAAAATAACCACTTATTAACACTTTTTCTTCAGGCATTTCAAATAATTGATATTTAAGTGATGAAGAACCAGCATTTACAGATAATATTTTCATTTTGTTCACCTCACTATTCATTATACAAAAAAAAGGAAAAGAATACTATCTTTTTCCTTTTAAAATCGTCATTTTGATGTCATATTTACTATTTTTTTCATCAATGTATTTTTCATCATTATTCATAATATCAATATTTGACGAAAAATTACAATTACACTTAACATCACTTAAGTTAGAAATATAACTTATAGGTTTTTTAATATCTATCACCATTTATTATAATTAACAAAAAAACATAAATTATAATAAATCTTGATATTTATTTCCTTCACCTATTTTAATTACTTCGTGATTTTTAACAGCTTCGTTTATTAAACTTTCATAATCGATTAATTTTTCATATTCCACACACTTTTCAAGTTGAGGATTAATAACTGGATGATCAGGAACAAATATTGTGCAGCAATCCTCATATGGTAAAATACTTGTTTCATAAGTATCTATTTTTTTTGCTACATCAATTATTTCAAGTTTATCAAAACAAGCAACAGGTCTTATAACCGGAATAGTAGTTACCTCATTTATAACTTCCATACTTGTTAAAGTTTGACTTGCTACTTGACCGACTGATTCACCATTAATTAAAACATGTGCATTAATTCTGTGAGCAATTTTTGTTGATATTCGATACATCATTCTTCTCATAATTGTAATTAAATATTCATGTGGAATATTTTTATAAATTTCTTCTTGGATATTTGTAAAATTTATAACATGAACTTTAATGCTTCCTCCGTAGCGTGATAAGATATTTGCAAGTTCTAACACTTTATTTTTCGCATTTAAACTAGTGTGAGGAGGGCTTTCAAAGTAAAGAGTTTCAATTTTTATACCTCTTTTCATTGCCAAATAACCAGCGACTGGAGAATCTATTCCTCCACTAAGCATTAAAAGACCTTTACCTAAAGTTCCAACAGGATATCCACCAATTCCTTTAATCTTCTCAAAATATATATATACATCATTTTTTCTTATCTCAATATATATTTCTTGCTCCGGTTGATGAACATCAACTTTTACATCTTTAATATTTTTTAAAATATAGCCACCTATTTTTCTTGAAACTTCCATACTATCAAGTTCATAAGTTTTATCACTTCTTTTAGTAATAACTTTGAAAGTATCAAAAGAAATATTCTTTAGAAGATCAACAACATTATTTCCAATAATATCAATGTTTCGATTGTTTAATTTATAACCAACCATTATTTCATGAATACCAAAAACTTTTGTTAGTTTTGATACTATTTGATCGAAATTACCATCATTGCTTTCAATAAACATTCGACCTTTATCATAAACAATTGAAACGTTAAAAAGTGATAATGCTTTTTTAACATTATCATTTAGAATTCTAATAAAATAATTAATATTATCTTTTTTTGTCGTTAATTCACCATACTTAATTATTATGATTTTTTCCATATTATCCCTCTTTTGTTGTTAAATTATTTAAGTCTTGATAAACAACATTAAACACATTTATAAATTGATTTATTTCATCACTTGTAGTTAAATGAGAAATACTAATTCTAATTGTTGATGTTGCACGTTTTTTATCATTATAAATTGCCATAACAGAAGTTGATAAATCTCCTGATGCACAGGCTGTGTTTGTTCCAACATAAATATCTTTTTCTTCAAGAGCATGAATAAAAGTTTCTGGTTTAATATTATTTAAACTTATATTTAAAATATGAGGAATTGAATATTTTGTTTGATTTATTTGAATATCTTTATGAATACTAAATTCTTTAACAAGTTTTTCATTAAGTCTTGTAACAAATCTTTCTCTTTTTTCAATATCTGTTAAAGCAATTCTTAAAGCTTTAGCAAAAGATGCTATTAAAGCAACAGATGGTGTTCCCGGATGAAGTTCATTGGTCTTTCCAGAACCATATATTAAGGGTTTAATTTTAACTTTATCGTTTCTATAAAGCATACCTATACCTTTTGGACAGAAAAATTTGTGTCCAGAAAGGGATGCTAAATCAACATCATTAAAATTAACTGGAACTTTACCAATTGCTTGTGTAAAATCAGAATGAAGTAAAGTATTATTATTTTCTTTTTTTATAATTTGTCTAATCATTTTAAGAGGTTGTCTTACTCCAGTTTCGCTATTTACAGAACAAATAGATACTAAAACTGTATCATCTCTAACTAATTTTTTTAAATGATCAAAATCAATTAAACCATCTTGATCATTATCAACATAACTAACTTCAAAACCAATGCTAGTTAAATAATCACATATTTTATAAATACTAGGATGTTCAAGTTTAGATGTTATTAAATGTTTACCTTGATGATGATTAGCAAGCATTACACCAATTAAAGCTAAGTTATTAGCTTCAGTGGCACTATATGTATAAATTATTTCTCTAGGCATAACATTACATATATCAGCTATTTGTTTTGTAGCTGAAGTTATTAAATCTAAAGATTTAACACCTAATTTATGAAGTGAATTAGGATTTCCGATAAAGTCTTTAGTAGTTCTATTAAAAGTATCAAGTACTTCAAATGACACAGGTGTTGTTGCGCTATAATCTAAATATATCATTTAATCACATCCCTTAATTAATATAATTATACACTATATTTATTATTAAAAAAAGAAGAGATTAAATATCTCTTCTTGTCATAGTTCTTTGGAAAGAATTATCTTTTTCTTGAATGTATCTAGAAATAACATCTTCATCATTTAATGTATCTGTTGGTTTAATATAAAGCCCATTTCTTTCAAAAACTGATCCATCATTAATATACTCTGGATGTTTTCTTGAAAGTAGTTCTATAAGTGTACAACCGTTATATACTTGGTAGTATTGTTTATCAAGTTCTATTTTTATTCGTTTTGCGGATATTTTCTTTTCAAGACCTTGATATAATTCTTCTTCAATTAGTTTTTGATCTTTTTTCTTAGACATAGTATCATTATCATATTTATTACATAATTCAAGCAAATCTTCATAAAACGGTAGTTTATATAAAAATTCTTTCATTTTAGTAGTAGCATCATTATGGTCATAATTCCAACAAGATGCAATACCATTAATTGCTTTATTTCTCATCTGGAAAGTTCTATATTCAAATTGAACTATAATATTAAGTGATTTTACTTTATATCTAACGTGTATTGATTGATATCCATTAAAAGCAGGTTTAGAAATATAATCTTTATAATAAAATGGCTTACCAAAAAATAGTGTATTTGTTCCTTCTTGTTTATATGACTCTATTGCCCTCATGGCTCTGTAACAATCTTCAACACTATTAGTATTTATTCTTATTTTAATTAAATCATGGATCTCATTCATACTTTCAAGTTTAAGATTTTTCATTTTTTCATTTATTTGTGAAAAAGATTTAAATTTAAACTCAACATGTTTTGATGCATTACTTGATACAAGTTTAAACTTTGGATCATAATCTTTTAATATTTTTGGAATAATGTCAGTTTGAGTAATCTTACCAATAAACCCCATTACTTTATCATTATCTTCATATTTTTCCTTACGTTCTTTTTTTAACGTTTCGTATTCTAATAATCCCTTATCCTTTTGAATAACTTCAAATGCTTTTTCTTCGAGATCTTCTTTTATAGCGTACATACTTAACATACCAGCAAGTGGAACATAGAATTTTAATGTTTGTTCTGCTATCATAATTCTCTTTTGAGGATCCTTGTGACCATAAATAGTCCTCATATTATCAAGTCTATCAGCAAGTTTAATACATATTGAACTTGGATCTTTTAAAATTGATCTAACAGCCTTATTAATTGTTCGAATTAATTCATCTTCTTTAGTTGCTCCATTAAGTGAAAATTTTGTAACATCATCAACCCTATTTGCAACATCAGTTCCAAACTCAGTTGCAATTAAATCATATGTTACACCTTCTACATCCTCTATAGTATCATGTAAAAGCGCTGCACATATATTTTTATAATCAGACTTCATTTCATCAAGAATTTTTGCAACTCTTATTGGATGCATAACATAGTCTTCTCCGCTTTTTCTTTTAACTCCTTCATGAGCTTTTACTGCGAATTTAAAGGCTTTAGTAATCATGGTTTTATAGTGGCTAAATTCAGAATGATGTAAAAGAAGTTCGTCAAGAGCTTCTTGTAATTCAGAAGTAAGTTCAACGTTCATGAAATCCTTCACATACATCACCTCAATTTTTCACATATTTTATTACTTTTTATCGAAAAAAGCAATATTTTAATAAAAAATTAAAAAAGCATCAATTTGATGCTTTTTAATTATACTCGCTTATTAACTTTTCACGAATACCAGGTTCGACTATATTAATTGCTATCATTGCCTGTTCTAAACTACTTTTAAAACTTCCCTTTTCAAACAAGCTTTCTGCTTTAGCAAGTCCAAAAGCTACGTCTTTATTTATAGGTCTATATCTATTTCCGTATACAATAGCTTGTTCAGCCATTTTTGCAGTTTTAACTGTTTCATTAATAGTATTATATACTTTAAGTACTAAATCCCTTGCAGTATCAACTCTCATATTAAGTACTTTAATAGAAATAGGTCTTTTTTCTAATTCTTTAATCATTTCATTTATAGCCATCTGAGCTTCAGACATTTCAACATAATAATTCTTAGGCGTAATAGGAAGCTTATAACTTCTTGATTTTGTTTTTGCCTTATTTAAAATATCTTTTATCTCATCAAGTTGTTCTCTAGCTCTAAGTTCATCATCTTTTAAACTACTTAAAGTTTTTAATGTAATTTCTAGTTTTTCTTCAGTTTTTGATAATCTTGAATTAATTATTTCCATTTCTTTATTAAGCCTAGAAAAAGCAAATGTATGATTTCGATGCATACTAATAGTTCTATCGTAGCTTGATCTTATATCAATAAGTTCTGCTTTAATACCTTCAATAATAGATACTTCTGATTCATTTAAATCATAACTATATTTAATATCATCAAGTTTTCTATAAATATCATTACTTATTTTTTCAAGTTTAGTTACTTTTAACAAAATAGATCTAATATAACCTTCAAACAATTTCCTTGATGTTCTTTCTTTATCAAAATCAAAATATAAAGAATCAAAATAATCAAGCATTGTTTTAAGTTCAAATACAGAATCTTCAATGTTTAAAACATTAAGTCTTTGAAATATATCTGATATTTTTTTGTTAGTCTCTGTAACATTATGATTTATATTTAAATAATCAATATTATATCCTTCTTTAGTAAGCTTATCTGCTATTGCAACGATATCTTCTATTTTCTTAGGAATAGCATTTTTACCAAGCATTACTATAACTGGAGCTTCTTCAATTACCTCTTTTAAATTACCAACTGTACTTGAAATAGCTTTTACAATCTTACCAACTTCAGTATATGCGTTTTGATCCATAGCAATCTCAAATGTTTGAAATAATTTATCGACATTTTCGAACTGAAGTTCAAGTGGTTTTCCAACTAGTTCATAATCATTTTTATTTTTATCATACTTATTTTTTACTTCACGATATTCAGTTTTAAGTTTAATTATAGCTTCTCTGTTACGCTCTTCACTTGAAGTTATTTCTTTAATTTCATCAAGTAAAAAATTAGTTTTAGTTTTTAAATATGTAATTTCAAGTTCAATATTAGTTATTCCATCATTTAAAGCATTATAATCTTTCTTTTGGAATAATTCTTCTAATTTAATTAAACCATCAGTTATTTTAGGTAAATCCTTATTTTTAATTTTATTAAATCTTTCTTGCCAGTTTTCAAATTTTTCTCTTAAAGCATCATTATTAATTAAACCTTCAACTTTATTAAGTTCAGCGAGAATTTGGGCAGAAATAATTAAATTCTTATCTCTTTCAAGATTTGATAGTTCTTCACTATATTTTTTCTTTTTAGATTTGTTTATTAATACAAGTACAGTGATTATTATGATTAAACCAACAATTATATAAGAACTAAAGATTAAGACATTTGTTCCGCTTCCCATATATAATCCCTTACCTTCTAATTTATTTTAACACAAAGACATAAAATTTACCACACATTAATATATTTTTTATATATTTTTTATTAGAGAATAAAATACCTTAATTTACCTTAATTTATTTGACTTTTAAAGAATATATTGTATAATATTAGTGCAATTACATTTGGCAGCGTTATGTTATTTAAATTAATGTGTTTATGTCCATTTAATTGTAACTTAGTAATTAGGGCTGCCCTAAGGAAAAGTTAATAATAAACTCCCTATTTTAAATACTTAACAAACCCTTAAGTTATGTGCAAATATAATGAAAGGAGAATATTAAACTATGGCAAGATATACAGGACCTGCTTATAAAAAAGCACGTCATTTAAATTTTTCACTTCTTGAAAATGGTAAAGAAACAGCTAAAAGACCTTATGCTCCAGGACAACACGGAACTGATCGTCGTCATAAACTATCAGAATATGGTATCCAATTACAAGAAAAACAAAAAGTTAGATTAATGTATGGTTTAAATGAAAAGCAATTCAGAAGAACTTTTGAAAAAGCTCAAAAAATGAGTGGTATTGCTGGTGAAAATTTACTTCGTTTACTTGAAAGTCGTTTAGATAACATTGTTTATCGTATGGGACTTGCAAATACTCGTAGAGCTGCTCGTCAAGTAGTTAACCATGGACATATCCTTGTTAATGGAATTAAAGTTGATATTCCATCATATTTAGTAAAACCTGGAGATGTTGTTAGTGTTAAAGAAAACTCTCTTGAACATCCAGCAATTAAAGCATCACTAGAAAAAAATAATACATTACCTGCTTTTGTTGAATTCGATGCTAAAAAAATGTCTGGTACTTATGTTAGATATCCAGATAGATCTGAACTAAATCAAGAAATTAATGAATCACTTATCGTTGAGTTCTACAACAGATAATAGATTAAAGCAAATAAAAAAGAAGCTATTTAGCTTCTTTTTTTTCAGGTTTTAATGTACCTATCATATAGTTGTTTAAATCAACATGACTATATATTTCGTTTATTTTTTCTACAGTAAGATTCTTAATAATTTGATTTGTTTTAGAAACTGGATCATTATTTTCAATTAAAGAAGTAATCATTGAAGCAGCAACGTTATATATATTATCAAACTTCATAATAAAATTAGCATCAGATACAGTTTGAATACGTTTTAACTCCTCTTTAGTTATTTTAATATCTTTTAATTCTTTTAGAATTAACTTTTTAACCTTATCAACTTCTTCAGTTTGAAAACAAAAATCAATACCAACAGCTCCATCATCATATAAAACACTATCATAAAAATAAGTCGCAAAATTATTTTGGAGTAAATGTTCATTAAAATCACTTGTTGAACCAAACTTAGCACTTAATATACATCTAAGTGCTGTTAAAATAGTATCTTTATCTTTACACTTAAATTCTTTTAACATTGTTTTAAAAGATAACCTTGCCGTTGTATTAATGCAAGCTTTTGATTTAATCGAATATTTTTTTGTATTAAGATCCTTTTTTTCAATTTTTTCAATTACTTTTACCGTTTTAATAGGTTTAAATTCCCTATTTTTTTCGTTATCACATATAATTTCTTCCATTTTTTTAGGATCAAAATTACCTGTAATAACCATAAACATATTTTCTGGTCGATAAAAAGAATTATATATTAACTGAATATCACCTAAAGTAATTTGTTTTATATCTTTTTCAGTTCCAATAACTGGATTCCTAACATTACTATTAACTAAATAGTTTTTAAGATATTCCATATAAAATACATAAGATGGATTATCTTTAGAAGAATTAGCTTCTTCTAAAATTATTCCTCTCTCATCTTCAATCATTTTCTTTGTAAAATATTCTTCATAAACAAAATTAAGTAATAGCCTTGTAGCATCATATATATTATTATTAGCAAATACTTCAAATACCGTTTCTCTTAAAGAAGTATAAGCATTTGTATCACAACCTAAATCTAAGAATTGATCAGAAATTTCACCATCTTTTACATGAAACTTAATATGTTCTAAGTAATGAGCAACACCTGTTGGAACATTATATGTTACATTACCTATTTTAAAATCAGTTCCTGTTGAACCATATCTTACAACAAGTGAAATATAAGTATTTTCCTTTTTATCATTTACCCACATATATACAGGAAGTTTAGTAGGAGCATTAAATGTATAAATTTTTTCATCTGAATTATTAATCTTGATTTCTTTCATTAATATCACCCTTCAAAACATAAACTGTATTAAGACGTAATTTATTAGCAAGCTTATAAACATCAGAAAGTGTAACTTTTTTAAAACTCTTTAGTTTTGTGTTGTAGTCACTAAATCCGCCATAATAAATATTAAAATACAATCTCGATATTGCAGATAAACTATCAAGCATTCCTTTTAAAGAACTTTGGTAATTATAATATGCACCAACAAATTCTTTATCTGTTATATTATTTTTCATATCTTTAACAGCTTTTTTAACAAGTCTTATAGCCTTTCTTTCTTTACCTACATTAAGTGTACTTTTAATAACTAAATAGTTACCACTATTAAAATATGTGGTGTTTACGTTATAACAAAGAGAATTTTTCTCTCTTAAGTTTTGATACAACTTAGATGATAAACCATTATTATTTATTATGTTTAAATAATACGGCATAACAAATTCTCTTTCAAACATTGTTAAACAATTAACATTGTATATCATAACTAATGAACTTTGTTTAAAACTTGACTTTTTAAACTTAGTTTTTGGAATAAAACGATTTTTTGCATATGTTAAATGATTATATTTAACATAATTAGAATTATTAATAGAATAATATTTTTTAATAATTTCATTTACTTTTATAGCATCAGTTGAACCACTAACAAAAATATCAACAGATGATTCTTTAATTAAGTCCTGATAATATGAATAAAGTTCTTCTTTAGTTAAATTATTTATAAAATCAATCATGTCATGCAAATGAAATCTTATAGCAGGATTTTTTGTAAAATTCTTTTGTGCATTATCCGAACTTAAAAATCTATTATTACCATCTAGACCCATTAAACTTTTAATATGTCTTTCTTTTATCATTTTAAACGTTTTTTCATCAAATCCATTATCAGTAACTATTGGATTAGTAATAACGTCAAAAACAAACTCTACTGTTTTTTCTAAATAATTCTTATCCTTTATATATTTAGGGTCCACGTAATCACAAACTATACTAGTTGACATTACCTTACCATTAATATTAAAAGATCCGTAAAAATCAAGAATATATGATTCTTCCATATGTCTAGATATGTACTTTCTTGTTGGATATTTTTTACATTGATCTGTTAATATATCACAAAGAAGTGAATACGCAGCAGCTTTTTTAGAATCAAATAAAGAACGGAAGATTATTTCAATTCCGCAACTTCTAAATGTATCTACTTCTATAACATGTAAATTGTACTTTCCATGATCATATTTTTTAAACTTCATTTATATCACCAGATCTATTTATTGTAAATTTTTATACTCGTTAATAAAATAATCATCAGTCATACCAGCAATATAGTCAATTACTATTCTTGCATTTGAATTGTTTGTATATTCAGTATTTTTAAATAATAGAAAGTTTTGATAAATTGATGAAGATAAGTTTTGATTTTCTAAATCTTTCATATAAGAATCAAAAAGTTCATTAAACATTTTTTTGTATCTTGCAACATCTTCTTTAGTATTAGCTTTTTCATATATATTTTTATAATTAAATGTTTTTAATGCTTTTATAGCATTATAAACATCATCACTTAACTTAATATATGGTTTATCAAAACTATTATTTATTATATCTAAAATTATTGTATTAACAATTTGACTATTTGTTTTACCTAAAACATTAGTTATCTCTTCTGGAACGCTATCATCTTTGATTAAACCAAGTCTTAAAGCATCTTCGATGTCTCTTCCAATATATGCAATTAAATCGCTAACACGAACAACGCAGCCTTCTAAAGTCATAGGTATAAGTTCTACATCTTTTTTATAACTATCATTAAGTTCAGTTAAAAAATCTTCTTTAGTTTTCTTCTTTGGATAATATTTATCCATAACAAATTCTCCATTATGGCACATTATTGCATCAAGAACTTGAAGGGAAATATTTTTCCCTTTTCCACCATTTTCAATATTCATAAGTGTTCTAACACTTTGAATATTATGGTTAAAATAACCTTCATTATTTTTTAAACTAATTTCATTTAAAATATGTTCACCAACATGACCAAATGGAACATGACCTAAATCATGTCCAAGTGCAGCAGCCTCTATTAAATCCTCATTTAACCCAAGTGCTCTACCTATTGTTCTTGCAATTTTACTTACAAACTGAACATGAATCATTCTTTTACATATATGGTCATTATCATTAAATGAAAAAACTTGAGTTTTATCCATATATCTCGTGTATGAAAGTGAATATATAATCCTATCAATATCTCGAAAGAAAGCAGTCCTAATATCAGAACTTTCTTCATTTTTTAAATATATTACATCTTTGTCCTTAGTAGCGTATTTAGATAAATTAATGTTATGTCTTAACATATTTTCTTCAATACTCATAAACAAATCACCTACTTATTTATTATATCAAATAATTATGTGTTATTTATCACTTTTATTAACTTTTATGGGATTAACATGTATAACTGCTAAGTAAATATTATCAATACTATTTACAATTTCTTTTTCAAGTTTATCAGCTATGTCATGAGATTCAAATGTTGATAAATTTCCATCAACAAAAATAGATATTGATATTTGATATTCGTAACCTATTGGTGTTGCATTAAAATGATTATATTTAATTATTTCGGGATATTTTTTTAATATATTTATTACTTCTTCTTTGGAATCACTAGAAATAGTTCTATCCATTAAAACATGATAACTTTCAACAAAAATTTTAATATAAGTATATATTATCCAAAGAGAAATAAATATACCCGCTATTGAATCAATATAATTGATATTTAAAGATGATAAAAATATTGCAATTAAATTAAATGTTGTTATAAAAACATCATTTAAATGGTCTTTTGAATTAGCTTTAATTAAGATATTATGAAACTTTTTTGATAAATAATTTGTATAAACAAAAAGTAAGGCTTTAACAATGATAGTTACAGCGCACACAACTATTAGCCAGTAAGAAAAGTTCATTGTATCATTATGAATAATTTTTAAAACAGAATTTTTTATTAAAATTAATCCTGTAAAAATCATAATAATACTTATTACAAGTGAAAAAATATACTCAGCTTTACCATGACCAAGGTCATGATCATTATCAGATGGTTTACTTGATATTTTATTACCTATAAATGTCATTACAGATGAAAAAATATCTCCAGCACTATTAAATGTATCGGCTAACATAGCATTACTTTTAAAAATAATTGCAACTAATGATTTAATTATTAATAAAAATAAGTTACCTATAACTCCAAGTAAACTTGCTTTTCTAATACTTTTATATTTATTCATATTATCAGATTCCTTTGTATAAGAATAAGTATATAATTATATAATGTTTAATGCAATAAAAAAGCATTATTATTTATATAATAATGCTTAATAAATTATAAATTATTCATATAAAGTACAGTCAACTGTTTCACCATTATCTTGTCTTTGTTTTAAATATTCACCAGCTGTAATTGACTGTATAGTTTTAATGTTAGAAAATTTGCCTTTACCCTTATATTCCATCTCATATTCAGCAGCAAATACACTTTCACTTTCTGCAAGACATGCTGACCATATAGGATCTTGATAATAAATACTAGTTACTATAGATATTTTATTATTTTCTATTTTAAATGGATATTCACTATATCCAAACATACTAGAATTAGATACACCATTTAAACCTATACAAAGGTCACTACCTATAGTTTCACACTGTGATTTATCACTTGTAAACCATAGTACATTTGCATCTTTATCTACAGCATATAAAATATTATCATATGTTTCCATTTGATCATTATAAATTGCAGATAAAGAAATTATATATGCATCTTTATCAAGTTTATATACTTTTTCAACGATTGCTGAATAATATGATGTTTTATAATCAACTTGTTTACCATTTATACTAATTACTTGAACTAATGGATAAGAACTTGCTTCAAACACTTCATATTCATCACCAGGAGCTTCAAGTAAACGAAGTGTTTCTTTAGTGTTATCTTCTGTAACTTTCTTCTTTTTCTTTCCTCCATCTTTATTATTAAAAATAATAAATAAAAGAGCAATAATTAATAAAACAGATAATACACCTATAATTATATACAAAATAAGATTAGATTTTGCTTTTTCATTTTTTTTCATATGTTATCACCTAAAAAGACTACTAAATACCAGAATTTGATAGATAAAAGAATATTAAAGTAATTACTACTATAATCATAATAAGTAATAACCAAATACTATTTTTATCAACATTTGATAAAGCACTTTTCTTTGCTGCTACTTTTTTTGATGCAGATTTTTTAGTTGTCGTTTTCTTTTTCACATTAGCCATACTAAATACCTACTTTCTTATTATTTACTACAATAAGAATATCATAAATAACTACTAATTAAAAGATTTTTTATTTAAAAGTATACTTTATTAGTGTAAAAAAAACACTTATCAATAAGATAAGTGTTTAAAAATCACTAAGCTTCAACTACTTCTTCAGAAACGGAAGTTTGCTCTTCTTCTTCAAAAATAGCATCGTCACCCATTAATTTTTCTTCTAGTTTTTCACTAGGATCATCATCTAAGAATTCTTTTTCTAATAGTAAGTCAATATCAGCATATTGTCTTGCTCCAGTACCAGCAGGGATTAATTTACCAATGATAACATTTTCTTTTAATCCTTGTAGGTAGTCAACTTTTCCACGAATAGCAGCATCAGTTAAAACACGAGTTGTTTCTTGGAATGATGCAGCAGATAAGAATGAATCTGTTTCAAGAGCAGATTTAGTAATACCAAGCATTATTGGTCTACCTGTTGCAGGAACTCCACCATTTAAGATAACTGATTTATTTCCATCAGCAAATTCTCTTAATGATACAGTTAAACCTTCAACAAATTCACTATCTCCACCATTAACAATTTTAATCTTGTTAATCATACGTTTAGCTAATATTTCAACGTGTTTATCAGAAATATCAACACCTTGAAGTTTATATACAGATTGAATTTCTTTAATGATATATTCTTGTGCAGTAAGTGGGTCAGTTACAGCAAGTAACTCTTTAGGTGAAATAACACCTTGAGTAAGTTTTTGACCTGCAACAACCTCATCACCAACTTCAACAATAACTTTTTGATTATATAAAGTTGTTTGCTCGGTTACTCCAGCTTCGTTTTCTATCATAATCTTGTGTTTTCCACCAGATTCTTCAACAGAAATAACTTTACCAGCAACCTCAGCAATTGTAGCTTTACCTTTTGGTGTACGTGCTTCGAATAATTCTTCAACTCTTGGAAGACCTTGAGTAATATCCGCATCACCACCATGGGCAACACCACCAGAGTGGAATGTACGCATTGTTAATTGTGTACCTGGTTCACCAATTGATTGTGCAGCCATAACACCAACAGCTTCACCAGTTTCAACTAAGTTACCTGTTGCAAGGTTACGTCCGTAACATTTTTGACATACACCATTAATTGTACGACATGATAGTACACTTCTTATTTCAACAGCTTTAATTCCAGCCTTTTTAATTTTAGATACGATTGTTTCAGTAATCATTTCATTCTTGTCTAAAATTACTTCCTTAGTTTCAGGATTAATAATTTTTTGAGCTGAGAAACGACCTAAAATACGTTCTTCTAAAGGTTCAATAACAGAACCATCTTTATCATTAATAATATCAGTTACAACAACACCATGATTAGATCCACAGTCTTCTTCTTTAACTAAAATATCTTGAGCAACGTCAACTAAACGACGAGTTAAGTATCCTGAGTCTGCAGTTTTTAAGGCTGTATCGGCATCTCCTTTTCTGGAACCATGTGTTGATAAGAAGAACTCAGATACATGTAGTCCTTCGAAGAAGTTTGATAGAATCGGAATTTCTACTGATTCTCCGTTTGGTTTAGCCATAAGACCACGCATACCAGCAAGTTGTCTAAAGTTACCAATATTACCACGAGCTCCTGAATTCATCATCATGAAGATTGGGTTATATGGATTTTCTTCTGAAATACGTTTTAGATCATCAGCAACTTCGTCTGATGCTTTATTCCATACAGCACAAATAGATTCATGACGTTCTTCATCAGTTATTAAACCTCTTTGATATTGTTTAGTAATTTTATCAACAACTTCTTGTGCACGTTCAACAATTTCATGTTTCTTATCAGTTGTTATAACATCAGCAGCTGAAACAGTAATACCAGCGATTGTTGAATATTTAAATCCTAAATCTTTTAATTTATCTAGCATGATAGATGTTTCAGTTGTTTTATATCTTTTAAATACTTGAGCAATGATTTGACCAAATGTTTTTTTAGCAAATGGTGCAACAGGTTTCATTTCCTTGATTGCAACAGGAATATCTGTTCCCATTTCAAGTAAATACTTATCTGGTGTAAATCCTTCAATGTTATCCTTAGTTCCTTCATTTAAGAATGGGAATGTATCTGGAAGTATTTCATTAAAGATAATTTTACCAACAGTAGTTACTAAATATTTATCTTTTTGATCATCCATAAATAATTTATGTCTAAATGAATTAACTGGAAGAGCAATTCTTGTATGAAGTGTAATTTCTCTTCTTTCGTAAGCCATTAAAACATCATTAGGACTCTTGTATACTTTACCTTCGTTTGGTTCACCTGCTTTTTCCATAGTTAGATAGTAGTTACCTAAAACCATGTCTTGTGAAGGTGTAACGATTGGTTTTCCATCTTTTGGAGATAGAATGTTATTAGCACCAAGCATTAAAAGTCTTGCTTCAGCTTTTGCTTCTTCAGAAAGAGGTACGTGAACAGCCATCTGGTCA
>JAFZWF010000022.1 GCA_017617435.1 Bacilli bacterium
AAAAAGAAAAAACTAAAAAAAGTTTTTTCTTTTTTTAAGTTTTATTTAATCTTACTTTTATATACTTAACTTGTAAATAAAAGATAAAGGATGTGATGCTTATAAGGTAATAAAAATATTAATAAAATACATTACTGCCAAACAAAAAAGCCTATTATTTTATTTGAGTATAAAATATGTATAAATAAAAATACTCCTTTCTATTATTTTTGATATTTATTACTTAAATAAATTAATTATAATAAACCTAAATTTTTATAAAAAAATTTAGGTTTTTAATTTTTATTTAATTTTTAAATTATAAGATATGTTTGAAAGCGAGGAAAAATATGTACATTTTAAAAAATTCAGTACGTAACATTACAAGAAATAAAGGAAGGAATTTCTTAATTGGAATAATTTTAGTTGTTATTGGGGCAGCCTGTGCAATAACTCTTGCAATAAGACAAAGTGCAAACAATATTGTTTCTTCTTATGAAAAAGAAAACAAATTAACAGCAACTATATCATTTGATCGTCGAAATATGATGAATTCATTTAGAGAATCAGAAAAATCTCAAGAAGAAATGATAAATGCTTTTAATGATATCGAATCACTTTCACTTGAAGAAATTGAAAAATATGCTGATTCTAAGTATGTTGAAAAATTGACGTACACATATGATATTAATGTAAATGCAAAAGATATTACAGAAGCAACAGATAGTTTAGTAAAAGAAAAAACTGAAGTAACAACCAAAACTACAACTAAAAAATTTAGTGGTGAATCTGGTAGCAGACCAGGAATGCCACCAATGATGGATGGCGGATTTAGAACATCAAGTCAAACTACCAAAAAAACCACTGAAAAAATTTATAATGAAAAGAAAGATAGTGGAGCATTTAATTTAGTTGGTTATGATTCATACGAAACAATGAAGGAATTTGTAGATGGCTCATATACTATAACTGATGGAAAAGTTTCAGGCGACTTTAATGGAACAGATGTAATAATATCAGAAGAACTAGCAACCTTAAATGAACTTAAAGTTGGAGATAAAATCACTTTAGTTGATCCAAAAAATGAAAAACTTACATACGAAGCAACTATTACAGGTATTTATAAAGAAAATTCAGATAGTGCAAATGATCTAGGTTCAATGTTTTCAAATAGTGCAAACAAAATTATTACAAATAGTAATTTTATTAAAACTATTTTAGATGCTGATGAAGATTTATCAGCAACTATAACTCCAACATTTATTTTAAAAGATAAAAATAGTGTCGAAGGATTTGAAAAAGAAGTAAAAGAAAAAGGTCTAGGTGAGTTTTATACTGTAAGTAATAACTTAAGTGAAATTGAAGGTGCAACTAAATCAGTAAATAATGTTAAAGTATTTGCAACAACATTTTTAATTATTACACTTGCAATTGGTGCTGTTGTATTAATTGTTGTAAACATGATAAATATTAGGGAAAGAAAATATGAAATCGGTGTTTTAAGAACAATCGGAATGAAAAAAAGTAAACTATCAATTCAATTTATTTGTGAATTATTAATTGTTGGTATAATTTCACTTTTAATAGGAACAGGCGTTGGAGCAACACTTTCTGTACCTATTTCAAATAAACTACTTAAAAATGAAATAAATAGTGCATCAGAAAAATATGAAAATATTGAAAATAATTTTGGTGGTGCAGGACCAGATATGAATTTTAAAGGACAAGATTTTGGTGTTGCTAAAGTAGAAGAAGTAAGTAAAATAAATGCTGTTGTTGATTATAAAGTAACTGGTAAATTAATGTTAATTGGTATTGGATTAATTTTAATTTCATCACTTGCAAGTACGGTAGTTATACAAAGATTTTCACCACTTACTATATTAAAGGAGCGAAGCTAATATGCATGAACTTGAAGTTAAAAATTTAAATTATCGTTATAGTGATGCAAAAAAAGATGAATATGTCTTAAAAAATATTAATATGTCTTTTGATAAAGGGAAGATATACGCAATTAAAGGAAAAAGCGGATCAGGTAAAACAACTCTTTTATCACTTATTAGTGGCCTTGAAAAAAAATATGAAGGTGAGATTTTATATCAAGGAAATAAATTAAGCATAATGGATCTTGATAAGTATAGAAACACAGATATTGGAATTGTTTTTCAAAGTTATAATTTGCTTCCAAGCTATACTGCAGAAGAAAATATTATTTTATCAATGGATATAAATAATTTAAAAAATATTGATAAAAAACAAAAAGCTATAGATTTAATGAAAAGTGTTGGTTTAAGTGAAAGTTTAAGAACAAGAAGAGTTTTAAAACTTTCAGGTGGAGAACAACAAAGAATCGCTATAGCAAGAAGTTTATCTTATAATCCAAATATTATTCTAGCTGACGAACCAACAGGAAATTTAGATAAAGAAACTGAAGATGAAATTCTTAAAATTTTTATTGATCTAGCTCATAAAGAAAACAAATGTGTTATTATTGTAACTCATTCTAAAAACGTATCAGATAAGGTAGATGAAGTATACGAACTAAAAAAAAGTTTATAAAACCAGATATATAAGTCTGGTTTTTTTTACGCATAAATTAAAAAAGTTCTATCTTTTTTTCTTGATTACATGTTATACTTAGTATGAAAGGTAGAAGACTAATGAAAAAGATATTTATATGTTTGTTTTCAATTGTTTTAGTTTTAATTATTTCTATATTTGCAGTTAAAGCTCTTAATCCAAATGATCCATATGAAGTAATTAATGTAACTAAAACAGGTGAAACAAGTCATGGTGGTTTTGATTTAAGAGTTGATGAAACTCATCTAGCAGAATCTGAAACAGGCTATATAGCTTATTTAGATTTAAACGTAGAAGATGGATACTACGTTAAAAACTTAAGTGTAAAACTTGGAGAAAATGATTTACAACTTGGTTTTGATGCAGGATCTGAGCAAGGAGGATTCTTTAGACATGTTGATTTCTCTTCAGGAAATCTAGAATATCAATTTTTAATTCCTTCAGCTGCAACATCTAGTAATAAAATTGAAGTTGTTATTAATTATGCAAGAAAAGCTCCATTTGATATATCTTATTTAAATTATACAGGAACAACATATACTGACGATGCTATAAGTAATCCAAATAACTACTCAGCTGAACAAGTTTTAGTAAATGGTTATCGTGATGGAGATTTAGTTCTTCCTAATTCTTGTATGCAAAATGGATGTGCTTTAAAATTCACATTTGCAAACCTTAGTGATTATACTGAATATGAAGGTGTTATGTATAATCCAGAAGTTGGAAGATGGTTTGCAGGAAGCGCAGTAGATACAAAAACTAATGATAATTATCTTGATGGTGATGAATCACTTTGTTCAAAAGATGATTTAACATGTTATGTAATCGTTAGAAAAGGTTTTGATCAACTTGCTCTTGGCGATATCCTATTTGGTTATACGAAAATGAATGTTTATTCACCAGACTTTGTTGGCTTTGATGTTGATGTTGATGTTCAAAACTTCTCTGATATTATTAGTGAACTTGGTAATAGTACGGTTGGTTTTACTAATGATAAAAAAGAAGTATCAATTGATTTATTCTACGGAACTAAAAAATTAATATTGAAGAAGAATAACCCTAGACCAATTATTAATGATGGTGGAACGAATAATTGTCCATCATTAAAAAATTTTGATAATGTTACTGGTTCTGGTTATGCTTATGATGTAACATATAGCGGTGATACTGCAACTGTTAATATTAATTCTTATTATCAAGATAAATTAACTTTAGAAATTAATGTTTTAAATGGTTCAGAAAACATTTTAGGCGGACCTGTTAAAATAAACCTTGATAGATTTGCATTTGCAGGTAATGGCGGAATGCTTCTTGAAGTAGATTCCATGGGAAGAAACTGCCGTGAAAATAATAATGGAAATACTTGTAATCAAGGAATTTATTATTCAACACAATATCGTGGAGTTTTAAGTTCATTCTACATAAAAGAAAATGAAACTCCGGTTGTATTTGTAGACCCAGAACAAGTTGTTGATGTAGTTGGAAATGATGTAACTATTGGTGGAAGAGGTACTGAAGAAGTATATGCAAGAAATACAGATTTTAATCCACATGCAATAGCGCTTTACTATGATAAAAACAACATGATTGTAGAAACAAAAGACTTTGATTTAAATGCTGAAACACCTATGGAAGGTTATGTTCAAAAATCATTATTTGAACAACTAATGAATGGATTTAATGTAAATCCTCAAGTAACAGGTGAGTATGTGTACTTTAATAATGACGTTAGAACAACTATTAATAATATTTCATATTTTTCTTATATAGATGCAACTATAATGCATGACCTTGTATTAATAGGAAAAGAAGAAGCTAAAGAAAAAGGTATTGTAAAAATTGCATTATTCTTAGTTAACGGAGAAATTGAAGAAGATAGTATTCCTAAACTAACATATGGTATTGGTGAAGGAAGAGTTATGGAAATAAGAGGTGAAGAATAATGAAAAAATATTTGATTATTTTAGCCCTTTTAGTAATTCTTCCCGTTAAAGCATATGCTGGTACTATTACAACATCTTATGATACTGATAGGTGTGCTTTAATTGTTTCAGGTACTAATACTGGTCATGATGCTACTGTATCAATTTTCAATAAAAATGAAGATTTAATTGGTTTTAAAACCGGTGAAATAAAAAATAATAATTATTTAGTTGAATTTATTTATACTTTCGATCAAGAACAATTAATTGATATTACTTTATCTAGTGAAGCTGGAGGAAGTGAAACACAAAAAAAAGATGTAAATATTCCAGCTTGTGAACTAAAAAGTAATGTAGTAACAGAACTTGTTGATGATCCATCTGGCGTTTCTGTTGTTATAAATGATGATACTGTTGGTTTTAAAACGGGTGATCATTTAGTTGTTGAAATTATGGATGAAGAAACCTTAAATCAATTTCTTGAGCAATTAAAAGGTAGTGAAGAATACGATGGTATTAAATCAATGGTTGATTTCATCTATAAACAATTAGGAAGCTATCGTCAACTTGGTGTTGTTTTAAATGTTTACGTTAGAGATGAGCATCAACAAGATGTTGATTACTCATCATATAATGGTGGATTTATAGTAAACTTTAAAGTAGATCCAAATGATGCTGATAAACTTGATGGTTTGAAAATTGCTACATTTGGTGATGATATTGTTTTAAGTGATCCAATTGATTATACTTATGATAGTCAAAAAGGAATAATTTCATTTAATGTAACTAAACCAGGACATTTTGTGTTATATGTTGATAAAGATTATAATTATTTGGATAATACAAATGATCAGACATATAATGGATCTAGTGATGGTTTAAAATTTAGAGTTAACGCAGATCATGATTTACTTGTTGATGTAATGCTTGATGACACAATTTTAAATAAAAATTTATATAAAGATAGTTCTGGAAGCACAGTTATTGAGTTTGCCAAAAGTTATTTAGATTTACTTACTGAAGGTAAACATGAACTTAGAGTAAACTTTAAAAATGGTAAAGCAGTTACTACTTTAACTATTAATAAAACAAATTATGCATCAGGTAATAATGCAAGTACTAATCCTAAAACAAGTGATAATATTTTAGTATATCAAGTTATGTTTATTACTAGTTTAGGCTTAGTTGTTTCTAGTTTGTTAATAAGAAAATATAGAAAAAACTAATATTAAATAATCAAAGAAATGAAAAATAATTTCATTTCTTTTTTTATTCATTATTATTATGTTCATTTTCTTTAAAAATATAATTGTAATTGATATAATTTAATTAAGAAGGTGTATAAATATGAAAGTACTATTTTTAGATTTTGATGGTGTCATATATACAATTCATAATAATACAGAATCAAGTATTGAAAAGAGAGTTAAAATTTTAAGTGAAATATGTCATAGGTATAACTTAAATGTTGTAATTTCTGCAGCAGCTAAAGAACTTATTAATGAATTTGATTTAACAACAGAATCAAAATCAATAAATGAATTATTTAATTTATTTACAAAATATAGCATAAATTTAGTTGGGGTTACTCCTCAAATAGGAAAACATACAAAATATGGTATTTATATACCGATATGGAAAGAACATGAAATTGAAAGTTATTTAAATCTTCATCCTGAAATAGAAGCATTTGTTATTCTTGATGATGATGATCTAGGTGAAGAAAAATCTGATTTAAAAATGTATAAAGATTATTTGGTTAAACCAATTCATTACTCTATAAACAACCCAGAAGAAGAGGGTTTATTACCTAAACACATAGATGAAGTTGGAAATATTTTAGATAAACAAATAAAAAAAGAACGAAATATGTAATATTTTTTAAAAAAAAGTCGATAATAAATATATATAATATTGACTGTAAAAAGCATAACTGATAAACTATATATAATAAACAATAATGGAGTATAGGTGTTTAGTATGGTAAGAGTTAAAACATGGAAAAAAATATTTATTTTATCCTTAACATTTGTATTTTTATTTTCTATTTTTAACATAGGAAAAGTTTTAGCGTCTGAACCTTTATTTAAATTAACAAATGCCAAAATCTCTGAAAAAAATGATGGGGTTAAAGCAAACATAGTTAGTTTTAACGATACAAGCGTTGATATTAACGCTGAATTTCACAAATTAAATGATTATATAATTTATGAATTAACTATTAAAAATAATACAGACAAAAACTATACAATAAAATCTGTTTCTGATAATAACAATAATGCTTATATAAACTATCTATATGATAATTATGAGGGCGTTGAGATAAAAGCTAACGACTCTGTTTTATTAGTGGTAAAATCTGTTTATCAAAATGAAGTTACTGATATTACAAAACGTGATCAAGACGATTCTTTAAAAATTTCTTTAACACTTGCTGATGAAGAAGGAAATATTATTGATGAAGATATAAATGTTAATCCAAAAACAAACGATAATATTATGCTTTATGTAGTGCTAGGTGGAACATCATTATTTTTATTAATATCACTTATTGCTATTAAAAACAAAAAGACAAGAAATATTATTGTATTTGTTCTTGTTTTAACACCTTTTATAGCAAAAGCTATATCATCAAGTATTGTTATAACAATAACAAACGAAATTAAATTATATGATAAAATTGTTACAACTGAAGATATTCTTGGAGAAAAAATTATAAAAGTTATACCATATGGATCTAAAGTAGTTAAACCAGCTGATCCTGTTAAGGATGGCTATACATTTGTTGGTTGGTATAATGGCAGTGAAGAATTTGATTTTGATAAAGAATATACTGAGGATGTAAATTTAACAGCTAAGTTTAATTTGATTCCATATAGTATTTCTTATGAATTAAATGGTGGAATATTAAATAATTCTATTACTTCATATAATGTTGAAACATCTACATTTAGTTTAGGAACACCAACCAAAAAAGGTTATGTATTTGCTGGATGGACTGGATCTAATGGTTCTTCACTTCAAACTTATGTTGAAATTTCTAAAGGGACAACTGGTGATAAACAATATGTTGCTCACTTTACTGAAGGAACAGAAACTCCATATAAAGTTATTCATAAATACGCTAACTTAGACGGAAGTTATGAAACTGTTACACAAAATTTAAAAGGAGTTACAAATTCAAAAGTTACACCAGCAGCCTTAAGTAAATATGGATTTAATGATCCTACATTAACTGAAATAGAAATTTCAGCTGAAGGTAATTCATCTGTAACTTATATTTATACAAGAAAAGATTATACATTCTCATATAACTCTGACGTTGAAACAACATTTACTAATTCATCATATCCATATGAAACCCCAATTACTGTTACTGCTAAAAGTAAAACTGGGTACTCATTATCTAAATGGAGTAATAACAGTATCCTTAATCCACTTGTATTTAGTCTGACTGCTGATACCTATATTTATCCAATTTACGAGCCAAATACATATACAGTAACTTACCACTCTAATTTAGATATAGATTCTACTACACAAGAAGGATTTATATATGATACTTCTAAGAATTTAAAAAATAATACTTTTGTTAACCAAGGTTATACATTTAGTAACTGGGCTACATCTCCTGATGGAACAGGTAATACATATACTGATGGGGAAGAAGTATTAAATTTAGCAACAAATGGAAATGTTGATTTATACGCAATATGGAATCCAAGAAATGATATAACATATACTGTATATCATAAATATCAAAATCTAAATGGATCTTATGATATTGATACAGAAAGTTTAACAGGTACAACAAATGCTCCTGTAACTCCAAGTGTTATATCTCGTGATGGATTTAATGATCCTGATGTTCAAACTAAAAACATAAAAGCAGATGGATCTACAAGTTTTGAGTATATTTATACAAGAAAAGAAGTTATTTTAACTATAAATTCTGATGTTACTGGAGATTTTTCAACTGGTTCATATTTATATGGAATAGAGATAACACTTTCTCCTATAACTAAAGAAGGATACACATTTACAAAATGGAATAATGATTCTACATCAAATCCACTTGTATTTAATATTACAGGTAATACTGAGTTGTATCCTATTTATACTGCAAATTCATACACAGTAACATTTAATGCTAATGATGGTAGTGGAAATACTTCAGTTCAAAACTTTGTATATGATTCAGCACAAAATTTAAATAACAATTCGTTTAGTAATGTTGGATATACATTTGCTGGTTGGAATACTAAAGCTGATGGAAGTGGAACAGGTTATGCAAATGGTGTTGAAGTTCTAAACTTAGCTTCATCTGGTAATATTGATTTATATGCTATTTGGACTCCAAATACTAATACTACATATACTGTATATCACGAATATGAGCAATTAGATGGAAATTATGAACTAGTAACAGTTCCTTTAACAGGAACAACTGGAACATACGTAACTCCTGATATATCGCCAAGAAATGGATTTATTAGTCCAACACCTACAGAGTTATTCATTAAAGGTGATGGAACAGCAAGTTTAACTTATACTTATAATAGAGAAGAATATACATTAACAGTAAATAGTGATGTTGAAACAACATTTACAGAACCAAAATATAAGTATGGTACTGAAATTACATTAAATGCTAAAGTAAAAGACGGATATACATTTACAAAATGGAATAATAATGAAACTTCTAATCAACTTGTATTTAATATTACAGGTAATACAGAATTATATCCTATTTATACTGCTAATACATACCAAATTATGTTTGATCCAAATGGTGGAACAGGTGAAGTTTTAATTCAAACATTTACGTATGATCAAGGACAACATTTATATATTACATCATCTACGAGAACCGGATATACATATGATGGATGGACGACAAATAGTGATGGAACTGGTGATAGCTATTCTGAAAATCAATATGTTATAAATCTTATAACATCTGGAACACTTACTTTATATGCTAAATGGATACCAAATACATATACTGTCACATTCCATGCAAATAATGAAACCAGTGATACTTTAACTCAAACATTTACTTATGATGTGGCAGATAATTTAAGTGCAAATACATTTACTTATGCTAATCATGAATTTGATGGATGGACAACAAATAGTGATGGAACTGGTGATAGTTATACAGATGGTGAGTCTGTTATAAATCTTGCTACAACAGGTAATGTTGATTTATATGCAAAATGGTCAGTAATACCACCTATTTGCAAAAAAGCATCATCACTTAATACAACTACATGTCAAAGAACTGATAGTAAAGGATGTAAATTAATAGGTTATGCACAAAACGATCCGATAACTTACGGAAATATTGCATATAACTATACATCAGGAGATGCTTATGACTGTGATGTTAATGGTGATGGAACATATGATGCTGATTTAGAAAGATTCTACTATTTAAGAACTGTAGATGATAAAGCAGTATTAATTTACAATAATCACTTAGGTGATGTTGGACAAATAGATAATGGTCTTACAACTATTGGTCAGATGACTGTAACTGAAGCTAGAGGGTATCTTCCAACTTCAGCAATGTGGAGCAATGTTCCTGAAATTTCAACTGGAGTAATTACCAGATTTATTAGTGAAGATGACATAACTGCAGCTTGTCATAATGCAAGCCCAATAATGTCTGGATGTATTTATACACTTGAAAATACAGGATTCCAAACTTCAAACTCTGCTTTAGGTAGATCTGCTGTATGGATGGAACCTGTATCAACTTCAACAGGTATGGTTGCAAAAAGATATCGTGGCGATACACTTGTTATTGCTGAACTAGATTCTTATGATTATAAAAGTCAAAATGGTATTAGACCTGTTATTGAAATACCACTTGAAAGAATGGATCCAAGATATACTATAATTTTTGATTCAAATGGTGGAAATGAAGACAATACATTTAGATTTATTAATAATGGAAGTTCATTTGTAACACTTCCAACTGTATCTAAAACTAATGCAGTGTTCCTAGGTTGGTTTACTGCTGAAGATGGTGGAACACAAATCAGTGTAGATACTGTTCCAACAGCTGATACAACTTACTATGCACACTATGCATATTCTGTTGATCATGCTGATGTTGTTAATGAAAATATTCATGCTCATCCAGGTGATGATGTACAAATTCTTATTAATAATGAAGAACATTTAGAAACTCGCACTTATGTTTCTGGTGATAATACGATTGCAACAGTTAGTGATACTGGACTAATTCACTGCAATGAACTAGGTGATACAACTATTGTTATAACTGGAGATATTTCTGGTACAACAAAGGTAATTAATGTTCATGTTATAACAGATATTGTTAATCATACTGTTACTTTTGAATCTAATGGTGGAACAGAGTATAGTCCTGCTGAAGTAGCTGAGGGATCAGTACTTAGCCCTGTTCCAACACCAACAAAATCTGGAATGTTATTTGATGCATGGTATTTAGATGAAGAATTAACTGATTTATTTGATCCAACAATTCCAATTTATAATGATGTTAAGATTTATGCTAAATACTATAATCAAACTGATGTAGCTAGAATTGGTCATTCATATTATGCAACTATAGCTGCTGCTGTTGCTGCAGTTGAAACATCTGATAAAACAACTATTCATGTTATTAATGATTCTACATCAAATGCAGTTGTTACAATTCCAACTGGTAGACATATCGACTTACAACTTGATGGACATGTATATGAGCTTACAGCCGGTACAAATGTAAGTACTAATGTCTTTATG
>JAFZWF010000023.1 GCA_017617435.1 Bacilli bacterium
GTAGCTTGGAGAAAACAAGCTGAAAATATTGCTAAATATTGTCAAAAAGGTTCACAAGTTGCTGTTGAAGGAAGACTTCAAAACAGAAACTATGAAGCTCAAGATGGTACAAGACGTTATGTTACAGAAGTAATTGCAGATAATGTTTCATTCCTAGGATCACGTGGTGATGCATCTAGTAGTAATTCTAGTGCTCCACAAGAAATGGGTAATGATGTTGAAATAAATGAAGCATCAAATGATCCATTTGCAGATTTTGGTGAAGAAGTCACTTTAAGTGATGATGATTTACCATTTTAATTAATAAGGAGGAATAAACATGGCTGAATTTTATCGTAAGAAAAAGAAAATATGCCAAATGTGTGCTGGTAAAGATGTTGATTATAAAGATGTAATGATCGTTAGCAAATATATTACTGAAAAAGGTAAAATTATGCCTCGTCGTATGACAGGTGCTTGTGCTAAACATCAAAGACATATTGCTCAACAAATCAAATATGCTAGATACATGGCATTAATTCCATACGTAAAATAATATAAATAAACTACTCAAAAGAGTAGTTTTTTAATTACGCCAACACTAAAAATATTTATTGTGATATAATACAATCGTATTGAAGGTAAATAATATGAAAAAAATTAAGGAATTTTATAATAATCATAAAGTTATATCATGGGTGGTAGGAGTTTTTTTAGGACTTGTACTTTTAAGTTCAATTATAAATAACGACTATGAGAATCTAATTAGTTTACTTTACTCAGCAGGAATGTTATGTATTTATTTATATATTTTATATTTACTGACATCGACAAAGAAATATACTTGTCCTAAGTGTCAAAGCAAAATAAAGAAACATGACACTTCTTGTAAGAAATGTGGAGAAGTATTTGCTAGTGATGAAAAAAGTAAACCAGTAGCAAAAAGAGTACTCTTAAAGAGTAAACTATTTTGTATGCTAGGTGAAGGAATTGCAGGCATTCCGCTTGGTCTTGGATTCCTTTACCTAATTATTTCACCAATCGTATTTGCAACAAATGGAGAAAGCTTTTCAGCAGCAAATACATTATTTGTTTGCTATACAAAACCTGGCTTGTATGGAATTACAGTACCATGTTCAATAATCGGATTTGTACTTGTTTTAGTTGGACTTCATTATAAAAAGAAAGAACAATAATTTATAAGATAACTACTCTTTTTTTGAGTGGTTTTTTTATGTAAATATATGATATAATAGTTAGTACAAATTGGGGAGGTATTTTTGTGAAAGTAATATTACTTCAAGATGTAAAAAAACAAGGAAAAAAAGATGACATAATAAATGTCTCAGATGGTTACGCACATAACTTTTTAATTAAAAATGGTTTAGCGGTTCCATACACAGAAACGAGTAAAAATGTTCTTGATAAACAAATTAAAAAAAGAAATGATGACGAAGAAAAACTTGTAGAAAGTTTAAATGAAATTAAAAAGAAATTAGAAAATAAAAATTTAGAGTTTAAAGTTAAAACTGGTAAAGAAGATCAAGTTTTTGGAACTATCTCTACTAAACAAATATCAGATAAATTAAAAGAACTTGGTTTTGATATTGATAAAAAGAAAATATCTAGTAAAACTAATATAGATACACTTGGAACCCATATCGTAGATATTGAGCTTCATAAAAAAGTAAAATTTACAATAAACGTAATTCTTAAGAAGTAGGTGAATTAAATATGGCTCAAAGAAAATTGCCACAAAATTTAGATGCTGAAATGAGCGTACTTGGTATATGCTTTTTAAATGAGTATGCTTTAGACAAAATCTGTGAAGATTTACTTCCAGAAATGTTTTTTGATGAAAAAAATAGAGTCATATTTGAAACTATTTGTGACTTACATAAAAACAAGATTGCTATCGACATAACAACTGTTACCGATGATTTAGAAAAGAAGAAAAAACTTAATCAATCTGGTGGAGTAGATTATATTAGTGATATTATCGACTCTGTTGCTGTTGCATCAAATTTAGATTACTATATGCAAATAGTAAAAGATAATTATGTAAGACGTAATTTGATCGATGCTGCAACAAATATTGCAACAAATGCATACGATGAAGAAAATGTTACAAGTTTACTTGATAATGCAGAAAGAGATATATTAAATGTTGTTAAAGCAAGACAAAGTAGTGTCTTTGTTCCAATTAGAGAAGTTTTAAGAAATGCACAAGCTAATCTTGAACTTTTAGCTCAAAATAAGAGAACTGTTACTGGTCTTGAAACAGGATTTTATGATTTAGATAGACACACTGCTGGTCTTCATGGTGGTGAAATGATTATTCTTGCTGCTCGTCCTGGTATGGGTAAAACTTCACTTGCTTTAAATATTGCAACAAATGCTGCAATGACAACAGAAAAAGCTGTTGCTATATTCAACTTAGAAATGTCAGCAGAAATGCTTGTTAATAGAATGATATCTGCAGTAGGTCAAATAGATTCATATAAACTTACAACTGGTCAGCTTCAAACAAATGACTGGAAAAGATATAATGAAGCTATGAGCCAGCTTGCTGATACAAATATTTATATTGAAGATAACGCTGGTATTACAGCATCAGAAATTAGAGCAAAATGTCGTCGCTTAGCAAACTCTGAAAAAGGCTTAGGTTTAGTTGTAATCGACTACTTACAGCTTGTTACATCTGGATCTAAAAGAAGTGAATCAAGACAAGTTGAGGTATCAGAAATATCTCGTTCACTTAAAACAATGGCGCTTGAACTTGATGTTCCAGTAATTGCGCTTGCTCAGCTTTCACGTAATGCAGAAAAAAGAGAAAACTCTCAACCAATGCTTGCTGACTTACGTGAATCTGGTTCTTTAGAGCAAGATGCCGACATGGTTTTATTTATAAACAGAAAAGATTACTATGATGTTAATAAAGATATTAAACAAACAATAGTTCCAGTTGATTTAATAATTGCAAAACATAGAAAAGGTGCAACTGGAAAAATTGATTTACTATTTGAACTTAATATGAGTAATTTTAGAAATGTAATCCATACAAATGATGGTGAATAATAAGGTGGACTGATTATATGAAAGGGAAAATAATATCATTTTTACTTGTTGCTATTATTTCTGTAGGTTTATTTATATCTTTCTTTGTTGAAAAAAACTACAGTAAAGCAAATAAAGTATATCAAGTTTATTTAAATGGACAAAAAATAGGTCTTTTAAATAATGATGATGACTTATATGATTTAATAAATGAAAAACAGCAAGAAATAAAAGAAAAATATGGTGTTGATAAAGTGTATCCACCAAATGGATTTAATATTGTTAAATCATATACTTATGATGATAAAGTAAATGATGTTGATGAAATTTATAAACAAATAGAAAATGTTGATGATTTTACAATAAAAGGTTATACAATAACATTTCATAAAGATAATGTTGAAAATACAAATGTTGGAAATGATGTTGGTGACGATCTAAATGAAGTTGTTGTTGATTCATCAGAAGATATAGTTATTAATGTTTTAGATAAAAAAGTATTTGAAGATGCTCTTCTTAGCTTTGTTTATTCATTTGTTGGTGAAGAAAACTATAATAATTATATAAACAATACACAAGATGAAATAAAAGATGTTGGTAAGATAATTCAAAATTTATATTTTAAAGAACAAATAACAATAAAAGAAAATTTAATAAGTGTTAAAGATAAAATCTATACAGATTCAAAAGAATTAAGTCAGTACTTACTTTTTGGTAGTGACAAAACAGAAGAACCATATACTGTAAAACAAGGTGATACAATTGCTAGTATCTCTGATAAAAATAAATTAAATACACAAGAATTTTTAATAGCAAACCCAAAATATCGTAGTGAAGAAAGTTTACTTACAATTGGTGATAATGTATCAATTGCCTTAATTAAACCTCAAATAAACTTAGTTGCTGAAATGTACTCAGTTGAAGACGTTGAGCAGTACTATGAAAAACAAGTCGTATATGATGATAATAAACCTTCATCATATTCAAAAATTACACAAAATGGTATTAATGGTATTACACGTATTACTCAAACATATAACGCAGTAAATGGTGAAGAAGGTCAAGGTACTGTTATTAACAAAGAAGTTATAAGAGAAAAAGTAAATCAAATTACAACTAAAGGTAAAAAACCAGAATATATTCAAGGTAACTTTATTGATACTGGTGGAACATGGGCATGGCCTACAAATAGTGGTTATAAGATTACAAGTTACTTTGCATGGCGTTGGGGAAAAATGCATGAAGGTATAGATATAGCATATCTACCTAAAAATTCTCCTATTTATGCAGTAAACGATGGTGTTGTAATAGCTGCTCAAACCGGTACTGGAAGTTTCTGGTCTGCTGGTAAATATGTAATAATTAAACATGATAATAATATTTACTCTTTATATGCTCACTTAAATGCAATTAGTGTTAGTCCAGGTCAAACAGTTAGAAAAGGAACTGTTGTCGGAGGAATGGGTCAAACAGGTTATGCAACAGGTGTCCACTTACACTTCTCAGTGTTCTATGGTGAACCATATCATGGTGGTAGAGTCTTTAACCCACTTCAACTTTATAGATAATGAAAACATGTATATTATCAAGTGGATCCAAAGGAAACGTTACGTATTTAGAAACATCTTCTAATAAATATCTACTTGATATAGGTAGAAATAAAAAATATATTGTTGATAATTTAAAGGAAATCGGAGTTAAACCATCTGAAATTGATTATATTTTAATAAGTCATACACATGATGACCACATTTCTGGACTAGAAACATTTATTAAAAGTTATCACACTAAAGTTTGTGTAACTGAAAGAATATTAAATAATATTCCCTTCTTAAAGACTTATGATAACTTAGAAATTTATGATGATAATATGAATTTTGGAGAAGATTTAATTGAATCGATTAAATCTTCTCATGATTCAGAAGATTCTCGCTGCTTTATTATAAGTGATGGATTAAAATCACTTTGTTATATAACAGATACAGGTTATATAAATCAAAAATATTTTAAAAAATTATCAAATCATGATATTTACTTATTTGAAAGTAATCATGATGTTGAAATGCTTACAAATGGTCCATATCCACCATGGTTAAAACAAAGAGTTTTAAGTGATAAAGGTCACTTATCAAATATTGCAGCAGGAGTATATTTATCAAAATTTATTGGTGAGAAAACAAAAAATATTGTTTTAATTCACTTAAGTGAAACGAATAATACTCCAAAACTTGCACTTAAAACTACAAAGGAAGTTTTTGACGAATATGAAATAAAGTTCAAAAACATTATTTGCGCATCGCAAAATGAAAAAAGTGAAGTGATCGAAGTATGATAGAAATTATATGTTTTGGTAAAATAAAAGAGTTATATTTAAAAGAATTAATTGAAGATTACTTTGATAGAATTGGAAAATACTTAAAAATTAAAATTACTGAACTACCAGATAGTAATAATATTAAAGACGAGGAAGAATTAATTCTAAAAAATATTGATAAAAAAAGTTATGTTATATTAACTGATATTAAAGGAAGCAAAATAGATAGTATTAATTTTGCAAACTTAATAGATAAAACATTTATAAGTTATCCTAAAATAACCTTTATTATTGGAGGTTCTAATGGTGTAACTGATAATGTAAAAAATCTTGCGAACTACAAGCTATCATTTTCTGATATGACATATCCACATGGTTTATTTAGAGGAATATTACTTGAACAAATATATCGAGCTATTAAAATAAATCATAATGAAACTTATCACAAGTAAAAAACAAGTTTTTTCAAGTGTAAACAAACTAGAAAAACTTGTTTTTTTATTTGATTTTTTATATACTTATTATAGTGTATAGTGTGAAAATATTGGTGATTGTTGATGAAAAGAAAAAAAGGATTTACTTTAGTTGAACTAATTGCATCTATTGCAATACTTGCTGTCATTTTATTAATGGCAACAATTTCATATACAAAAATTAGAAAAAGTGTCCTTGAAAACCAATATAATAACTTAAAAACTGTTATTGAACAATCTGCAGTAAGATATTCATCTAAAACTGGATATTATGCATTTTTTGTTCAAGAATTAATTGATGAAAACAATCTTGAAACTGATGATGATTTATATATCTATGATCCAAGGGATGATAGTATTTTAAACTGCCACTTAGTAACTGTTGAAGAAGATCCAAATGGTAATTTAAGAGCAACACTACTCGATGATGATTATAGAGATGAAGATTCAAATAAATGTAATATAAGCGAACTTGATAAATATTCTAGTAGATTACTTTTAAGAGCATATTTACAAGGAACATCTATTAAATACGGAGAAAAGAATATTGGAGAAGCAGCTCAAACAATATTTACTGAAAATGAAAATGACTATCCATTAATTTATAACGATTGGACTCGTTTTAACCTTGATATTTCAGCTGATACTTCACTTATCACTGAAGATTTAGCTGGCGCTAGATATGTATGGAATAAAAACCCTGAAGCATATGGCGAAGATCAAGTATCTATAACTACAAATGAACAATCGATATTTGATTCATACTATTATTTAGATTTATATTTAACAAATGGAAGTCACTATCAAGCAAGGCTTAAATATAAATTTGATCGTGAAAATCCTGTAATATATCATGAAAAAACATCATTATCACAATATACACCTAATGATGAATGGACAAGAAGTAAAACTATTATATTATACGCAACAGATAAAGATGGAGTAGGTCTAGAAAGAGTATATGTTGGAACAAGTTCTTGTGAAACATTTAAAAATAATCGTTCTTTAGGTCAAAGAGCAATTCCAGGTGTAGTTCAAACATATACATTTACAGAACCTGCTGGTGAAAATGGTATAGATGCAAATGTATGTGCCGTTGATAAATTAGGAAACTTGGCTGATTCTGGAATTATTCATATTAGTAAAGTTGATAGAGATGCACCTACTTGTGAAATTGGGGCAACAGGTGTTGAAGGAACAAACGGATGGTTTAAAAAACACCCAACATCAAATACAGCATCTGATTCATATGTTAGATTATCACTTTCGTCAACTGATGGTGATAGTGGATCAGGAGTTGAGAAATATACACTATCTGCATCACCATTAGTTAATACAAATATTACAACTAATTCAGCAGCTCTTAACGTAACAGAAGATTCACCTAATAAAAACGGTAAAAAATATTATGGTTACGTAATAGATGCGGTTGGAAATATTGGTCGTTGTGAAAGAGTTATTAAAAGAGATACTGTAGCTCCATCAATGACTATAAGAGCGTTTGCTACAAGTAAATCATATGATGAAATAGAAGAACTTGGTTTCCCAGCATCTATGTTAACTGGAACTTATACTAACGAATCTACAATAGATTTTGGATGGAATAAGACAGGTCATAGATTACTTCTTACTCCATCTGATTCATTAAGCGGTTTCTCAGATAAAGAAAATAGCGCTGATCGAAACTTAAGATATAGCTATAATGAAGCATATCATGTTGATACTGTATATGCACTTCCTTCAACATATGCTGGATACAATGTAACTGACGGTGTTGAAACAACAAATAACTTTGGTGTTAATTATGAAGGTAAAAGATTAGTTCAGTTTACTTTATGTGATGATGCAGGTAACTGTAGAACATCTTTAATTAAAGATAACGTTGATAAAACACCACCTATAGTTAATTTATCTGCTTTTGATTATAAAGGTGGATTTTCATCATCAATAAGTACATGTCCATCAACGCCTCAATCAGGTGTATCATGTAACTATTTTGCAACAAATCAACCTGTAATTGGAGGACCAGTTGATATTCAAGGTACCGGAAATCTTCAGGTAGGATGGAATACTAAAGGTACAATGTTTAGATTTAGCGCTGTAGATAATCAAAGTGGTGTTCACATGATTGAAAGAAGCTATAATGAACCAAACAATTTGACATCATGGAACACAAGTTATACATTAGCACCAAATAGTGAATCTAATCCAAATCCTAAATACTATACAACTTTAGAAATGCGTACTCCAAATAATTATTGGTTACCAATTACTTCAAAAGGTAAACGTATCTATAAAATGTACGTTCAAGACCATGCAGGAAACGAAACTACCGCATTAGGTAAAACACCTATTACTGACGGTGTTGCATGTAGTTTGGATGTTGTTGAAGGTACTTTAGGAAATGGCGAGTGGTATACAAGTAGTTCAGTTAAAATTCAACTTACAATAATTGGAGCAGATAATTCTGCTGTTACTGGAGTTAGAATAACAAATTCTACAACTGCAGGATACGATTCAAATACTGAAGCTAATAAAGTAAAAACAATTACTACGAATACAGATTCTGAAGGTGTAACATATTATGGTTACGTTAGAACAAATATTACTAACTATACAAATGTTGTTTGTAGTATAAATTTAAAAATTGATAGTAAAAAACCAGATTGTAAATATTCACCAACAAACAGAACTGAATGGTCTAGAGGTTATATTAATTTAAAAGCTACATGTTCTGATACACACAGTGGTTGTGATGAAGATTATAGTGGATCATCATATTTAGTTGGTAAGAATATAAATAGTGGAACAGTATATAATAGTACTCCTACACTAGAAAAATATAAATTTAATACTGTAATTAAAGATAAAGCTGGTAACCAAAGAACTTGCGATCAGGAAGTAAATGTACTTCTTGATAACACACCACCAGTTATTAAACAAAGCTCATTTGCATATAATAATGGAAGTCCAGATTATAATAATCCAATAAAAAATAGAGTTTCTACTAAAGTTACTCATGACTGGAATAATGATGGACACTACTTTAGATATTATTATCAAGATGTAGATAGTGGTCTTGCAAGTAGAGAAATCTATGTAAATAATAATGCCTCTTATGGTAAATTAGAAAATTCTAATTACTATGACTTTAATACTTATGACGCACAAACAGGAACTTTCTCTGTAAGTGCTACTGCTGTAAAACCATATAACGGTGAAAAAACCGAACAAACAACTACAAATCCATTATCATCAGCTGGTAACAGAGCTCAGATGGTTATTGTAGAAGATATGGCTGGTAATAAGGCATCAATTATATCTGAAGATTTAATTGATAAATCTAAACCATCAGTTAATGTTAAAGCATATGTTTACAAAGGTGCTCCAACATCAAACGGTGATTGTACTGGAACATATTGTAAATATTCATCTCAATCAACTGTAAAAAATACATCTGGTAACTTTGATATTGATTGGAATAATAAAGGACATTATTTCTTAGTTACTCCAACTGATAATCAAAGTGGTGTTAAAACAGTTAAGTGGAAATATAATGCTGGTGGAAATTACTCAGCAGAAAATGATATTTCAAGTACTTCAACAGTTTATACTGCAACATGTAGCACAAATCAGCAGTGCAATAATTCAAATATGACTTCTACACTATCAACAGTTAACTCTAATTTAACATCAGGTGGTAAGAGAAAAGGTGCATTTGAAGTTTGTGATAAAGCAGGTAACTGTAAAGAAGTAACATTTACTGATTACATTGATAAAATACCTCCAGTTATAAAAGCAACAGCTTATCCTTATAGCGGAGATTATAATGCAACAACAAATAATTATTCTAATGTAACTGCATATAAAGGACCAACAACATATAATAATACATCTGTTGATTCACCAGCTAACTTCACAGTTAGTGGATGGAAAAAAGATGGTGTAATGTTTGTTAACCTTTATACTGAAAATGAAAGTGAAATAGTTTCAAGATTAAGGTACTTTAATACTGCAAAAGATTACTCAAGTTATAACTCGCTTAAGACAACAGCAAGTAATACAGATAGCTATAATAATAACAAAAAAACATTAACAACAAGTGCAGCTATTTATAGTGATTCATCTAATGGTTTAAGATGGATTCAAGAAAAAGTTACTGATAAAGCAGGTAACGTAGCAGTATTAAATATGAAAGCTGCTATAGATACAGAGTCACCAAAATGTAAGTTAAAGGTAAGTAGAAGTACTGATTGTAACGGTTGGTACAATAACGATGTAACTATTTCATTTGATAGTGCCAATACTTCTGATAACCAAAAAATTGCTAAATATTATATAACATCAAATAGTAATTTAACATCTATTACTGGTGATAGTATTTCAACATATAATGTTACATCAGAAACAACAGGTACAACATTCTACGGTTATGTACAAGATAATGCAGGTAATATTGCAAAATGTACTAACTCTATAACTATAAAAATGGATAAAACTCCACCAAGAGCAGACGTAAGAGCATATGATTATATTGGAGCATATTCAGATCATGTAAGTGATTATGCAAATGCAACAACAATATCTAATATGTCTGTTATTAATAAAACTTCTGCATCTATGACAATTAATGGATGGAAGAAAGATGGAGTAATGTTTTTATCAGATTACTCTGATCCAACAAGTAAACTTAAATCAAGAGTAAGATACTTAAATGCTAAAGATAATTACACATCTGTATCAGATATGAACACAACACCAAGTAATACAAATGATAACTTAGATAAAACATCTACAACTACTTCACTTGGTTTTGGATCTGGATCAGATGGTCAAAGAAAAGCAATTGAAACTGTATGTGATTATGCATGTAATTGTACTGCAATAACATATAGAGCTAATGTTGACACAGTTCCACCAACATGTACACTTCAAGCTGATAGGGCTGCAGATTATAATGGATGGTATAATAAATCTGTTGAACTTTCATTTAGTGCTAAAGCAGATAGCCCAGGATCAGGTTTACTTTATAATACAATTGCATGGAGTAAGACAGTTCCAACAAGCACTAATAATAAAGACTCTTTAACTGTTTCAAATAGCACAGCAAGTAATACATTCTGGGGAAGCGTTATTGATAAAGCAGGAAATGTTACTTATTGTGGAAAAACAATTAAAGTAGATATTAACAATCCAACTTGTGAACTACAAGCTAGTGGTACACAAGTAAGTGGTGTAGATGGTTGGTACAAATCTGACGTTGTTATCACATTTAAAACAGCAGCAGATGCAACAAGTGAAATTGATAAATATGCTATTTCAACAAATAGTAATTTAGCAGCATCAAGTATTACTGGATCAAGTTCAACTTCTGTTACTGTTGATGGAGATACTAACGGAACTACTTACTATGGATATGTTAAAGATAAAGCTGGTAGAACAGGTAAATGTAGTATTACTATAAAAAGAGATACAACAGCACCTGACTTACATATTTATATTTATAATAGTCCATATAGTAGTGGTAACACTGCAATTAAAGATTTATATAACACAGGAAGTGTTACATATGACTGGAACAATAAAGGTCATGTATATACTGTAAAAGGTTATGATACAGGTGTAGGTCTTGCATCAAGCAATAACTTAAGATATAGATATAATGATGCTGGAAATTATTCAAGTATGAATGATCTAGGTCATGAAACTTACTATACAATAACTAATAATACAACATACACTAATAACTATGGATGGTCTATAACATCTGGTGGTCAAAGAAAAGTTGAATATAGAGTATGTGATAAATTAAATAACTGTCGTACTCAATATGTTATTGATAAGATTGATACAACTAAACCTACTTGTAAACCATACATTTTAAGAAATTCAATTTATGCATATTATACATCTAGCGTTAATAGCCCTAACTGGAGTGGACAAGATTTATTATTTGTTTCAAATTGTACAGATTCAAGTCAAAGCGGAATTAAAAAACTATTATTTACAACTGGTTCATTTGATGTAAAAACAGTTAATAATCCTAGTGTTAATAGTGATGGAACAGTTACTGAATCAGTAAATCTTGATACAACTGGACTAACAGGATTTGGTATTTATGCAACTGATAACGCAGGTAACCAAAGTGTTCGTTACTGTGCAAGAAGTTCTGCTTCTGAAGGAAATAATGCATTTAATTGTACTGATGGTACAGTATGGAACAATCACGTACTTGCAATAGATAAAGAAGTTCCTGTTTCATCAATGACTTTTGATAAAAATCCGAAGAGTGATGGATCTTATCCATCAGGTACTAAATTTACATTCTCATGTACTGATGACCACTCTGGTATAAGTACAAGTTCTATTAAAGATGGAAATACTGCAGTAGGTGCATATGTAAATGCAAATACTAAAGATCAAATAACTTATACTATATCATCAACTGGAACACATACAATTACTCATAGTTGTACAGATAAAGTAAGTAATGTAAGTAATACTACTTACACAATAAATATAACTTCTGGATCTTCTTCAGACCCTGGCGGTTCTGGAGGTAATGTATGTCGACCAATTATGGGTGATAATGGTAAACCGTTTGTAGCATATACTTGTGGTGCACACTGTCCTACAATTAATGATTCAGGTATTGGAACAACAGGTGACGATAGTACAAGCATTTTGTACGGATGTCATGATGGTAGTTCATATGTAGTTAAAGATGGATTTGGTTCTGAAAGCGCAGCTCAAGCTTATTTAAACAACGGTGGTGCTATTAATATGTGGTTTGCAAGTGCTAATAAAATATATTATAACGAATACTCACACAGCGGAAATGTTTATTACAACGTTAATTGTTCGTGGTCATCAAGCTTAGTATGTCATGCTAATACAAGTAATTACTATAGATATTATGTAGAAAGATATGTAGATGATTTAGGTGCGGCATATCGAATTAAAAAAACTCGTTGTGAGTATAATACTTTAAATACTTATGTAGGTCATGCAAACCAAGGTGCACATAAATGTGTATGTTGCCAATAAATATAGGAGGAATTAATCATGGAAAAAAAATTTAATTTTAAAACTAAAAAAGTTATATTAACAGCAGCTTCACTAGTACTAGCTATCACATTAACGGGATGTCCAGAACTTGAATCAATATTATCACAAGAAATTAATAATCAAACAACTACATCAGAGTTTTCTTATGAACCTTCAACAACACCATCAAAATATGAAACTACAAGTGTTACAGCAAATGTATCAGAATCTACATCTGATACAATCGCGGAAAGTTCCAAACCAACTGGATATATTGATTATTTAGATGAGGTTATGAGTTATCCTAAAATAAACTATAAAATGACATCTAATGATCATATAGCTAATTTTACGAAGTATAATAGTTTTGAATTTCTAGGTATAGAATTTGGTTTTGATAATCCAGTATATCAAAGAGAATTAGATACATACTTAAATATGGAAGATATTAAAATGTATGAAGTTAATTATCTACAAGATTATTATGAAGAAACAGGACCTACCTGCTATTATAGACACAAAGATCAAAAGGAAGAATATCCTCAGTATTATGATTGTTACAATTTTGAGAGATCAATTGCACTTTACATATTAAAAGAAATGGGATTAAGGTTATATATTGATGAAATACCATATAGTTTTTTTGAAGCCAATTTTTCAGATTTAATAAAAGAAGCAGAAAGTAAATCTCATAATGAAGTAATAAGTGATGACAGAAATGTTGCTGTAGCAGTTTATCAAGCAACAAGTTTTGATAATTTGCATGATAGATTGAAAGTTAATAATCCTGACGATTATGTTCGTAAATTAGTGTTTCTTTCAGCATGGAGATATAACCATCAAAGAGCAGGTATGGTATATGGTTTCAGCCATTTTACTAACCCTACAACTGGACAAACTGAAAATATAGGAATTGATCAAGGTAGAACTGCTGATGGTAGAAATGTACTACTTCCTACAGAAGAAAAATATAATGCTTTAATGGAAGATCTTCAATATCAAGATTGTTATAAAAATGTTGAAAATTTATTTAATCCTATAACAACAGAAGATCTAGTTAATGCAGGCATTAATGTAGATGAATATGACCACTATATTAAAGAGGTTGCAAAAATTGACTTTAGTATGGCTTATACTAATGGAGTTGAAGAACAAGGTCAATCTAGAACTAGAACATCTTAATAAACTTTAAAACACTAAGTGTTTGACACTTAGTGTTTTCTTTTTTATTATATTGTTAAGGATATAAATTTAATGGAAAGAATATATAAGAAATTAGTAAGAGATAGTATACCTGATATTATATTATCTAAAGAGGAAACACCTGTTACCAAAGTGTTAAATGATGAAGAATATAAAAAGGCTTTAGAAGAAAAACTATATGAAGAATATAAAGAAGTTGTTTCATCAAGTGGTTATGATAGATGTGAAGAACTATCTGATATGATAGAAGTAATAAGAGCGCTATCTAAACTAGAAAATAAAACACTTGATGAAATAATAAAAATAGCAGATGAAAAAAGATCAAAACGTGGTGGTTTTGATAAAAAAATCTTTTTAGAGAAAGTTATAGAAAAAGAAAGAGAAAGATAAGAAAAACACAAAATATTTGACATATTAAGTGTTTTGTAATATTTTAGTGGTAGATATATTTTATATCTACCACAAATAAATCTATGATTTAGAGTAGTAATTACTAAACAAATATTTTTAGAGAGAAATGTAATTGGTGAAAACATTTTAAATATTATAGTAATGAATGGACTAATGAGAGTTTTCCAGAAATATAGTATGGAAAAACGGACTTCTTCCGTTATAAAGAACGTATATGATAGTATATGAATTTTGGTGGCATTAAAAATAAGTAATGTAAAACTTATCCAATTTTTCTTTGGATAAGTTTTTTTAATATTAAATATATACTATAATAGTAAGTGATAATATATGTATATCTAAATAAATACTTTTTAAAGAAAGGAAAATTTATTATGGAAGATAAAAAAAGAGTATTAACAGGGCTTCAACCTACTGGAATAATCCATTTAGGTAACTACATTGGAGCAATTAAACAAATGGTAGAGTATCAAGAAAAATATGATTCATATATTTTTGTTGCTGATCTACACTCAATTACTATTCCACAAGATAAAGATACTTTATCTAAAAAAACAAGAGATTTAATAGCTCTTTATTTAGCATGCGGTATTGATCCAAATAGAAATACAATTTTTATTCAATCAGAAAATTTATACCACACTAATCTTGCTTGGATACTTGAGTGTAATTCATACTTCGGAGAACTTTCTAGAATGCATCAATTTAAAGAAAAAAGTTTAAAAAATCAAAACTTTACTGTAGGTCTTTTAACATATCCTGTTTTAATGGCTGCGGATATTTTATTATATGATGCTGATTATGTTCCTGTTGGTATAGATCAAAAACAGCATGTAGAAATAACAAGAGATATAGCTATAAGATTTAACAATAAGTATGGAAAGACGTTTAAAATTCCTGAACCTCTTATTACAGAAACGGGAACAAAAATTCTAGACTTAGTTGATCCAACTAAAAAAATGAGTAAATCAACTGAAAATCCAAAAGGTATTATTACACTGCTTGATGATTTAGAAGTTGCAAGAAAGAAAATTATGGGAGCAACTACAGATAGTGAAACTATTGTTAGATTTGACCCAGAAAATAAGCCTGGTATATCAAACTTAATTAATATCTATTCATCTATTACAAATAAATCTATTAAAGAAATAGAAAAAGAGTTTGAAGGATGTAACTATGGAACATTTAAATCTAAAGTTGCTGATGCAGTTGTTGAACTTCTAAAAACAATTCAAGACAAATATAATAGTATTATTTCATCAGGTATAATAGATGAAATACTTGATAGTGGTAAAGATAAATCATCTAAAATTGCTAAAGCAAAATATGAACTTGCAAAAGAAAGAATGGGCTTTAAAAGATACTAGTATATAATAAACAAAGGAGTAATTTATTATGTTATTAGAAGAGTTTGATAAATCTAAAACAGCAATTATTAATCCAAGCGATTTTGAAGAAAAAATAGCAGGCATGCCTAAAACGGCTGTAACATGTTTTTCTGCAGAGTTATTAGAAAAACTAGTAAAAAAATATGAAGGTGAAAAAATATCATTTACGCATAACGCTAATGGATACTTTCCAATTTATAAAATTAATTTTAACGGAACTGATATAGCACTTTTTACATCATGTGTTACTGCACCATCTTCAGTTGCTGAATACGAAGAAGTATTTGCTCAAGGTGTTGAGCGAATAATTACTTTTGGTACTTGTGGAGTATTAAGTAAAGAAATAGATGATTTAGCAATTATTATTCCAACATCAGCTATGAGAGATGAAGGTGTAAGTTATCACTATAAAGAATCAACAGATGAAATAGTTACAAATCCAAAATATATAAGTGAATTCATTTCTTTACTTGAAGAACATAATTATAGTTATACTTTAGGTAAAACATGGACAACTGATGCTATATATAGAGAAACTAAAGATAAAATGAAAAGAAGAAAAGAACAAGGATGCATATGTGTTGATATGGAAGCATCAGCTTTATTTGCTCTTGCAGAATTTAGAGGAAAAGAAATATTTGAATTTTTCTATGCTGCAGATAATTTAGATGATGCTATTTGGGATAAAAGAAGCCTTCATTGTTCTAAAAGAATTGATGAAAAAGAAAAAATTGGAATACTTGCAATTACATTTGCAGAAAAACTAAACAAATTAGATCATAAAAGAAGTAGATAAACTTTAAAAGAATAAGGCACTAAAAAGCCTTATTTTTATTTACAAAAAATGTTGTTAATCATGTAAAAAAATGTCGAAAAATGTCTTATAATATGATATATTATATGTATAGTAGATTGCTGATTTACGGGTAATCGACTAATAAAATAATTGCCTTTTTTGATAGAAAGGAGTGTTTTATGGAAAAGGGAAAGAAAAGTATTTTTTTAAGTTGCTTAAAAATATTCTTTATTTCACTACTTTCAATTATTTTATTATTTAATATCTACATAATGATTCAGGCGAAATCAAGTCCTAACAAAGTACCAAGTATATTTGGTTATAAACCTTTTGTAGTAATGTCTGGTTCTATGGAACCAAAGATTAATAAGGGCGACTTGATATTTGTTAAAAAAGTAGATACCAACACATTAACTGTTGGAGATGTTATTGCATTTAGAAACTCTGATAATACAGTAACAACACATAGAATTAAAAATATTATGGAATCTAAAAATAGAGTTTGTTATGAAACTAAAGGTGATAACAATAATACTTCAGATGAAGATATAACATGTGATAATTTAGTTGAAGGTAAGTATGTATCAAAAATAGCAAAGATTGGTAATTTTATAATCTTTGTACAAGAACCAATGGGATTTACAATTCTAATGCTTACAATTTTAATAATTTGTATCTTTATTTACTTCATGAGTTCTGGGGAAATATCTGAAGACATGATAATAAAAGATGAAGAAGAATTAAAAGCATTTAATGAATTTAAAAAAGCAAGAGAAAAAGCAACTGAACAACCAAAGATGAAAGAAAAAGTTGATGAAGTTGTTGAAACCGTTGAAGAAAAAACTCAAGTTGATCAAGTTGAAGAAAAAATTGTTGTAAAAAAAGAATTAAAAGCTACAAAACCAAAATCAACCGTAAAGAAAAGTACTACAGCAAGAACTAAACAAGGAACTTCAACAAAATCGAAGACAAGTGCTTCGACAAAGCTAAAATCAAGTGCTGCAGCGAAGTCAAAAGCAAAACCAAAAATAAAGAAAGGTGATAATTAGTATGAAAATAAATAATAAGAAAGGTGGAAAAAATATGAAAGGTAAAAAGAATATCACAATGTATTTATCAATTGTACTTCTTCTATTAGTAGGAGTATCAATTAGATATGTAGCAGGAACTTACGCTAAATATACATCACAAGTTAGTGGAAGCGGAACAATATCTGTTGCTAAGTGGGCATTCCCAACTGATAATGCATCATCATCAATTACTTTAAGTCTATCTCCAAACCCTGATGTAA